>JBHADJ010000001.1:0-8477 GCA_041855065.1 Lysobacter sp.
CGCCTGTTCGGCAACATGGGCATCGCCCACTGCCGCTATCCCACCGCCGGCAGCGAAGGCAGTGACGAGGCACAACCGTTCTACGTCAACTCGCCCTACGGCCTTGCGCTGGTGCACAACGGCAACCTCATCAATACCGAGGCGCTGCGGCGCGAGGTGTTCGAACAGGATCGACGCAGCGTCAATACCCAGTCCGATTCCGAAGTCCTGCTCAACGTCTTTGCGCACGAGCTGGCACAGCAGCACGCACTGGATGCCGAGGCCGCCTTCGCCGCCGTGGCCGGTGTGATGCGCCGCGCCCGGGGCGGTTTTGCCGTCATCACCATGGTGATGGGGCTGGGCCTGGTCGCCTTCCGCGATCCCAATGCCATCCGTCCGCTGGTGCTCGGCAAGCGCGAAACCGATGAGGGTGTGGAATATGCACTGGCTTCCGAATCGGTGGCGCTGGACTTGACCGGTTTCGAGCGCGTGCGCGATGTCGAGCCGGGCGAAGCCATCGTGCTCACGCCCGACGGCCACCTGCACGCACGCCGCGTCGCCGCCGAAGTGCTGCCGCGCCCGTGCATCTTCGAGCATGTGTATTTCGCCCGCCCCGACTCGATGATCGACAACATCTCGGTGCACAAGGCGCGCATGCGCATGGGCGTGGCGCTGGGCGAGAAAATCCTGCGCGAGCGTCCCGATCACGACATCGACACGGTCATCCCGATTCCCGATACCAGCCGCGATGCCGCGCTGGAGCTGGCCAACGTACTCGGCGTGAAATATCGCGAAGGCTTCATCAAGAACCGCTATGTGGGTCGCACCTTCATCATGCCGGGACAGGGCGAGCGCGCCAAATCGGTGCGCCGCAAGTTGAACCCGATTCCGCTGGAGTTCCGCAACCGCGTGGTGCTGCTGGTGGACGATTCCATCGTGCGCGGTACCACCAGCCAGCAAATCGTGCAGATGGCACGCGATGCCGGGGCGAAGAAAGTCTATCTCGCCTCCGCCGCGCCGCCGGTGCGCTACCCGAACATCTACGGCATCGACATGCCCACCCGCGAGGAGCTGATTGCGCATGGGCGCAGCATTGCGGAAGTGGAAAAACTGATCGGCTGCGACTGGCTGATCTATCAAGACCTGGCCGACCTCGAAACCGCCGTGGCTGGCCCCAAACACCCCGGCATGCGCTTTGATACCTCCTGCTTCTCCGGCGAATACGTCACCGGCGTGGAAGCGGGCTATTTCGAAGCCATCAAGGCCCTGCGCTCAGATGAGGCCAAACAAAAACGCCGGGGCTGATTATTCAGCCCGGCCATTTGCTGCAGTCCTGCCTACTGGCCATCATTGCCCATTGCCCGCCTCATGCATCCCTGGAATATTCGGTGGCTTATAGGCCGCCTGTACACTATCCAGGCAAGCCTGCAACTGCACAGTGGCCGGAGCGTTTTTCGCCAAGCACTGCACATATTGGCGGCTTAACTCAACCACTTCCGGATCATGCCAGGCACAACGGAACATTTCGTCGTTAATTTTATCCCTGGCCAATCTGTGCAAGCGCTCGCGGTTGCCCGCAATGCTCGTGGCTTTCTCCGCAGGTGCCGCCGCAAGCAAACCGGATACGAAGTCACTTGATACCCAACGGCGCATCGGATCACACGGTGCCGGGGCCGCAGGCACGCCCTCAAGATAGGCTGCATATTTTTCTGTCTGCCAGATATATACATCACCAAAATTGCCACGCGTGAGGTTGATCATCCGGTAAACGCCAAACGCCCCACAGGCAAGTCCGCCGACAAAGGTGAGCAAAAACAGCAGGGAAAAGAGAAGCCCCCGTTTCATGACAACTCTCCCCGCCTTAATGAGCGCGAACCGTGCACCGCAGAACTCCGTTTTGCGATGCGCATGTAACACTTTGACCACCGCCCCCACTGGCTACGGGAGTAGGCGTCCAGCTTATCCAGCCCGTTTGCGGGGTGTCCGTATCGATGGAAGACAAGCGACCGGTATTCCAGACAAAGGCAGAAGCCTTTGTTGGCAGGCAAGCAACGCAGGCCAGGAACAATACAATGCGCATGACACTACCCTCCATTGTGAGTGCGCTCCATTTTCTACGCCGGAAAATTCCCCATGTCAAACCTGTTTGAGGCAGCCGCTGCGGTGCTTGCCGCACCCACTATGGACGATAAACCCGCCGCGGCACGGGCGATGGCGGCAGCTTTTTTGCCGGGGAACTTGCCCTGCCACAAAACGCCCGCCCCCTGCCCCCATCCGCATGCCGGGACGCCCAAGGCCCTGCGCTCAGACGAGGCCAAACAAAAACGCCGGGGCTGAACCCCGGCGTAGTGTGGAACATCTGGCATCCTGCGTGGCGGCGCTGCTTCAGCCACCGGTTTGCGCGGATTTGGTCACGGTTTCGTACTCGGTTGCTGCCTGGTCAAGGCAGGCTTTCAGCTCCTGGCTCTCTGGACGTGTGTGTGCCAAGCATTGGGCGTATTTCCAGCTAAGCCCAATCAACGGGTCTGATGTACCGGCACAACGAAACATTTCTTCATTCAGCTTTTTCTCTGCCAACCGATGCAGGCGCTCGCGGCTGCCATCAATGGCAAAGGTATCGTAATACCGAATGACCGATATCGTGCTCATGGCAAGGTCGTGGGAGACCCATTTGCGGATATCCTCGCACACGGCGGGAGACGGCGGCACCTTGTCCAAATACAGCGCATATTTTTCCATGTAGTGAAGATGCACATCCGCGACATCACCGCGTACTTCGAGCGTCGCCCAAAGCATGCCCATCACACCACCGAACGCGCCAATTGCCAAGGTTGCCAGAAAAAGCAACGTCAAAAGAATTTTTCTTTTCATGTCTGCTGCCCCTATTTTAATCAATGGCGCGAACCGTGCACCGCAGAGCTCCGTTTTGCGATTTGACCACCGCCTCCACTGGCTACGGGAGCAGGCATCCAGATTATCCAGTCAGTTTTCGGGATACCCCTGCCGATGGAAAGCAGGCGACCGGCATCCCACGCAAAGGCAGAAACCTTTGTTGGCAGATAGGCAACACACGCCAAAAACAAGGCCATTACAATACGCATGGCACTACTCCCCATTGCACGTGCGCTCTCTCTTCTACGCCGGAAAATCCCCCATGTCAAGCCTGTTTGAGGCGGCGGCTGCGGTGCTTGCCGTAACCACTGTGGACGATAAACCCGCCGCTGCCCGGGCGATGGCGGCAGCCTTTTTTGCCGGGGAACTTGCCCTGCCACAAAACGCCCCGCCCCCTGCCCCCATCCGCATGCCGGGACGCCCGGCCCGTCCCCGGCTGGTGCACCCGCGGGATTTGCCAAGGCGCGGCTTTGGCTCAGCAGCCGGCCGCGCGGCTTTCATTCACGCGGTGGCACATATCGAGTTCAACGCGATTGATCTGGCTTGTGATGCCGTCTATCGCTTTCGCGGCCTGCCGGAAGCCTTCTATGCCGACTGGATTCGCGTCGCCGATGACGAGGCCCGGCATTTCGTGATGATGCGCGAGCGCCTGCAAAGCCTCGGCCACGACTATGGTGATTTCGATGCCCACAACGGCCTGTGGCAGATGGCCGAAAAAACCGCACATGATGGCCTCGCCCGCATGGCACTGGTGCCGCGCGTGCTCGAAGCACGCGGGCTGGATGTCACCCCGGCGATGATCGACAAGCTCGAAAGTCTGGGCGATGGCGAAACCGCCGCCTGTCTCAAAATCATTCTGGCCGAGGAAATCGCCCACGTCGCTGCCGGCTCGCGCTGGTATCGCTGGTATTGCGAGCGCGCCGGCGTCGAGCCACGCGCCCGCTTTCGCGAGCTTTTGCACGAGTACGCCAGCGGCGTACTGCACGGCCCCTTCAACATGGAAGCTCGCCTCTTGGCCGGCTTCGACGCCGACGAGTTGCAAGCCCTGTGCGATGCAGCGCAGACACCACACATCCACGGTTAAGCGCTCTTGCCATCATGAGGTGCGCGAGACGATCAACTCTCAAGCAAAGATCTGTTGCCCTTTGACAGCTGCCGATTTCTTGCGAATCCATTGCTGCCCATCCAGAATCAAGCCCACCTGCAAGTGATCGTCCAACGCCACACATGCCTTGGCGAACACACGCTGGGAAACCTGAAGCACCCGCGACTCGTGCCTGCATGAGTCCACGATGGACAAGCCCCGATAAAGAAAGAAAGCCCGCATGCCAGACCCGCACGAAAGCACAACACCGAAAGCGAAACAACCGCACGCCATGCTGGGCTTTTTCGCAAGCCTCATTGCCGGACTTGTCATCGGCAGCATCGTCAACATGGGGCTGCTTGCCCTTGGCAACCAGCTTATTGCACCACCTGCCGGGGCGGACATGCGCACGGCTGACGGCATCCGCGCGGCACTGCCGCAGCTTCGCCCACTGCACTTTCTGTTTCCGTTTCTGGCGCACGCCCTGGGCACGCTGTCCGGTGCCTTTATCGCCGGTGCCATGGCTCGAACAAACCGGCATCGAGCAGCACTCATAGTCGGCGGCTTCTTTCTGATGGGCGGCTTTCTCGCTGCCCGGATGATCCCTGCACCGACCTGGTTCATCGCCTGCGACCTGCTGCTGGCCTATCTTCCCTGCGCATGGCTGGGCAGCAAGTTGTCCAACATCGCTACTCGCGCAGGCAAATGATGTCCGGCACTTGCACTGCGGTTTCTTCCGCGCTATAGTCCACCCGTTTTTGGCGGCCTTGGCTGCCCAGATCCCGAAATGAAGGACAAGGTAGTGCTTCGTATTCGGCACAAGGATGCGCGGGGTCGCATGCAAGTCGTGCTCGCACGGGTGCATGCACATCAGTTTGCTTGCGTGGGCAATGCCCTGCGCGAGCTTTGGTTTTTTCTTCTCTCGCAACTGCGAGGGCGTTCAATCCCAAGGCCGCAAGGCCAAGAGTTATCTGGAAAAGCATGGCAACCATCAATCAGCTCGTGCGCAAGCCGCGCAGCCCTGAAACCTACAAGAGCACTTCGCCTGCACTGCAGAACTGCCCGCAGCGTCGCGGCGTGTGCACCCGCGTTTACACCACCACCCCGAAGAAGCCGAACTCGGCCATGCGCAAGGTCGCCAAGGTGCGCCTGACCAATGGCTACGAAGTCATCTCCTACATCGGCGGTGAAGGCCACAACCTGCAGGAACACAGCGTGGTGCTGATCCGCGGCGGCCGTGTGAAGGACCTGCCGGGTGTGCGCTACCACACCGTGCGCGGCTCGCTCGACGCCGCCGGCGTCGCCAAGCGTCGCCAGCGTCGTTCCAAGTACGGCGCCAAGCGTCCGAAGTGATTTCGTGGCTGCGGCACTTGCCGCACCTTTTGCATCCTTTGATGCTCACCGCGTCCAAGACGCATTGATACACGAGAAAAGAAACCCATGTCCCGCAAAGGCAATACCCCGCAGCGCTCGGTGCTGCCCGATCCCAAGCACGGCAGCGAAACCATCGCCCGCTTCATCAACATGGTGATGCTGAGCGGCAAGAAGTCGGTCGCCGAGAAGATCGTTTACGGCGCGATGGATGTCATCGGCCAGAAGAACGACAACCCGCTGGAGCTGGTTGAAAAGGCGCTGGGCAACGTCGCTCCGACGGTGGAAGTGAAATCCCGCCGCGTCGGCGGTGCCACCTATCAGGTGCCGGTGGAAGTGCGTGCTTCCCGCCGCATGGCCCTGGCAATGCGCTGGTTGATCGAATCGGCCCGCAAGCGCGGTGAAAACTCGATGCCGCGCAAACTCGCCGCCGAACTGCTGGACGCCTCGGAAAACCGCGGCGGCGCCATCAAGAAGCGCGAAGAAACCCACCGCATGGCCGAAGCCAACAAGGCCTTCGCCCACTTCCGCTGGTAACGGCGGCAGCAAGCATCGGCATCTGCCGGTGAGTGCGCCGCGGCGTACCCGAACACCCCGTACGCCGCGTATTCACCCGGATGCCGCCTGCAAGGGCGGCGTCCGGCCATCTGAAAGCCCGGTTTTCCGGGCAAAACAAGCAAACAAAGAGAGACGACCGTGGCCCGTACCACTCCCATCGAGCGTTATCGCAACTTCGGCATCATGGCTCACATCGATGCCGGCAAGACCACCACGTCCGAGCGCATCCTGTTCTACACCGGCAAGAGCCACAAGCTCGGTGAAGTGCATGATGGTGCCGCCACCATGGACTGGATGGAACAGGAACAGGAGCGCGGCATCACCATCCAGTCGGCCGCCACCACCGCGTTCTGGAAGGGCATGGACAAATCCTTCCCGGAACACCGCTTCAACATCATCGACACCCCCGGGCACGTGGACTTCACCATCGAAGTGGAGCGCTCGCTGCGCGTGCTCGACGGTGCCGTGTTCGTGCTGTGTGCCGTCGGCGGCGTGCAGCCGCAGTCGGAAACCGTGTGGCGTCAGGCCAACAAGTACCACGTGCCGCGCATCGCCTTCGTCAACAAGATGGACCGTACCGGTGCCAACTTCTTCAAGGTGCGTGACCAGCTGAAGACCCGCCTGGGTGCCACCCCGGTGCCGATGCAGGTGCCGATCGGTGCCGAAGACGGCTTTGAAGGCGTGGTCGACCTCTTGCGCATGAAGGCCATCTACTGGGACAGCGCCAGCCAGGGCATGGTGTTCGAGCTGCGCGACATCCCGGCCGAACTGGTCGAGCAGGCCGAAGAAGCCCGCAGCTTCATGGTGGAAACCGCCGCCGAAGCCAGCGAAGAGCTGATGGACAAGTACCTGGGCGGCGAAGAGCTGACCGAGGAAGAAATCGTCAAGGCGCTGCGCGAGCGCACCCTGAAGACTGAAATCGTGCCGATGTTCTGCGGCTCGGCCTTCAAGAACAAGGGCGTGCAGGCGATGCTCGATGGCGTCATCAAGCTGCTGCCTTCGCCGGTGGACGTGCCGCCGGTAAAGGGCGTGGACGTGGACGACGAAGAAAAGGAACTGACCCGCGAATCCAGCGACAAGGCTCCGTTCTCGGCGCTGGCGTTCAAGATCATGACCGACCCGTTCGTCGGCTCGCTGACCTTCTTCCGCGTGTACTCGGGCGTGCTCAATGCCGGTGATCAGGTGCTGAACTCGGTCAAGGGCAAGAAGGAACGCATCGGCCGTCTGTTGCAGATGCACTCCAACCAGCGCGACGAAATCAAGGAAGTGCTGGCTGGCGACATCGCCGCTGCCGTGGGCCTCAAGGACGTCACCACCGGTGACACCCTGTGTGCCCAGGATGCGCCGATCGTGCTCGAACGCATGAGCTTCCCGGAGCCGGTGATCTCGATGGCGGTCGAACCCAAGACCAAGTCGGATCAGGAAAAGATGGGCATCGCCCTCGGCCGTCTGGCGCAGGAAGACCCGTCCTTCCGTGTGCGTACCGACGAAGAATCCGGCCAGACCATCATCGCAGGCATGGGCGAGCTGCACCTTGACATCATCGTTGACCGCCTGAAGCGTGAATTCAACGTCGAAGCCAACGTCGGCAAGCCGCAGGTGGCCTATCGCGAAACCATCCGCAAGCCGGTCAAGTCCGAAGGCAAGTTCGTGCGCCAGTCCGGTGGTAAGGGTCAGTTCGGTCACGTCTGGCTCGAAATCGAACCGCAGGAACCGGGTGCCGGTTACGTGTTCGAAAACGCCATCGTCGGCGGCGTGGTGCCGAAGGAATACATCCCGGCCGTGGACAAGGGCATTCAGGAGGCCATGGCCAACGGTATCCTCGCCGGCTACCCGATCGTCGACGTGAAGGTGCGCTTGGTGGACGGCTCCTACCACGAAGTCGACTCCTCGGAAATGGCGTTCAAGATCGCCGGCTCCATGGGCTTCAAGGAAGGCTTCCACAAGGCCAGCCCGGTGCTGCTCGAGCCGATCATGAAGGTCGAAATCGTCACCCCGGAAGACTACCTCGGTGACGTGATGGGCGACGTGAGCCGCCGCCGCGGCATCCTGCAAGGTCAGGATGACAGCCCCTCGGGCAAGATCATCAACGCGATGATCCCGCTGGGCGAAATGTTCGGCTACGCCACCAGCCTGCGCTCGATGTCGCAAGGTCGCGCGACCTTCACCATGGAGTTCGACCACTACGCCGAAGCCCCGGCCAACATCGCCGAAGCGGCGATGAAGAAGGCCTGATGACGCAAAGGCCGGTACAATAGTGCCGGCCTTGACCCCCAACTCTTTCCCTTCAAGGATTTACTGCAATGGCAAAAGAAAAGTTTGAACGCACCAAGCCCCACGTCAACGTGGGCACGATCGGTCACGTTGACCACGGCAAGACCACGCTGACGGCTGCCCTGACCAAGGTCGGTGCCGAGCGTTTCGGCGGTGACTTCAAGGATTACTCCTCGATCGATGCGGCGCCGGAAGAAAAGGCCCGCGGCATCACCATCTCGACCGCGCACGTGGAATACGAGTCCCCGACCCGTCACTATGCGCACGTGGACTGCCCCGGCCACGCCGACTACGTGAAGAACATGATCACCGGTGCGGC
>JBHADJ010000002.1:0-4186 GCA_041855065.1 Lysobacter sp.
CAGGTCAAGCGCAAGCTGACCTACTACAACCTCGACCTGATTCTGGCCATTGGCTACCGGGTACGCTCACCGCGCGGCGTGCAATTTCGCCAGTGGGCCAGCACCCACCTGAAAGAGTTTCTACACAAGGGCTTCGTGATGGATGACGAACGCCTGAAAAACCCCGGCGGCTGGGATTATTTTGATGAGCTGCTGGCGCGTATCCGTGAAATTCGCGCCTCTGAAAAACGCTTTTATCAAAAGGTGCGCGATCTTTTTTCGCTCAGCTCCGACTACCAGGCCACTATTCAAGGCTTGGCTACATCTACTTCAAGAACGAAAGAAGCAAGTGTATGAAGCGCAAGTCGAAACAGTCTGAATTGCCCGCCGCCGAAAGCCTGACGGTGGAGTTCAAAAGCGATCGCAAGCGCTTGCCCGATGACGAGCTGGTGCAGGCGCTGGTTTGCCTGGCCAACAGCGAGGGCGGTGAGCTGTGGCTAGGCGTGGAAGATGATGGCACGCCCACCGGCCTGCACCCAGCGCATCAGTCGCTGGACGGGTTGCCAGCCTTGGTGGCTGCGCGAACATCGCCGCCGCTGGTGGTTACGGTGGATGCATTGACGGTGGCAGGTCAGCCGGTGGCGCGAATAGTGGTAGGCAAAGCGGCCAGCGAGGTGGCGACCACAGCCGGGGTTTATGTACGCCGCCGCCTGCGACACGACGGCACACCTGAGTGCGTGCCCTTGTTGCCGCATGAGCGGCACAGCCGCGCCGCTCGCTTTGGTTTGCAAGATGCATCTGCCCAAGCGGTGGCCGGCGCCTGCCTGGATGACCTTGACCCGCTAGAACGCGAGCGGTTACGGCAGGCAGTGCGCAGATATGGCGGTGACAAGGTGCTGCTTGCCTTGGACGATGAGGCATTGGATGGCGCGCTGCGTTTGACAACACGCAACGAAGCGGGACAACGGGTGCCCACGCTAACAGGGCTGCTGATCATCGGCCGGGAGTCGGCTTTGCAGGATTTGGTTCCCACGCATGAGTTTGCGTTTCAAGTGCTGGAGCGCGAAGCCGTGCGGTTCAACGAGTTTCAGCGCTTTGCGCTGCTGAAAGCGCTGGATTGGCTGGAAACCAACTTTCGCCCCTACAACCCGGAAGAGGAAATGCAAGCCGGGCTTTTTCGGGTGCCGGTGCCCAAGGTGGACATGGGCGCATTTCGTGAGGCGGTGGCCAATGCCCTGATTCACCGTGACTACCACCGCCTGGGGACGGTGCATGTACGCTTGGACGACCGCGGCCTGACGATAAGCAGCCCCGGCGGCCTGGTGGAAGGGGTGACGCTGCAAAACCTGCTGGTGACTGAGCCGACACCGCGCAACCATGCCTTGGCCGATGCCATGAAACGCATCGGTGTCGTGGAGCGCTCTGGCCGAGGTGTGGACGCAATCTATCGAGGCATGTTGCGCTTTGGCCGCCCTGCGCCCGACTACAGCCGCACCAATGAGCATAGTGTGGCGGTGACGTTGGCTACGACTGAGGCCGATTTGCCGTTTTTGCGCATGGTGCTGGAGCAGGACGATGAGGATGGGCGTGAAATGCCGATTGACAGTCTGATTGCCTTGTCTGCCTTGCATACCCAAAAGCGCCTGAGCACGGAGGCGCTGGCGCGTCAAATCCAACGCGATGCCGCGCAGGCACGCCACACGCTGGAGCAATTGGTGGAAAGCGGGTTGGTGCAGGCACATGGCACCGGACGCGGACGCAGCTATACGCTGTCGGCGCATGTATATCGGGCAGAAGGCAAACCTGTGGCCTATACCCGGCAGGCGGGGTTTAGCACCCTGCAGCATGAGCAGATGGTTTTGGGGCATATAGGCCACCACGGCCAAATCCGGCGTAGCGAAGCGGCCGAGTTGTGCCAGCTGGATGTGTCTCAGGCCAGCAGACTGCTGAGGCGACTGGCGGCCGAAGGCAAACTGGTTCAGCATGGTGAGCGACGTTGGGCCTTTTATACGGCTCCGTCCCATGAGCGTCTATGAGCGTCTATGAGCGTCTATGAGCGTCTATGAGCGTCTATGAACACCCGTATGGCTTTCCGTAACATAAACCGCTGATGACTTCCGCGCACCCCATGAACTCAACCACAGCCCATCACATCCCCGCCGTTTCCGTCCAATTCGCCCATACCGGGGCATCCACCGTGCCCAATGCCTTGGGGATGCGCGCGATGCAGGAGCGGGTCTACAACAAACGCGGCGAGCAGTACCTGCTGATTAAATCGCCGCCGGCCTCGGGTAAAAGCCGGGCGCTGATGTTCGTGGCGCTGGACAAGTTGCACCACCAGGGACTTGCGCAGGCCATCATCGTGGTGCCGGAGCGCTCCATTGGTTCGAGCTTCAACGACGAGCCGCTGTCCAAATATGGCTTTTGGGCCGATTGGCAGGTTGAGCCGAGGTGGAACCTGTGCAATGCCCCCGGTGGCGATGGGGGCGGCAAGGTGCAGGCGCTGGGGGCGTTTTTGCAAAGCCAGGACAAGGTGCTGGTGTGCACGCATGCGACCTTCCGCTTTGCCGTGGATGCATTTGGGGTGGAAGCGTTCGACAACCGGCTGATTGCGGTGGACGAGTTTCACCACGTATCCGCCAACCCGGACAACAAGCTGGGCGCGCAATTGGGGCAGTTGATTGCACGCGGCAAGACCCACATCGTGGCGATGACGGGCAGCTATTTCCGCGGCGACGCCGAGGCGGTGCTGGCGCCAGTGGATGAGGCCAAATTTGAGACCGTCACCTATACCTATTACGAGCAGTTGGCTGGCTACCAGCATCTGAAAGCGCTGGACATTGGCTATTACTTCTATGCCGGCGCGTATGTGGATGACATTCTGAAGGTGCTGAACCCGGAAGAAAAAACCATCATCCACATCCCCAATGTCAATTCGCGCGAGAGCACCAAGGACAAGATGCGCGAGGTGGAGCACATCATCGAGGCGCTGGGCAAGTGGCAGGGTGTGGATGCGGCCACCGGCTTTCAGCAGGTGCAATTGCCGAGCGGGCGCGTGCTGCGCATTGCCGATTTGGTCGATGACGAGCCAGGCAAGCGCGAGCGCGTATCGGCCGCGCTCAAAGACCCGGCGCAGAAAAACAACCGCGACCATGTGGACATCATCATTGCCCTGGGCATGGCCAAGGAAGGCTTTGACTGGATTTGGTGCGAGCACGCGCTAACCGTGGGCTATCGCGCCAGCCTGACCGAAATCGTGCAAATCATCGGCCGCGCCACGCGCGATGCGCCGGGCAAGGCGCGGGCGCGCTTTACCAACCTGATTGCCGAGCCGGATGCCGCCGAGGCAGCGGTGACCGAGGCCATCAACGACACTTTGAAGGCGATTGCCGCCAGCTTGCTGATGGAACAGGTGCTGGCGCCGCGCTTCGAGTTCAAGCCGAAAAAAACCGACAGCGGCCCCACGCCGGGCTTTGACTACGGCGCAGGCGGCTATGACCCGCAGCGTTGCAATGTTGGCGTCAACGAGCAAAGCGGGGTGTACCAGATCGAGATCAAGGGGCTGGCCGAGCCCAAAAGCGCAGCAGCGGCACGCATCTGCCGCGAAGATTTGAACGAGGTCATCGCCGCTTTCGTGCAGGACAAGATCAGCATCGAGCGTGGCTTGTTCGATGAGGAGCTGGTGCCTGAGGAGCTGACCCAGGTGCGCATGGGCAAGATCATCAAGGACAAGTACCCCGAGCTGGACGTGGCCGATCAGGAGCCGGTACGCCAGCACGCCATCGCCGCGCTGAATCTGGTGCAGCAGGGCAAGCGCCTGACGGCAGGGGCAGGCATGGGCGGTGACACCGATGCGCTCAACACCGCATTGATTGACGGGGTGCGCCGCTTTGCCATGGATGTGCGCGAAATGGATGTTGACCTGATCGATCGCATCAACCCGTTCGGCGAGGCGTATGCGATTCTGGCCAAGGCCATGAGCGAGGAGAGCCTGAAACAAGTGGCCGCGGCCATTACCGGCAAGCGCACGGCGATTACGCCGGAGGAAGCGCCGGTGATTGCCAAGCGGGCGCTGGAGTTCAAGCGTGACCGTGGCCGCTCGCCTTCGGTGACATCGCTTGACCCGTGGGAGCGGCATTTGGCCGAAGGCGCGGCGGCCTTCATGCGCTTCCGCGCGGAGGGGCGCTATGCGTGATCTGGATTTGGA
>JBHADJ010000003.1:0-12604 GCA_041855065.1 Lysobacter sp.
CTGTTTGCCGCGATTGCCGCCACGCTCGATCGCGCCGGGCTTGCCATCCTGCAGGCCAGGCTTCTGAACGGTACCGACGGCGAAGTGTTCGACACCCTGCAAGTGCTGCCCGGCCACCCCGGCCAGCGACCATGCGCCGATGACATCCGCCAGCGCCTCTTGAATGCGCTGGGGGCTGCCGACCTTGCCCGTATCCGCGCACCGCGCCGCCTGCGTCCGCGCCATCTGCGCCATTTCCGCATCCCGGTGCAGATAGGCTTTGCCCTGGCCGCCTCTGGCGAGCGCACGGTGATGAGCCTGGTGGCCACCGATTATCCGGGGCTTCTGGCCGAAGTCGCGCAGATTCTGCACGCCCACGGCATGCGCGTGCATGATGCCCGCATCGCCACTTTCGGCGAACGCGCCGAAGACCTGTTCCAACTGACCGATGCCGACAACCGCCCGCTCGACGCGGCGCGACAGGCGCATCTGCGTCAGGCCCTTGTCCATTGCCTGCAAAGAGAAACCGCATGAGCTTTTCCGATCCTGCCCTGCGCGCGCGCATCGAAGCGGCCTTCGAGCGCCGTGCCGAACTTTCCGCCGCCGAGCTTGCCGCCCTCGTTCCCGATGTCGATGCCTGCATGGCGGCGCTGGAATCGGGCAGCGCGCGCGTGGCCGAACCCGGCGCTTCGGGCTGGCAGGTCAACGAATGGCTGAAGAAAGCGGTGCTGCTGTATTTCCGCACGCATGAAATGGCGGTGATGCCCGGTGCTCCGGCACCGTACTGGGACAAGGTGGCGATGCGCTTTGCCGGCTTCGATGCCGAGGCCTTCCGCAGCGAAGGCGTGCGCGTGGTGCCCGGCGCCATTGCCCGCCGTGGCTGCCATCTTGGCCGCGGTGTGGTGCTGATGCCGAGCTTCGTCAACATCGGCGCCTACGTCGGCGAAGGCACCATGGTGGATACCTGGGCCACGGTCGGCTCCTGCGCGCAAGTCGGCAAACACTGCCACATCTCCGGCGGTGCCGGCATCGGTGGCGTGCTCGAACCGTTGCAGGCCGCGCCCACCATCATCGAGGATCACTGCTTCATCGGCGCACGCTCGGAAGTGGTGGAAGGCGTCATCGTCGGCCATCACAGCGTGATCGGCATGGGGGTATTCCTTGGCCAGTCCACCCGCATCTATCACCGGGAAACCGGCGAAATCAGCTATGGCGTGATTCCCCCCGGCAGCGTGGTGGTCTCCGGCCAGCTGCCAGCCGCCGATGGCTCGCATTCGCTCTACTGCGCCGTCATCGTCAAGCAGGTGGACGAGAAAACCCGCGCCAAGACCTCGGTCAACGAGCTTTTGCGCGGGCTGGCGGGGTAAACATGATTTGGAAGAGAATAGTTTTTTCCAAATAGCTGATAGAATAAAAAATTCATGCACGAGTGGCCAAGGTACAGGCAATGTCGAAAACAGATTCGCGCGCGACCCCATGGGTCGTATTGAAGTTTGGAGGAACCAGTGTTTCGTCCCGCGAGCGTTGGGACAACATCGGTCGCATCAGTGCCGATCGATCGCGCGATGCCCGGGTGCTGGTGGTGGTGTCCGCTCTGTCGGGCGTGACCAATGAATTGCAGGCCATCGCCAATGGCGACGACATTGCCGGACGCATCGCCGCGCTTGTCGAGCGTCATCGGCGCTTTGCTGCCGAAGATTTGGGGCTGGATGCCCAGCATGTGCTGGGCGAGAGACTGGCCGTGCTGGAGGCGCTCGGCAATGACCCGCGTGCGCAGATGCGCCCGCTGGACTGGCAGGCGGAAGTGCTGGCGCAGGGCGAGCTGCTGTCATCGACGTTGGGCGCGGCCTATTTGGCCGCACAGGGGCTGGACTTTGGCTGGTGTGATGCGCGGGACTGGCTCCATGCGATCGACATGCCGATCCAGAGTGATTGGGCGCGTCGTCTGGCGGTGAACTGCGATTGCTCGCAGGATGCCGATTGGCAGGCACGCTTCGCCGCTCAGTCCAACCGCCTGTTGATTACCCAGGGTTTCATTGCTCGCCACGATGATGGAGGTACGGCGATTCTGGGGCGAGGAGGGTCGGATACCTCGGCCGCTTACTTTGGTGCCCGTCTTGCGGCGCAGCGGGTGGAAATCTGGACCGACGTGCCCGGCATGTTCAGCGCCAATCCGCGCGAAGTGCCGGATGCGCGGCTGCTGTCGATGCTCGATTATGCCGAAGCACAGGAAATCGCCACGACCGGCGGCAAGGTGCTGCATCCGCGCTCGATCGCGCCCTGCCGCGATGCCGGGGTGCCGATGGCAATTCTGGATACCAGCCGCCCCGAATTGCCGGGTACCCGCATTGAGCGCGGTGCCACTTTCGTGCAGGGCGTGAAGGCCATCAGCGCACGCAAGGGCATCGTGCTGGTATCGATGGAGTCCACCGGCATGTGGCAGCAGGTCGGGTTCCTAGCCGATATTTTCGAGCGATTCAAGCGCCACGGCCTGTCGGTGGATTTGATCGGTTGCTCGGAAACCAACGTCACGGTGTCGCTGGATTCGAGCGAGAACCTGGTAACTACCGATGTCATCGCCCGGCTTTCCGATGATCTGGCCGAAGTCTGCGGGCTGAAGGTGATTGCCCCGTGTACCGCCATTACCCTGGTCGGGCTGGGTATGCGGTCGCTGCTGCACAAGCTCTCGGATGTGTGGGCGGTGTTCGGGCGTGAACGCGTACACCTCATTACCCAATCCTCGGATGACCTCAATCTCACCTTCGTCATCGACGAGGCCGACGATGAAGGCATGGTGTCGCAGATCCACGAAGCATTGATCAAGAGCGGGGCAATGCCGGTGCAGGAGCAGGCGGTATTTGGTGCCAGCTGGCGGCAGATCGATGCCGGCAACGCCGATCGCCAGCCGGCCTGGTGGCAAACCCGGCAACAGGCATTGCTGGCCTTGACGGCAGAGGCGGGGACGACTCCCCGCTATGTGTACCACCTGCCCACTTTGCGTGCGCAGGCGGAAAAGCTGCAAGCCATCGAAGCGATCGATCGGCGCTATTTCGCCATCAAGGCCAACTCCAATCCGGCAATTCTGCGCACTCTGCATCATGCCGGTTTCGGACTGGAATGCGTGTCGATGGCGGAAATCCGCCATGCCTTCACCCATGTGCCGGGGCTGGTGGCCGCCGATCTGTTGTTCACTCCGAGCTTTGCGCCGATTGAGGAATATGCGCAGGCGCTTGAGCTGGGTGTGCGCTTGACGATCGACAACGTTGAGCTGTTGCGCCGTGCGCCGGAAGTTTTCCGCGGCCACGAGGTCTGGCTGCGAATCGATCTGGGGCGCGGCGATGGCCATCATCCGAAAGTGGTCACCGGGGGCGCGGCCTCCAAGTTCGGCCTGCCGCTGGATCGGCTGGATGAATTTGTCACCACGGCTCGGGCACTGGATGTGCGCATTACCGGCCTGCATGCCCATCTGGGCAGCGGGATCGATTCCCCGGTGCACTGGGCCGGGGTTCATGCCGAGCTTGCGCAACTGGCCGAGACTCTCGAAACGGTGGATACCCTGAACCTCGGCGGCGGCCTGCCGATTCCCTACCTGCCGGAGGCGCCGGAGTTCGACCTGCCTACTTGGGGCCAGACACTGGCTGAACTCAAGGCACGTTTCCCGCGGTATCGCGTGGTGATCGAGCCGGGACGTTTTCTGGTGGCGCAATGCGGCGTGTTGCTGGCACGAGCCACTCAGGTGGTGGAAAAAGCCGGTATCCGTCGGGTTGGCCTTGACGCAGGCATGAATGCGCTGATCCGCCCATCGCTGTATGAGGCTTGGCATGACATCCGCAATCTGAGCCGGCTGGACGAGGCCGGTGATGTCATGTTCGATGTGGTGGGGCCGATATGCGAAAGCGGTGACGTGCTTGGTTTTGATCGCCCGCTGCCTGCTGCGACTGCCGCTGGCGACGTGATGCTGGTGGCCGATGCGGGAGCTTATGGATTTGTGATGGCAAGCCACTACAACCTGCGTGCGCTGCCACAGGAGGATATTCTCGATGACTGACTTCAAATTCGACCGTGATGCGGTCAACGTCTTTCGTTTCGTGCGCCGCGAACTGGATGCGGCAAGCGGCAAGGTCACACTGGCCTATGCCTTCGATGATGGCCCGGAGTTGCTGGAAACCCTGCACATCCCCGGTGCGCCGTTCCAGCTGCCCGAAAACCGCCACGAGGCCGTGCAGCGGGCCTTGACCCTGCTGCATCTGATTGCCGGGGTGAGCTATTACAAGGCGGCCATTCCCGGCGAAATCCGCGTGGACTACACTGAGCTGGATGCGGCCAGCGCGCGGCTTCTTGAGAGCATCTATCTGCACGGGCTGGGCGAGTTCGCCTATCGCAACGGGCTGGATCTGTCCGCGCGCATCCGTTTCCCGCAAACGGCCGCGCCGATGTCCGCGGCAACCGCACTCGGCCTGCCCGAGCGGGCGTTGGTGGCGATTGGTGGTGGCAAGGATTCGCTGGTTTCGATTGAAGCCCTGCGCCGCGCCGGGCAAGCGCCCTGCGTCACCTGGATCGGCAACTCGCAGCTGATTCGGGCCTGTGCCGAACATACCGGCCTTGCCACCCTCAACATCGAGCGGCAAATCGCCCCGGCACTGTTCGAGATGAACCGTCAGGGCGCGTGGAACGGGCATATCCCGGTGACGGCCATCAACTCCGCCATCATGGTGCTGGCAGCACTCCTTGTCGGTGCCAATCAGGTGGTGTTCTCGAACGAGCGCTCGGCCAGCCACGGCAGCCAGATCGAGGGCACCGGCGAGGTCAATCACCAATGGTCGAAGGGCTGGGCATTCGAGCGCGAGTTCGGCGCCCATGTCGAAGCCTTCATCGGCCAGGATCTGCATTACTACTCGCTGCTGCGCCCCTTCAGCGAGCTGGCGGTGGCACGGCAGTTCGCCCGCAGCGACCGCTACGATGCACATTTTTCCAGCTGCAACCGCAACTTCCACATTCTCGGCGAGCGCCCGGCCAACCGCTGGTGCGGCGTCTGCCCGAAATGTCATTTCGTGTTTCTGGCGCTCGCCCCGTTCATGCCCAAGCCGCGCCTGACCGCCATCTTCGGCCGCAATCTGCTGGACGAGGAAAGCCAGATTCCCGGCTTCGATGCGCTGATGGAATACCGCGAACACAAGCCGTTCGAATGCGTCGGCGAAGGCCGCGAATCGCGTGCGGCGATGGCGGCATTGGCGGCACGGCCGGAGTGGCAGGAAGATGCCGTGGTCAGCCGCTTCATCCGCGAAATCGCGCCGCAATTGCACGGCGAGGATTTGGCTCTGGCCCCGTTGTTGCAGGCCGAAGGTGCACATCGCATTCCGCCCTTGCTGTGGGAGCGCCTGCGTGCGGATTTCGACGCTTGAAGGCAAACGACTCGCGCTCTGGGGCTGGGGGCGCGAAGGGCGGGCCGCGCATCAGGCCCTGCGCAGCCGCCTGCCGCAGCAGGCGCTGACGCTGTTTTGCAGCCCGGAAGAAGCCGCCGATGCCCGGCAACTGGGCGATGCCAACCTGCATTTTTTGCATGAGGCCAGCGCCGAGGCACTGGCGCGCTTTGATGTGGTGGTGAAATCCCCCGGCATCAGCCCCTATGGCGAGGCTGCACAAGAAGCCGCCCGCCGCGGTACCCGCTTCATTGGCGGCACCGGGCTATGGTTTGCCGAACGTGGCGAGGCGGCGCGCACCTGGTGCGTGACCGGCACCAAGGGCAAGAGCACCACCAGTGCCTTACTTGCCCATCTCCTGCGTGCCGCCGGCCGGCGCACGGCATTGGCCGGCAATATCGGCCTGCCGCTGCTGGAATTGCTCGATGCCCGCGCCGAAGAATGGGTGGTGGAGCTATCCAGCTACCAGACCCGCGACGTGGCCGAAAGCGGCGTGCGCCCGCAGCTTGCCATCGTTACCAACCTGTTTCCCGAACATCTGGACTGGCATGGCAGTCAGGCGCGCTATGTGGCCGACAAGCTCGCCCTGTTGCATGACGCCCGCCCGCACATCGCCGTGCTGAACGCGGCCGACCCGCAGCTTGGCAAACTGCACCTGCCCGAATCGCAAATACATTTTTACGGCCATGCCGAAGGCTGGCATCTGCGCGGGGACTGGCTGTATCGGGGCGATGTGGCGGTGCTCGATACCCGCCCGCTGCCGCTGCCGGGACGGCATAACCGCGGCAATCTTTGCGCGGTGCTGACCGCGCTCGAAGCGATGGGGCTGGATGCACGGGCGCTGGCGGCCACGGCGGTCGATTTCATGCCCCTGCCCAACCGCCTGCAAACCCTCGGCCGCCGCGACGGCATCCTGTGGGTGAACGACTCCATCAGCACCACCCCGCACGCCACCCTGGCCGCGTTGGACGTGTTTGCCGGGGAGAAAACCGTGGTGCTGGTGGGGGGGCATGACCGCGGCCTGGATTGGCAGGCTTTTGCCGATGCCATCGGCAAAAGCCCGCCGCACGGCATCATCACCCTGGGCAGCAACGGCCCGCGCATCCATCGGCTGCTGGCACCGCTTGCGGCCAGTGCCGGCTTTGCGCTGGCGGCGGCCAGCGACCTTGCCGATGCCACCGACAAGGCCGTGCACCTGCTCGCAGGCGAGGGCGTGCTGCTGCTCTCGCCCGGTGCCCCGAGCTTCGGTGCCTATCGCGATTACGTCGCCCGCGGCAAGCATTTTGCCGCCTTGGGCGGCTTCGACCCGGAACGCATCAGTGCCATCGCCGGCCTTGGCGTGCGCTGATGGTGGTATCGCCAGCGCCAAGAGGATGCGGCTGCTGAGCACCGTGAAAGACAGACAAGTCGCGGTTGCCTTGCCGCTGCGTTGTGCATGCAGACGGCGGGCTTGCCGCCACGGGCGGGGACTGCGCCCCCTGATCGGCGCTCTCGGCTGGTGTCTGGTCGGCGTGGCTTGCTACCGGCTCAACGATAACGATTGATCTCATCGCGCAGATCGTGCGCGGCGCGGGCGGCAGCTTCGCGGTAATCGTCCGCCATCGAGGCATACAGGATGCCGCGCGAGGAATTGATGACAAGCCCGGTGCCATCGGCGCTCTTGCCATGGGCAAGCACGGCTGCCACATCGCCGCCCTGCGCACCGACACCCGGAATCAGCAGCGGCATCTCGCCGACGATGGCGCGGATGCGGCCAAGCTCCTCCGGGAAGGTCGCGCCCAGCACCAGCGCGCAATTGCCGTTGCCGTTCCAGTGTTGCGCGATGGTGCGGGCGACATGCTGATACAGCGGTTCGCCGTCGATCACAAGCTCCTGAAAATCGCGCGCGCCGGGGTTGGAGGTATGGCAGAGAAAGATGCAGCCGCGCTCGGCGCGTTGCAGGAACGGCTCGGCACTGTCGCGCCCCATGTACGGATTGAGGGTGACGGCATCGGCACCGAAGCGGTCGAAGGCCTCGACGGCGTACTGTGCGGCCGTGCTGCCGATGTCGCCGCGCTTGCTGTCGAGAATCACCGGGATGTCCGGGTAGTGGGCATTGATGTGCGCAATCAGTCGCTGCAATGCCTGCTCGCCGCCATTGTGCGCGGCAAAGTAGGCAATTTGCGGCTTGAAGGCGCAGGCGTATTCGGCCGTGGCATCGACGATGTCGCGGCAGAAGCCGAACAAGGCGTCCTCGTCGCAGGCAAAACGTTCGGGAAAGCGTGCCGGATCCGGATCCAGCCCGACGCAGAGCAGGGAATGGGCCGCCTGCCAGCGAGCCTTTAGGCGTTGGATGAAGGTCATCGGCGCTCTCCTGAACAAAAGGTGCATTATTGTGCCAGCCTTGTCTGCCATTTCGCGCTACTCTTGACCGATGATCATCCAATCACTGCTTGATACCGATCTCTACAAATTCACCATGATGCAGGCGGTGTTGCACCGCTATCCGGGGGCGCAGGTCGAATATCGCTTCAAATGCCGCACACAAGGTGCCGATCTTGCGCGGCATCTTGATGAAATCGGCGCGGAAATCGATCATCTGTGCAGCCTGCGCTTTACCGCCGGGGAGTTGGCGCATTTGCGCAGCCTGCGCTACATCAAGCCGGATTTTGTCGACTTCCTTGAGCTGTTCCAGTTGCAGCGCCGCCACGTGCAGTTGCAGCCCTCCCGCACGGTACCCGGGGAGATCGACCTCACCATCGAAGGCCCTTGGCTGCATACCATTCTGTTTGAAGTGCCGATTCTTGCCATCATCAGCGAAGTATGGATGCGCCATGCCGGGACGGTGGACTTCGCCGAAGGCGAGCGTCGCTTGCGCGAGAAGTTGGCGGTATTGAAGCAGCCTGAATATGCGGGCTGCACCATTACCGACTTCGGCACTCGGCGGCGTTACTCGCGGCAATGGCATGAGCGATTGGTGCCGTTGGCGGTCGAGATACTCGGCGAGCAGTTTGCCGGCACCAGCAATATCGGTCTTGCCATGCGTCATGGCCTGACGCCGCACGGCACCATGGCACACGAATGGTTGCAGGCGCATCAGGCGCTGGGGCCGCGCCTGCGCGATTCGCAGAAGGCGGCATTCGAGGCCTGGGCACAGGAATATCGCGGTGATCTTGGTATCGCGCTTTCGGATATCGTCGGGCTGGAGGCCTTCTTGCAGGACTTCGACATGTACTTCTGCAAGCTGTTTGACGGCATGCGCCACGACTCGGGCGATCCAGTGGAGTGGGGGGAGCGCATCATCCGGCACTTGCAGCAAAATCGTACCGACCCGACCGACAAGACATTGGTGTTCAGCGATGGCCTGGATATTCCCACCGTGCTGCGCCTGTATGATCATTTCAAGGGGCGGGTGCGGCCGGCATTCGGCATCGGCACCAACCTGACCAATGATCTTGGCTTGAAGCCGCTGCAAATCGTCCTGAAGATGGTGCGTTGCAATGGCCAGCCGGTGGCCAAGATCAGCGACACGCCCGGCAAGGGCATGTGCGATGATCCGGGCTATTTGCGTTATCTGCGTCAGGTATTTGGTCTGTCGCAGGATTGAGTGGCGGCAGCTTGGCAGGGGCGGTGTGCTACCCGGATGTTCTGATGCTCAAAGTGCATCCAGCGGAATCTTGAGATAGCGAATGCCGTTGTCCTCGGCAGCGGGCAGGGCGCCGGCGCGAATGTTCACCTGCACCGAGGGCAGCATCAGTTGCGGCATGGCAAGACCGGCATCGCGGGCGCGTCGCATGGCAACGAATTCGCTTTGTGGCGTATCGGTACGAATATGGATGTTTTCGCGTTTTTGCGTGCCGATGCTGGTTTGGCAGCGATGCTCGCGTCCACCCGGCGCATAGTCGTGACAGACGAATACCCGGGTAGTATCCGGCAGCTGGTAAAGACGCTGGACGGATTGATACAGGGTGGCAGCATCGCCTCCGGGGAAATCGCAGCGAGCGGTGCCGCCATCGGGCATGAACAACGAATCACCAACGAACAACGCATCGTCGATCAGGAAGGCATTGCTGTCGCTGGTATGGCCGGGCACCGGGATGACTTCCACCTGCAAACCGCCAGCGGTGAGTGTTTCGCCGGCGACAAGCAAACGGTCAAACTGCGAGCCGTCGACGGGAAATTGCTCACCGAGATTGAAAAGCGGCTGAAAGGTTTTTTGCACTTGCACGATGCCCTGGCCGATGGCGATGCCTGCATCCGGCCAGTGATTGTGCTTGAGCCAGTGCGCGGCGGAGAGGTGATCAGCATGGGCATGGGTTTCCAGCAGCCAATGCACGCGCAGATCATGTTGCTCGACAAAATCGGCGAGTGCCTGCGCGCTGCGACTGGTGATGCGGCCGGATTTCTCGTCGAAGTCGAGCACGCTGTCGATGACGAGTGCCGCATCGCTGCCGGTATCGTGCACCACATAGCTCCAGGTATGGCTTGCGGCATGGAAGAATGGCTGGACAAGCGGGTGGACACTCATGGGCGGGTTCCGGTGTGGCCATGGCGCGTGTGGGGCATGGGGCTTGATGCGGGCATCGAGGTCAGGGTTTGACCAATGGCAAACCGGCTTGCTGCCAAGCCTCGATGCCGCCGGCAATCGACTGGACGTTGGCATAGCCCAAGCGCTTGAGGCTTTGTGCTGCGAGGGCGGCTCGCCCGCCGCTGCGACAATAAATCACCAGGGGCGTAGCGCGTTCGGCCAGTTCGGGATGGGCATCGAGCTGAAACTCCAGTACGCCACGCGGGATGTTGCGCGCGCCGGGCAAATGCCCGCTTTCGAACTCGCCGGGCTCGCGAACGTCCAGCAAGGTGGCGGCAGTGGGGGTGGCATGAAACTCGACGGGGCTGATTTCCACGATTTCGGCACGGGCGGCGGCAACCAGATCGGCAGCACGTTGTGTCATGGCAAGTTCCTTGCAAGATGGATGTCGGCATAAGGTAAACCGGATTTGTCCTGCAGATGTGGGCATGTCCCGCGGGCACCTGACTGGCACAATGGCGCTTTGTCGAGGATTCGAGGAGGCACGCAATGCGACAGAGCCTGTCGGGAGGGAAGGGGTGAGCAAGCGCCGCTTTGTTGCGCCGGCGCGTGCCGATGTGCCCCCGGCATGCTTCGGGCAGCCGATATTTGCCGATTATCGGGCGTTCATGCCGTGGCTGCTGGCGGAGGATTGGCCGGACTGTGCACAGCTTGATCAGGCCATGCCGATTGCAACGAGATATTTCGTGCCGCA
The DNA here is from genome assembly GCA_041855065.1 of Lysobacter sp. GTDB lineage: Bacteria > Pseudomonadota > Gammaproteobacteria > Xanthomonadales > Xanthomonadaceae > Solilutibacter. Next base: position 10,661 of record JBHADJ010000003.1, read on the forward strand.
AACACGCGAGCTGCTGGCGGATGGTCTGCATTATGAGGCGCGAATCGCGCAACAGGGTGCAATCGCTACCCGCATGGCCAATTGGCACGATCTGTTCAATGCGATGGTCTGGTGTCGCTGGCCAGCAGTCAAACAAGCAATCAACGCGCGGCAGTATGGCCATATTGGCGAAATGGGACCGAAAATCCGCAATCGGGCACAGTACGCGTTGACCCAGTTCGACGAGGCCGGCGTGATCGTGCGGCTGCGCCGCCGGGAGTTGCTGCCGTTGTGGGATGCGCATGATTGGCCGGCATTGTTTTACCAACATGCGACCGCTTGGCAGTGCGGTGATATCGCCATTGCGGCCGTCATCGGTCATGCCTTGATGGAGCATGCATTGTCGCCTGGCACCTTCATGGTGGGTAAAGCCATCGTGGTACAGGACGAAGATGCCGAAGCGGCCGTGCAGATCGCGAGTGAGGCAATCGCCAGCGGCCAATGCCTGCAAGACCCGCTGGAGTTGCGGCCACTGCCCTTGTCCGGCATTCCGGGCTGGCATGCCGGACAGAGCGAGGCGTTCTATCGCAGTGCGGCCTGCTTCCAGCCCTGCCGCGAGGGGCGGCATTATCCGGTGCCGCTTGCCCGCTTCGTCGGGCAGGGTGTGCATGCCGGGCTTGGTTAGAATGGCGGCATGATGAACTCTCTTTTCACTAGTGATACAAGCGAACCTGCTGTGCCGGTATTGACCATCGACGGGCCTTCCGGCTCGGGCAAGGGCACGATCAGTCGCAAGGTGGCGGCGCATCTGGGTTGGCATTTTCTCGATTCGGGCGCGCTTTATCGCGCCGTGGCCGTGGCGGTGCAGGATGCCGGCATTGATATTGAAGATGCCGATGCCCTGGCCGATTGCGCGCGCCAAACAAGGATCCGTTTTGCCGAAGATGCCGTCGGTGAGCCGGCCGTATGGGTCAATGGCGCCGATGTCACCGCACGTCTGCGACTGGAAACCACCGGTGCGGCCGCTTCGCAAATCGCGGGAATGGCCAAGGTGCGCGAGGCGTTGGTGGACGTACAACATGCGTTCCGCAAGGCACCGGGTCTGGTCGCGGATGGACGCGACATGGGCACGGTGATTTTTCCCGATGCACTTTGCAAGGTGTTTTTGACCGCAAGTGCGGCAGCGCGTGCCGAGCGGCGACATAAGCAGTTGATGCAACAAGGCGTTTTTGTTAGCATTGACGCCCTGCTTGGCGAGATTCTCGCCCGTGACGAACGCGATGCCAATCGAGCGGTTGCCCCGCTCAGGCCGGCCGAGGACGCCCGGGTGATCGACAGTACCGATGCCAGTATCGAGGCCGTCGTGGCCGAGGTGCTGCAAATGCTGCGTGACAAAGGGGCTGTGCCCTGAGGTCGCAGGCAGTGGCTGCCATTCCCGTCTTGCAGAACCCGCCCCGTCATTCCGCGAGGATTGGCGGTTTTTCTCCATCCAACACTCACGGCCAATGGGCAATCCCGCCCGGCCGACCAACGGGTGGAATCAGGTGTCTTGCACCCGGTTCCGGATACCAACCAGAGTAATCTCTAATGACTGAATCATTTGCCGAACTGTTTGAACAGAGCCAGACGCAGCTGGCCAAGCTGAAGCCCGGCGCCATCGTGACCGCCACGGTCGTGGATGTCCGCAACGACGTGGTCATCATCAATGCCGGCCTGAAGTCCGAAGGCATCGTGCCGATCGAACAGTTCCGGAACGAAGCCGGTGAAATCGACGTCGGTATCGGCGACGAAGTGAAGGTGGCACTCGAGTCCATCGAAAACGGCTTCGGCGAAACCGTGCTCTCGCGCGAAAAAGCCAAGCGTGCCATGGTGTGGGACGAGCTGGAAGAAGCGCTGGAAAAGGGCGAAATCATCACCGGCCGCATCAGCGGCAAGGTCAAGGGCGGCTTCACCGTCGACATCAAG
>JBHADJ010000004.1:0-3157 GCA_041855065.1 Lysobacter sp.
CTCAAGGCGAAAATGAAGCCCGAACAGGCAGCATTGACATCGAAGGCCGCGCAGCCATTGCTGATGCCAAGCTCGGCCTGCAGCAGACAGGCGCTGGAAGGGAAGATGAGGTTCGGCGTGGTGGTGGCAAGCACGATGAGGTCGATGTCATTGGCCTCGACGCCCGCCGCCTGCATCGCCGCAAGGGCGGCATCACGCCCCAGTGAAACCGTGGTTTCACCCTCGCCTGCGACATGGCGCTGACGAATGCCGGTGCGGGTGGCGATCCACTCGTCGCTGGTTTCCATGCGCGCGGCCAAGTCGTGATTGGTCACCACCTGTCGCGGCAGGGCACTGCCGGTGCCGGCGATACGGGAATAGATACGTGGTGCGGCGCTCATTAGGCTCGGCTCCTGCTTGGGCTTGGGTGGCACGCCACCTTGAATGACAAACACGAAAAGACGATACCGGCATGCGCCGATATCGTCAGCTTACCGGCCCGCCCTGCGGCAGGCCGACATCAGCGAACCGTTATGGCTCAGTCTTCTTCCACCACGTTGCGGCGGGTTTCGATGACCTTCTTGCCACGGTAGTAACCATCGGCGGTGATGTGGTGGCGCAGATGGGTTTCGCCCGAGGTCGGGTCGGTGGAAAGCTGCTTCGCGCTCAGGCTGTCATGCGCGCGGCGCATGCCACGCTTGGACGGGGTGACGCGGGACTTCTGGACTGCCATGGTCTAACTCCAATGAAACTTTGCTGTTGCGTGAAAAGGGTAAAGCTCAATCTTTTGCCGTCTTGAGTGCCGCCAGGGCGGCAAACGGGCTGGCGGCGGCCACTTCTTCTTCCTGTACCGGCCAATCGCGCTCGACGGCTTCCGAGTCGGGTGCCACCGGCACCAGTGGCACGGCCAGAATCAGCTCGTCTTCCACCAATTCCAGTGGCTGGATGCGCCCGTCCCCGGGGACGAGAAACGCCTCGAAACCCGGCGGCAATGCCGCTTCTTCGGCTTCGTTGCGAATCAGCCCGAGCGTTTGCTCAAGGCGAACCGGCAGAACGAAGCTTTCAAGGCTGCGCTGGCATTGCAGCGGCAATTCGGCCTCGATGTGCAAGGCGGCGAATGCAACCTGCAAGGTATCGCGCCCGAACTCGATGCGATAGCGCACCGTGCCCGAGGTTTCGTCGAGAAGCTCGTTCAAGCGAACAAGCTCGCTGAGCGCAACCTCACCCTCGAGCACCCGCCGGGCCGAAACCATGCGCCAGACATCGACTACGGTGGACGAATCAGCGGACATAAGGTGCGCGATGTTAATACTTGACGGCAAGACTGTCAAACACGCACGCCCCCTCATCAAAGCCCCCGCTCCCCCTATATAATCGCGGCACTCTCGACGGGAGAAGCGGGTGCCCCCGCTGCCGAAGGCGCAACCGCCCGCAATCGCTCAGGCTCGTGACCGTCGCGTGCTCAACACTCTGGAGAGACTGGCCGCCTTCGGGCAGGCCGGCGCCGAAGGGGCAAGAGGCAGACAGAATCTGCCTCCAAACTCTCAGGCAAAAGGACAGAGGGGCAATCCGGCCTGCCTTGTGCGGGTCTTTCCCTTGCCCTCCGGATGCTGCCCATGTCAACGCTCTCCCAACTCGAACACCACGACGCCTTCATCGCCCGCCACATCGGCCCTTCCGATGCCGAAATCGCCGCGATGCTGAAAACGCTCGGGCACGCCTCGCTCGATGCGCTCGCCGATGCCATCGTGCCGGACAATATCCGCCTGAAGTCCGCACTCGCCCTGCCCGGCGCAGTCAGCGAAGTGGAGGCCATCGCCAAGCTGCGCGCCATCGCCGGCAAGAACAAGGTATTCAAAAACTTCATCGGCCAGGGCTATTACGGCACCCACACGCCGAACGTCATCCTGCGCAATATTCTGGAAAACCCGGCCTGGTACACCGCCTACACCCCGTATCAGGCGGAAATCTCGCAAGGCCGGATGGAAGCACTGATCAACTTCCAGCAAATGGTGAGCGATCTCACCGGCATGGAAATTGCCAATGCCTCGCTGCTGGACGAAGCCACCGCCGCGGCCGAAGCGATGACGCTGGCACGGCGCTCGGCCAAGAACAAATCCAGCACCTTCCTGGTGTCCGGCGATGTCCACCCGCAAACCCTGCACGTGCTCGCCACCCGCGCCGAGCCGCTCGGTATCCGCATTGCCATCGCCAACTCCGCCGAGGAATGGCACACCCTGTGCAGCGCCGGTGATTACTTCGGCGCGCTGATCCAGTACCCGGCCAGCAGTGGCTGGCTGATCGATTGGAGCGGTGAAGTCCAGACGATCCACAGCCATCATGCACTGGCCGTGTTTGCCACCGATCTTTTGGCATTGACCTTGCTGAAAACACCGGGTGAAATGGGCGCGGACATCGTCATCGGCAATTCGCAACGCTTTGGCGTGCCGCTGGGCTTCGGCGGCCCGCATGCCGCCTTCATGGCCTGTCGCGATGCCTACAAGCGCAACATGCCCGGCCGCCTGATCGGGGTGTCGGTGGATGCCGAAGGCAAGCCGGCCTACCGCCTGACCCTGCAAACCCGCGAGCAGCATATCCGCCGCGAAAAAGCCACCAGCAATATCTGCACCGCGCAGGCACTGTTGGCGGTGATGGCTTCGATGTATGCCGTTTACCACGGCCCCGAGGGGCTGAAGCGCATCGCCCGCCGCGTTGCCCGACTGACCGCCATTCTTGCCGCCGGCCTTGAAGAGCTGGGCTTTACCGAATGCCACCACGCCACTGCCTTCGATACCCTGTGCCTGAAGCTCGGCAAAGACAAGGCCGCCGCCATCAGCGCCCGTGCCCGCGCGCACGGCGTCAACCTGCGCACGGCATGGGAGGACTACCTCTGCATTTCGCTGGATGAAACCACCACCCGCGCCGACGTGGAGCTGCTGTGGTCGATTTTTGCCGACGGCAAGCCGCTGCCGTCCATCGAGGCTCTGGACGCCAAGGTGCAGGACTTGATTCCGGCCGCGCTGCGCCGCAGCTCCGACTTCCTCACCCATCCGGTGTTCAACAGCCACCACAGCGAGCACGAAATGCTGCGCTACATGCGCCTTTTGGCCGACAAGGACTTGGCGATGGATCGCACCATGATCCCGCTGGGCAGCTGCACCATGAAGCTCAACGCCAC
>JBHADJ010000005.1:0-12382 GCA_041855065.1 Lysobacter sp.
GCAAACCCTTCGGCACCGAGGATTTCCACCGGGTTGAGATAGCCCATCAGCACCACCGGGGTATCGCTGTCGCGCTCACGAAACGCGCGCACGCTGGCGAGTGCATGGCGCATGCCGGCACCGCGGGCGATGGCACGCTCGGACGCCTGCTGGATCACCGGGCCGTCCGCCATCGGGTCGGAAAACGGCACACCCAGCTCCAGCACGTCGGCGCCCGCCTCGACCAGGGCATGCAGCACCGGCACGGTGGCTGCAAGTGCCGGATCGCCCGCGGTGACGAACGGAATGAGCGCCTTGCGCCCGGTGGCGGCCAGTGCGGCAAAGCGGCGTTGCAGGCGGGTTCTCTGGCTCACAGGGTGATTCCTTCATGGGCAGCGATGGTGTGGACGTCTTTGTCGCCACGACCGGACAGATTGCACAGCACCAGCGCATCGCGCGGCAGTTCGCGGGCGATCTTCAGCGCCTCGGCCAGTGCGTGGCTGGATTCGAGCGCGGGCAGGATGCCTTCGGTGCGGGTCAAGAGGTGGAATGCCGCCAGTGCCTCGGCATCGGTCACGCCGTGATAGTGCGCGCGCCCGCTTTCCTTCAGGAACGCATGCTCGGGGCCGACGCCGGGATAGTCGAGGCCGGCACTGATCGAGTGGGTTTCGATGATCTGCCCTTCGTCATCGCACAAGAGATAGGTACGATTGCCATGCAGGACGCCGGGACGCCCCGCCGCCAGCGAGGCGGCATGACGGCCGCTGTCGATGCCCTCACCCGCGGCTTCGGCACCGACGAGGCGCACCTGGCGGTCGTTCAAAAAGGCGTGGAAGATGCCGATGGCATTGCTGCCGCCACCGACACAGGCGGTCACCACGTCGGGCAGGCGGCCATATTCGGCCAGCATCTGCGCGCGTGCCTCGCGCCCGACCACGGCATTGAAATCGCGCACCATGCGCGGGTACGGATCGGGCCCGGCCACGGTGCCGATGATGTAGAAAGTATCGGCAACATTCGTCACCCAGTCGCGCATGGCTTCGTTGAGCGCATCCTTCAAGGTGGCCGAGCCGGAGGTAACCGGCACCACCGTTGCGCCCAGAAGCTTCATGCGCCAGACATTGGCCTTTTGCCGCTCGACATCGGTGGCGCCCATGTAGACCACGCACTCAAGCCCCAGCCGCGCCGCCACGGTGGCGCTCGCCACGCCGTGCTGGCCGGCACCGGTTTCGGCAATGATGCGCGGTTTGCCCATGCGGGCGGCGAGTAGAGCCTGGCCGATGGTGTTGTTGATCTTGTGCGCGCCGGTGTGGTTGAGGTCTTCGCGCTTGAGCAGGATCTGCGCGCCACCGTTCTCGCGCGAGAGGCGACGGGCGTGATAAATCGGGCTGGGGCGACCGACGTAATGTGCCAGGTCTTCGTCGAAGGCGCGCTGGAAAGCCGGATCAGCGCGCGCCTCATCGTAGGCCGCCGCCAACGCCTGCAACGGCCCGATCAGGGTTTCGGCAACGAAGCGCCCGCCAAAGCGGCCAAAATGCCCTTGCGCATCGGGATAGCGGTAGTAATCGTCAACGCATTCCGCGTTGCAGTCGGGTTTGGTCGGCACGGCGCACCTCGTCAATGAAGGCACGCATCTTATCGCCATCTTTGCTGCCCGGGGCATATTCCACTCCGGACGAGACATCCACCGCCCACGGTGCGGCGCTTTCGACCAGACTTGCGACATTGTCGGCAGCAAGCCCGCCCGCAACGATCAACGGCACCGGGCTGTGCTGCGGCACATGCCGCCAGTCAAAGCGCGCACCGCTGCCACCGGCCTCTCCCGGCCCGTGCCCGTCGAGCAGAAAGCCCGCTGCCGTTGGCCACTGTGCTTGCAGCTCGGCCATGTCAGGCGCCTGGCTGCGCCCGCCCATCGGGATGGTCTTGATGTAGGGCAGAAAGAAACTGCGGCACAGGGCATCCGGTTCGGCACCGTGAAATTGCAGCAGATTCGGTTGCACATGACGCACCACGTCGCGCACCTCGCGGGAGTGATTGTTCATGAACAGGGCAACCACGCTGACCAGCGGCCCTGCGATCTGGCGCAACACCATGGCCTGCTCCAGCGACACTCGACGCGGGCTGCCGGGAGCAAAAACCAGGCCGATCGCATCCACTCCCAGCTCACATGCCAGACGAATGTCGCCGGCACGGGTAAAACCGCAGATTTTGATACGGGTTCGCATCAACGGACTCCAGATAAAAGCAAGATCCCAACTCCCCGGTCAAATCATACCCTGCTCAACCGCTGACCTCCCCCGGCAATCCCCAATGTGGGGCATACAGGGGGTTGAGGAAACACAGCCCTTCGGCCGGAGCCGTCGGCCCGGCCTTTGTTCGATCACGCCCGGCCAGCAACTCTGCCATCCAGCTTTCCGGCGCCTCGCCGGCACCGATCGGAATCAGTGAGCCGACGATGTTGCGTACCATGTGGTGCAGAAAGGCATTGGCCTGCACCTCGATCCGCACTTCCGCCTCGTGCCGACTCACCGTGATGGCCTGCATTTCCCGCATCGGATGGCGCGCCTGGCAGTGCACGGTGCGAAAGGCGGAAAAATCCCGCTCGCCCAGCAATGCCTGCGCGGCACGGTGCATCCGATCGGCATCCAGCGGACGGCGCTCCCAGGCCAGATACTCATGCTCAAGCCCCGGACGCGTTTGCCGGTTGAGAATGCGATAACGGTAACGGCGCGCCTTGGCGGAGAAGCGCGCGCTGAAATCATCGGCTACCGGCACGCACCAGCGTATCGCCATGTCGCGTGGCAGATTGGCGGTCGTGCCAAGCATCCAGGCACGCGGGGCACGCACGACATCGCTGTCAAAATGCACTACCTGGCAGCGCGCATGCACACCGGCATCGGTACGGCCGGCGCAGGTCACTTCCACTGCCGCGTTGGCGACGCTGGAAAGCGCCGCCTCAAGCTCGGCCTGCAAGGTCGGGCCGTTGTCACCCAGCCGCTGCCAGCCAAGATAGCGGCTGCCGCGATATTCCACCCCCATTGCATGACGGCGGGCTTGCTCGAGTCTTGACATCAGGACAAGCGATCAAGAACTGCACGTGCCAATGCGATGTTCTGCGGATCGCTCTCGCGCATCACCTGATCCAGCAACATGCGAGCGGTTCCCTCATCGCCCAGGTCGAGATAGGTTTCGGCAAGATCGATGCGCTCATCGCGAGTGAAGTCCGATACATCCGCCGCCATTCCCATCGCTTCGATGGTGACCGAATGGGCACTGCTGCCGCCCCAAACCACACTGCTGATCGGAGCCGCCATGTCCGTGGCATGCCCGACCGGACGTGCGCTTGGCACGCTGTCAGGCTGGATGGCATATACCGTGTTTGCCGGTACCGCATCGGACTGCGCCGCATTGGCTGACTCCGGCATTATCGGTGCCGCCAGTGGCAGCGGGGTTTCCGTCACACTCGGCAAATCTGCCGCCACCTCGTCACCGGCCTGCGCATCACGCCTGTCCTCTGCGCTTGCCGGCCAATAGGGATCCAGTACCGGGCCAGCTTCAGTGCCCGGTGTTTCACTCACCCAAGACGGCTCGCCAAAGGCGGGAGCATGTTGCCGAGTCGGCGAAGGCGTTGCAAGCACAGATGAATCGTCATCGACATGGGGCGCAACGGACGGCATCGGCTCGACCCGTTCGGCAGCCTGCCGCTTGCCCGTCGCACTGCGGCGGCGCCACCATGCCGCAATGGCAGCGGCCACCGCCAATACCAGCAACAGCGGCAGTGCCCACAGCAACCAGCCATTCTTGCCTTCCTGTTGGGCCGATTCGCTTTGCTGACGGACGTTCTGCTGCACGCTGGCCAACTCGCTGTCCTTCATCTGGATCAACTTGGCCTGCTGTTCCTGAAGCGTCTCGAGCTCGGCCACACGGGCACGCAGCTCGGCCACCTCGGCATCGCGAGTCGCGATGGTTTCGCGCGCCTCCTGCAATTGCTGATTCATCTCTGCATCTCCTTCACCCCCACTGCCCGAGCGAGTACCGCTGGCGGCAGTGGCACCGGCAGCAGCCGGCATGATTTCAAGCCGTGCACCACGGCGGTTGGCAGCACCACCTGTCCGGGAGCTTGTCTGTTCGGGCAATGCAGCAGCACCGGCAATGTCCACTGCCTGCATGGCACGCCCGCGTCGACCACCCCGCCAGCCAACGATCTGCCGCTGTAGCGCCAATGCCGAGCCATCGCTTGCTGCAGCAGCGACTGCACCGCTGTCCGGAATCGCAAGCACCGCGCCCTCGCGCAGGCGATTGGGATTACCGTTGATGAATGCCTCAGGGTTGGCGCGCATCAGCGCCGCCATCATCGCGGCACTGTTCTGCCCGGTCGCACCCAATGCATTGGCAATGCCCGAAAGCGTCTGGCCACGCGACACCACATGCTGACCCGCCTCACCTGCAGCAGCAGCTGCTGGCGGTGGAGGTGCCGCCTGGCGAGCGGCAGTCTGTGCACTTGCCTGTGCCTGGGGCGGCGGCATGGCTTGCGAGGGGGGCGCAGTCGACGCTGCCACATCAGGCAGGCGGTTGATGGCATTGCCCGCTTCCACCACCGGTGTATCCACTGTTGGCTGTTCGGCAGCGGCCACAGCGTCGGGCGTTGCGACCAGCACCGAATATTCGCGAACCAGACGACCATCGCCCCAGTCGGCTTCGACCAGGAAGGTCACCATCGGAATGGTGACCACGCCAGGGCTCGTCACCCGGATATAGGGACGGCCCGCGCTGTCGTAAGCCAAATCGAATTGCAGGTCGGAAACCAGCTTGTCCGGCAAAGGCAGCCCCACACGCAGGAAGGTTTCCGGCGAGGCCAGCTGGGTTTTCAGCCGCTCCAGCTCGCCCGGATCGCTGGAGATAATCGGGATTTCCGCCAGCAGCGGTTCGTTGAGCTTGGACTTGAGCTGCAACTGACCCAGCCCCAGCGCTGCCGCTGGCAAGGAAGTCAGCAGCAGAGAGGCCGTCAAAACAGTGGCTTGCAGAATCTTCTTCATAATAGAGATGAACTCTATCCCGCTTCAGCCCCCGTTGGCAACGATTTCCGCGATTTGCACTGCATTGAGTGCCGCGCCTTTGCGGATGTTGTCGGCCACGATCCACAGGTTGACCGCGCGCGGATGCGATTCATCCTGCCGGATGCGTCCGACATAAACCGGATCGTTGCCCGAGGCGTGCGTCACCGGGGTGGGATAGCCACCGGCACGGCGCTCGTCCACCACTTCCACGCCCGGCGCCTTGCGCAGCAGCTCGCGCAAGGCGTCGGCGCTGATCGCTTCACGGGTTTCCACGTTCACCGCTTCGCTGTGACCGTAGAACACCGGCACGCGCACGGCGGTCGGGTTTACCTGGATGCGCTCGTCGCCGAGAATCTTGCGCGTTTCCCAGACCAGCTTCATTTCTTCCTTGGTGTAGCCATTGTCAAGAAACTCGTCGATGTGCGGAATCAGGTTGAAGGCGATTTGCAGCGGGAACTTCTGCGGCTCGATTTCCTGAAAGCCGAGCAGCTGCGCGGTCTGCCGCCCCAGCTCCTCCATCGCGCTGCGCCCGGCACCGGACACCGATTGATAGGTGGCGACGTTGATGCGCTCGATGCCGGCGGCATCATGGATGGGCTTCAATGCCACCAGCATCTGCATGGTGGAGCAGTTGGGATTGGCAATGATGCCGCGCGGGCGCACTTTGGCCGCCTCGGGGTTGACTTCCGCCACCACCAGCGGCACGTCGTCGTCGTAGCGGAAGGCCGAGGAGTTGTCGATCACCACCGCGCCCTTAGCGGCGAACTTCGGCGCATATTCCTTGCTGATGCTGCCACCGGCGGAGAACAGTGCAATATCCACACCGGCAGGATCGAAGCTCGCCAGATCCTGCACGATGAGTTCTTCATCGCCGAATGCCACCGCCATGCCGGCCGAACGTTCGCTTGCCAGGGCAATCACTTCGGCGGCGGGAAAGCGGCGATCGGCCAGAATCGACAGCATGGTTTCGCCGACTGCGCCGGTCGCGCCCACCACGGCCACCTTGAATTGCTTGTTGTTCATGGGTTTTCCTGATGTCAAAAAATACGGGGAGAGACTGCACCGACATCGGCACATTGGGCGCGATGACGCAGGGCGTGATCCATCAATACCAAGGCCAGCATGGCCTCGCAAATCGGTGTGGCACGGATGCCCACGCACGGGTCGTGGCGGCCGGTGGTGACGATGTCCACCACTTGCCCGTCCACGTCCAGCGTCGGGGCGGGAAGGCGCAGGCTGGAAGTGGGCTTGAATGCCACCCGCACGCTGATCGGCTGACCGGTGCTGATGCCGCCGAGGATGCCGCCGGCATGGTTGCTGGCAAAGCCTTCCGGCTGCAACAGGTCGCGATGCACGCTGCCCTTTTGCGCCGCTGCGGCAAAGCCGTCGCCGATTTCCACGCCCTTGACCGCATTGATGGAGAACATCGCCGCGCCGATGTCGGCGGAAAGCTTGCCGTAGATCGGCTCGCCCCAGCCCGGCGGCAGGCCGGTGGCTTCCACGGCCACCACCGCACCGGTCGAATCGCCGGATTTGCGCAGCGCATCCATGTAGGCCTCAAGTTCCGGCACCTGTGCGGCATCGGGCCAGAAGAACGGGTTGTTTTCCACTGCATCCCAGTCGTGCGTGGCGGGCTGCAATGCCCCCAACTGCGCCAGATGGCCGCGCACGGCAACACCGAAGCGCTCGGCCAGCCATTTTTTCGCAATCACCGCGGCCGCAACGCGCACCGTGGTTTCGCGCGCGCTGCTGCGGCCACCGCCGCGCGGGTCGCGGATGCCGTATTTGTGCCAGTAGCTGTAATCGGCATGACCGGGGCGGAACTGGCGGGCAATGTCGGCGTAATCCTTGCTGCGCGCATCGGTATTGCGGATGAGCAGTGCCACCGGCGTGCCGGTGGTCTGCCCTTCGTACACACCGGAGAGGATTTCCACGCTATCGGCTTCGCGCCGCTGCGAGGTATGACGGCTGCGCCCGGTGGCGCGACGGGCAAGATCGTGGGTGAAGTCCTCGGCCGCCAGTGCAATGCCCGGCGGGCAGCCGTCAACGACGCAGCCAATCGCCGGCCCATGCGATTCGCCGAACGTGGTGACGCGCAACAGGCGACCAAAGCTGTTCATGCGCGGGCAGCCGCAAGTTCGGCGATGCGGGCGTGATGGGCGAGAAGATCGGCGCGCTCGGCAACGAAGATCCCCATCTGCCCGACCTTGAACTCGACCCAGGCCAGCGGCAGCTCCGGCAACAAGGCGGTCAGTGCATGCTCGGCTTCGCCGACTTCGCAAATCAGGAGGCCATCCTCGGTCAAGTGCTCGGGCGCATCGCGCAGGATGCGCAGGGCAAGATCAAGGCCATCATCACCGGCACGCAGGCCAAGCTCCGGCTCATGCGCGTATTCCGGCGGCAGTGCGTCGGTTTCGGCATGGGTGACATAGGGCGGGTTGGTAACGATGAGCTGATATTTTTCCCCGGCAAGCGCCTGCATCAGGTCGGACTTCAAAAAACGCACGTTCTCGGCCATCAGGCGCGCCTTGTTTTCTTCGGCAAGGCTGAGTGCGGCATCGCTGATGTCCACCCCGTCCACCTGCCAGTCCGGGCGGTAATGCGCCATGGCGATGGCGATGCAGCCCGAGCCGGTGCAGATGTCCAGCGCGCGCGTCACTTCACGCCCGCCCAGCCACGGCTCGAAACCGGCCTCGATCAGCTCGGCAATCGGCGAGCGCGGCACCAGTGCGCGTGGATCGGTCTTGAACGACAAACCGGCAAACCAGGCCTCGCCGGTCAGATAGGCCGCCGGTACGCGCTCTTCGATGCGGCGGCGGAACAGCGCCAGAATCGCCGCTTTCTCGTCTTCCACCAGCCGTGCCTGACCATAGACCGGGGAAAGATCGTGCGGCATGTGCAAGGCATGCAGCACCAGCTGCGTGGCCTCATCCAGTGCATTGTCGTAGCTATGCCCGAAAGTGAGGCCGGCGGCGTTGAAGCGGCTGGCGCCATAGCGGATGAAGTCGATCAGAGTGCGCAATTCGCGCGTGCTATCAAGGTTCACGGCAACAACGGGAAACAAGTGGGTTTGGCAGTATAGAGCGGCCAGCCCGGCTTTGCCTGTCAAAAAAGACGGCAACCGCTATCATGATTGGCTGTTTTTTCCGGATTGCCGCTTTTGATGCGCTCATTGCGCCTTCTCATTCCAAGCCTTGCCCTGTTGTTGGCCGCCTGTGCCGCCGACAATCCGCAGTGTGCCTCGCTGCAAGCCTTGCAATGTCGCGCAACACCGCGCCCGCTGCCGGCCTTCGAGCTGCTTGCCCATGACCGTCAACCCTTCACTCAGGAAAACCTGAAAGGGCGCTGGACACTGGTGTTCATCGGCTTCGTGCACTGTCCGGACATTTGCCCGACCACACTGGCGCAACTGGTACCGGCCCAGCGGCAATGGGCTCATTTGCCCGAAGCCAGCCGTCCTCGCCTGCTGTTTGTCTCGGTCGATCCCGAACGCGACAGCCCGGAGCTGGTCGGCCGCTATGCCCATGGCTTTCACCCCGACACCCTGGCCGCCACCGGCGAGCTGCCACAACTGGAAGCCTTTGCCCGCAGTCTGGGCCTGGTGTTCATGAAGCAGCCGCCCCCTGATCCTGCCGTGCCCGGTCACTATGCCGTTGACCACTCCGCCGCGCTCGCCGTGGTGGATCCCGAAGGCCGTTTGGCCGCAATGATTCCGGCACCTGCCGCCGGATTCGATGTCCCGGCCATCGTGGCCGATCTTGCCCGCTTGAGTGAAACCGCCCGATGAGCCTGCTCACCCGCCTGACCTATGCCCTGCCCCACCGCCTGCTGTCCTCGGCTGCCCGCCGTCTGGCATATTCAGAAAATCCGATCATCAAGCAGCGTCTGATCGATACGGTCATCGACAAGTTCGGCGTCAACCTGCGTGAAGCCGCCAATCCCGACCCACGCAGCTACCCGAGCTTCAATGCCTTCTTCACCCGTGCACTGAAGCCCGGTGCGCGCCAGCCCGAAGCCGACCCGCGGGCACTGCTGATACCTGCCGACGGCCACATCAGCCAGTGCGGCGCGATCGAAGACGGGCGCATCTTTCAGGCCAAAGGACAGTCCTTCAGTGCCGCCGAACTCCTCGGCGATGCCGAAGCCGCCCGCCCTTACCACAACGGCCTGTTTGCCACCATCTATCTCTCCCCACGTGATTACCATCGCGTGCACATGCCCTGCGATGCCCGCCTTGTGGAAACCGTGCATGTCCCCGGTCGGCTGTTTTCGGTCGGCACTGCCGCCGTGGCCACGGTGCCGCGCCTGTTTGCCCGCAACGAGCGATTGGTCTGCCACTTCGAGACCGAGTTCGGCCCGATGGTGCAGGTGATGGTCGGTGCACTGCTGGTTTCGGGTGTGGAAACGGTCTGGAGCGGCGAAGAAATCCCCGCCTATGCCGACCGCATCACGCGCAAGGACTGGCGCGACAAGAACATCCAGCTCAAGCGCTTCGCGGAAATGGCGCGCTTCAATTACGGCTCCACCGTCATCACCCTGCTGCCACCGGGGGTGGCCCGGCTGAACCCGGCCTTGCGGGCCGAAACGCCGGTCAGGCTCGGTCAGGCACTGGCCCTGCTCGAATCTCCTGCCGGCACATGAATCCCGCTCCGCGCCCGCGGCACTGGCCGCCCCGCCCGGTCTAAGATGCAGGCTCCCCTTTCTTCATGGAGCCTGCCAATGAAATCGCTCACCGCCGTACTGGTCGCCACCCTGCTTGCGCTTGGCCTTGGCGGAGCCGGCTGGATGGCAGGCCGCGGCATGACGCATCTGCGCACGGCCGACCGCTATGTCACGGTCAAGGGCTCGGCGGAGAAAGAAGTCCCCGCCAATCTCCTGGTCTGGCCTCTGGCGCATCAAGTCAACGGCAACGCACTTGCCGAGGTACAGCAGCAATTGGACGCGAATACCGCCATCATCCGGCAGTTTTTCATCGATGCCGGGTTCAGCGATGCCGAAATCACCGTCGCCCCGCCCAAGCTGACCGATCGCTGGGCCTGGAGCTATGGCGAAAATCGCCCGAGCGAGCGCTTCCGCTACAGCACCACCGTCACCCTGCGCACGCAAAACGTGGAAAAAGCACAGGAGGCGCTGCGCCGCAGCGGCAGCCTGATCGCCCAGGGCGTTCTGCTTGGCGGTGAGGGCGGCGAAGGCGAAGCGTCCAGCGGCCCCGAGTTCAGCTATACCGAGCTTGCCCGCATCAAACCCGAGCTGATTGCCCAGGCCACGGCCGAAGCCCGCAAGGCGGCCGAACAGTTTGCCAAAGACTCCGGCGCCCGCCTCGGCGGCATCCGCAACGCCAATCAGGGGGTCATCACCATCACCGACCGCGACAGCGGCAGCCCACAAATCAAGACCGTGCGCGTGGTGACGACGGTGGAATACTTTCTGCAATGAGCCCCTAGGTACGGCACTTGCGCCTGCTCCGGCATTTCGATTCAACACACACCGGTCATTGCCGCCAGCGCCGCCGGAATCTGTGCTGCCCCCTCCAACACGCGCAGACGCGGGTGATCAAGATCAAGCTCGGCCTGCTCATGGATCCATGACAAGGGATAAGGCACATGCAGCGCCCAGCCACCCAAGTCCAGCACCGGCAAGATATCCGAGCGTGCCGAATTGCCAATCATCAGAAATTGTCCAGCTTCGATGCCAAACTCGGTCAACAACCGAGCATAGGTCGCCGCATCTTTTTCGCTGACGATCTCGATGCGATGAAACCAGCGCGCAAGCCCCGAGTCGCGCACCTTGGCTTCCTGATGGAACAGATCCCCCTTGGTGATCAACACGATCCGGTGCGTTGACGCCACTTGCGCCACCGCCTCCTGCACACCAGGCAGCAGAGTGACCGGGTGCTGCAATATTCGTTTACCGAGCAAGATGATGCGGTGAATATCGGCCGCACTGATCCGGCTTTGCGTCACCTCAATGGCAGCCTCCACCATCGACAGCGCCATGCCCTTTGCCCCATAGCCAAACAACGCCAAATTGCGCTTTTCCACCTGATACAAGCGTTCAGCCATTCGGGAAATATCGACATAGCCACCGACAATGCGCAGATACTCGGCCTCGGCCTCGCGGAAATAATCCTCACTGATCCAAAGGGTGTCGTCGGCATCAAAGCCAACCATGCGGATGTCCGCGGGCATCTAAAAACTCCTGAAGCGCTCGGCCAAGCACCATACCATGCACCGCTTGACCGGCATCCCGCGTGCTGCGGCAAAATAAGCCAACGCCGACCGCCCGAGACGTGATGAAAACCGATGCCCAACGTGTCCGCCAGCTGCGTGAAGCGCGCGCCTGGTCGCAGGAGCAGCTGGCCGAAATTGCCGGGATCAATGTCCGTACCCTGCAACGGGTGGAGTCCAGTGGTGGCGGCTCGCTGGAAACACGGATGGCGCTTGCCGCGGCGCTGGAAGTCACGCCCGCCCAATTGTGCACACCCATCCCTGCCACCGACGATAAGGCCCCCGCGCCCGCCAGCGATAGCCCGCCTCCGCACATCGGGCACTGGACTGAAATCAAGATTCTGCTGTGGGCATTGTTTGTTGCGCTGATGCTGCTGCTTGGCTACCTGTTCGGCCGCGACCTTGCGCAGAAGAAAAATCGCGAGGACCCAGAGGCACGCGACAAGGCAAGCACGGCGCTCACCGCTCCACCCTGCCCGACAGCAGGCCGGCAGCAACCCGACAACCAGCCGACAACAATCGTGCAAACCATTGATTTTGAAAGGCTGCCGTCTGCCTGACGGGCGCCTGTCGTGGTGCCATCTGGCAAAGGCTCCGCACACTGTGGGCATCTTCCACAGCCACAAAGGAGTCTTCCCATGAAGCACGCGCACCCCCACGATTCCACCGGGCAGATGCCGGAACAAGACAAAAATGTGATCCTCCGGATCGTGCTCGGTTTTCTGCTTCTCATGCTGGCGTTCTACGCCATGCGCTCGGGCTACCATCTGGGTGCCGATTTGGCGCACAAGCACAATTATCAGGACTGCGTTGCCGAAGGCCGCAGCGGCTGCAATACCGGCTGATCCACATGGATGACTACGCCTAGTTCACGGAGCCTGCCCTTTTCGGGTAAAAGGAACCCGCAAACCGTGATTGCAGCGAGGAAGTCATGCCCCCCGATACTCCCGACGGCAAAACGATGCTGGCAAGCGCAGCCTTTTTGAGCCTTTGCGCCATCGTGCTGATGGTACTGGGCGGCTGGCGGCGCTGGGTGGGCATCGCCACCCTGCTGTTCGTGCTCGTCTGTGCCATCCTGTATCTATTGCGTCGCTATCGCAAAAAAGATGCTGACGCACC
>JBHADJ010000006.1:0-20428 GCA_041855065.1 Lysobacter sp.
CGCACCTTGCTGGCGAGCGCCCCCGAGGCACCGCCGATTCTGCCGTTCCCGGACTGGGAGACACTGCCCTACGACAATTTCAGCCCGCATCCGGACATCGTCTCGCAGCGCCTGGCCACCTTGCACCAGCTGCCGACACAGAAAAAGGCGCTGGTGATCGTGCCGGTGCAAACGCTTTTGCAACGGCTGGCGCCGCTTGCCCACATCAGTGGCGGCAGCTTCGATTATCGCGTGGCGCATGCGCTCGATCTGGAAGCGGAAAAGCGCCGTCTGGAAGCTGCCGGTTATCGCCATGTGCCACAGGTGATGGACCCGGGCGATTTCAGCGTACGCGGCGGCCTGCTCGATGTGTACCCGATGGGCACGGACACCCCGTATCGCATCGAACTATTCGATACCGAGATCGACACCATCCGCAGTTTCGACCCGGATACCCAGCGCAGTGCCGACAAGGTGGAGGCGGTGCAGCTCCTGCCCGGCCGCGAAGTGCCGATGGACGAGGCTGCACGCGAGCGCGCCATGCATGCGCTGCGTGAGGAATACGGCATCGACACCCGCCGCTCCGGGCTGTATCAGGATCTGAAAAACGGCATCGCCCCGGCCGGTATCGAGGCCTGGCTGCCGCTGTTCTTTGCCGCAGACCGCGATGGCACGCGCACCGCCACGTTGTTCGATTACCTGCCTCCGGGCAGCGTGCCGGTACTGGCCATGGGCCTGTTCGAGGCGGCGGAAAAGTTCTGGCAACAAACCGGCGAGCGTTACGAGCAGCGCCGCCACGATGCCGAGCGCCCGCTGCTGCCGCCGGAGGCGCTGTACCTTTCGCCCCCGCAATTGCGCGAGGCCCTCAACCGCCTGCGCTGCGTGGAGATTTGCGGCGAAGGCCATCCCCGCTTTGCCGATGCGCACCCGCTCGGCGTGCAGGCGGTGCCGGATCTGCCGCTGTCCGAGCACCACGGCGAGGCCGCGGCGGCACTGAAGCAATTCCTTGCCCACTATCCGGGCGAGGTGATCATCGCCGCCGAATCGGCCGGCCGCCGCGAAGCCCTGCTCGAAGTGCTGGCTGCGGCCAACCTCCAGCCGCAACCGCTGCCGGCATTACCCGACATGTTCGCTGCTGCGCCCGCGACAGGCGCCGACGCACGGTTTTTCATCACCGTCGCCCCGCTCGACAACGGCTTTGCCAGCGACCAGCCCTCACGCGCGCTGCTCACCGAGCGCCAACTGTTTCCCGAACGTGCCGCACAGCCGCGCCGGCGCAAGCGCGCCGGACGCGAGCCCGAAGCCATCATCCGCGACCTGGGCGAATTGGCCGAAGGCGCGCCGATCGTGCACGAGGACCACGGCGTGGGTCGCTATCGCGGCCTCGTGGTGCTTGAGGCCGGCGGCGAGCGCGGCGAGTATCTCGACATCGAATACGCCAAGGGCGACCGCCTGTACGTGCCGGTGGCGCAATTGCATCTGGTCAACCGCTATTCCGGTGCCTCACCGGAAACCGCACCGCTGCACGCGCTGGGCGGCGAGCAGTGGAGCCGGGCGAAAAAGAAGGCCGCGGAGAAAGTCCGCGACGTGGCCGCCGAGCTGCTGGAGATTCAGGCCAAGCGGCAGGCACGCGCCGGCATCGCCATCGACGTGGATCGCGCCATGTACGAGCCTTTTGCCGCTGCTTTCCCGTTCGAGGAAACGCCCGACCAGCACGCTGCCATCGAAGCGGTGATCCGCGATCTGGCCGCCAGCCAGCCGATGGATCGCGTGGTGTGCGGCGATGTCGGCTTCGGCAAGACCGAAGTCGCCGTGCGCGCCGCCTTTGCCTGCGCCAGCGCCGGCAAGCAGGTGGCAGTGCTGGTGCCGACCACCCTGCTGGCCGAGCAGCATTACCGCACCCTGCGCGATCGCTTTGCCGATTGGCCGCTGAAGGTGGAAGTGCTCTCGCGCTTCAAGTCCGCCAAGGACATCAAGGCGGCACTGGAAAAAGTGGAAAACGGCGAAATCGACGTGATCGTCGGCACCCACAAGCTGCTGCAACCGGACGTGCGCTTCAAGGATCTGGGGCTTGTCATCGTCGATGAGGAGCAGCGTTTCGGCGTGCGCCAGAAAGAGGCGCTGAAAGCCCTGCGCGCCAATGTGCACCTGCTCACCCTGACCGCCACGCCGATTCCGCGCACCCTCAACATGGCGATGGCCGGCCTGCGCGATTTGTCCATCATCGCCACACCACCGGCCAACCGCCTTGCCGTGCAGACCTTCATCACCGCCTGGGATGGTGCCCTCCTGCGCGAAGCCTTCCAGCGCGAACTGGCGCGTGGCGGCCAGCTCTACTTCCTGCACAACGAGGTGGAGAGCATCGGCCGCATGCAGCGCGAACTGGCCGAGCTGGTCCCCGAGGCGCGCATCGCGGTGGCACACGGGCAAATGCCCGAACGCGAACTGGAACAAGTGATGCTGGACTTCCATCGCCAGCGTTTCAACGTGCTTCTGGCCTCCACCATCATCGAATCGGGCATTGACATCCCCAATGCCAATACCATCATCATCAACCGCGCCGACAAGTTCGGGCTGGCGCAGCTGCATCAATTGCGTGGCCGCGTCGGACGCTCGCATCACCGCGCCTACGCCTACCTCGTCATCCCGGACAAGAAATCCATCACCGAGGACGCGCGCAAACGCCTCGATGCCATCGCCTCGATGGATGAACTCGGCGCCGGCTTCACCCTCGCCACCCACGATCTTGAAATCCGCGGTGCCGGCGAATTGCTGGGCGAAGAACAAAGCGGACAAATGGCCGCCGTCGGCTTCAGCCTGTACACCGAACTTTTGGAGCGCGCGGTCAAATCCATCAAACAAGGCAAACTGCCGGACGTGGACGGCAGCGGCCCGCGCGGCGCGGAAATCGAGCTGCATATCCCCGCCCTCATCCCGGAAGACTACCTGCCCGACGTGCACACCCGCCTTACCCTGTACAAACGCATCAGCGCCGGCAAAACCCGCGAAGAACTGCGCGAATTGCAAGTGGAAATGATCGACCGCTTCGGCCTTTTGCCCGATGCCGGCAAAAACCTGTTTGCCCTTGCCGAACTGAAACTCGAAGCCAACCGCCTCGGCATTTTGAAGCTGGAACTTGGTGAAAAAACCGGCCGCATCCAATTCGACAAAACCCCGAACATCGACCCGATGTCGGTGATTCGCCTCATCCAAGGCCAACCCCGCCACTACCAAATGGACGGCCCGGACAAACTGAAAATCAAAGAACTCGCCCTCCCCGACGCGGAATCCCGCCTGAAAACCGCCCGCGGGCTTTTGACGGTATTGCAGGCGGGTGGGTAGAAGTGGAAATTCCCCCTTTGTCGCAACATCAAGCGCTCATGCCCCTCGCCCTCCACCACCCCATAACCACTTGATTCTGTTTGGAACCTCTGCCACTCTCGGCAACACCAACAACACCTTCTCTGGCCAAAACCATCGAGTGGAAGCTGCAAAGCGTTAGGCAAATGGCCAAACGCAATGAAGCTCAATGGCGATGGAAGCCGTCTTTCCGCACATCTTGAAATATATGGTGACAGAGCCCCTCATCAATACATCAAAATAAACAAAGAACATGTCGGAAAAACGCAAAGTCTATTCTCCAACCCAAGCTGCGATCGGCACCTTCATCGGCGGGCCGCTCGCATCGCTCATCTTCATCAAGCAAAACTACAAGGCCCTGAAAAATCATGAGGCAGAAAGAAAGACGCTCCTCATCGGCGGCTTGTCGTGCCTCGTCGTTTTGGCAGCCCTGCCCTTCCTGCCGGAGAAGTTCCCGAATATGGTGATTCCCATCATCACCATCGCGATAACCCGGGCATGGGTTGAGCAAAAGCAATTCACGAAGGCAGCCATTGAAGCCTCCGAGGAATTGGACTTTCACTCGAACTGGAATGTCGCCGGGATCTCTCTTACTTGTCTTGCCATATCTTTTGCAGCCGTCTTTATCATGCTGGTCTTGGCCGACGCACTCGGCAAATTCCCTGCTGTTTGAAAACCCACTCAAACCAAGCGAGTCGCGCAAAATGCGCCGAGTATTGAAATATCTTTTCTATCTCGTCCTGTTGAGTGTGCTATTGATAGGGACGCTTTGGCCTCAGAATCTGGACTTTCTATTGCCCGAGCGCCTTCATTACGCGCACTGGCCACTCTGGCTGAGGGTGGCAGGATGGGGAGCGGTTGCCTTGGTCATCATTGCCGATTACTGGCTGATTGCCGACAGCTCAAAAAAACCGGCTTGATCCCCGCCCTTACCCGAGCAGAAAAGCACCGATGCTTGCAGCAATGCGCGGCCCTTGCTGCTCCGGGTCGAACCACTGCGCATCATGCTGGCTGCGCAGCCAGGTCAATTGCCGTTTGGCGAGCTGGCGGGTGGCGGCAATCGCTTTGTCGCGCACCAAGGCGGCTGATTTTCACTCGCCCGGTCAAGATGGTCGAAAGGTGAGCAAAGGCCGGGGCAGTTTTTCCAGCTCTCGCCATCCCTTTGATCAAGGCTCGAATACGGCGATGGACTCCACATGTGCCGTATGCGGGAACATATCCATCACCCCGGCCTGTTTCAAATGCCAGCCACGTTCATTGACCAGATAGCCGGCATCGCGTGCCAGCGAGCCGGGATGGCAACTGACGTACACGATGCGCTTGATGCCATCAAGCGGCAGTTGTTTCAATACCTCCAGCGCACCGGCACGCGCCGGGTCGAGCAACAATTTGTCGAACCCTTGTCCGAACCAAGGTGCCTTGCGGATATCGGTCGTCAAATCGGCCTGATGGAAGGCCGCATTGGCAAGGCCATTATGTCGGGCATTTTCACGCGCACGCGCCACCAGTCCGGCATCGCCTTCCACTCCCACCACTTCGGCCGCCTGACGTGCCAGCGGCAGGGTGAAGTTGCCAAGCCCGCAGAACAAATCCAACACTCTCTCGCCCGGCTGCACGTCCAACAGCGCGAGCGCACGGGCGATCATTTTCTCGTTGAGCCCCCGGTTGACTTGGATGAAGTCGAGCGGACGGAACAAGAGTTCCACATCCCATGCCGGCAGAGTGAACGCCAGCTTGGGCGGCGTCCCATTCTCTTGCAGCGGGTGAACCGAATCCACGCCCTTGGGCTGCAAAAAAATGGCAAATCCATATTGCTCGCCAAAGGCCTGCAGCGCCTGCTTGTCGCGCTCCGAAAGTGGCTCCAAATGGCGAAACACCAGCGCAATGGCCTCATCACCGGCAATGAACTCGATCTGCGGCACGCTGCCACGCCCATCCAGACGATCCACCAATGCAGCGATCTCGGCCAGCCGCTGCCCGATTTCCGGCACCACGGTATGGCAGTGCTGAAGATCCGCCACAAAGCGCGGATCCTGTTCGCGGAACCCAACCAGTGTTTTGTTCTTTTTTTCCACCCGGCGCACCGACAGCCGCCCTTTGCGGCGATAGCCCCAGCTGGCATCGGTCAGTGGCGGCAGAAAGCTTGCCGCCTGCACATGCCCGATGCGTTCAAGGTTGTCCCGCAACACCGTCTCCTTGGCAAGAATCTGCTTGCGCTCATCCAGATGCTGTAAGACACAGCCTGCGCAGGTGCCAAAGTGGGCACAACGTGGTGGCACACGATCAGCCGATGCTTCCAATACCTCCAGCATGCGGCCTTCATCGAAGCTGCGTGAACGGGCAGTCTGCTCCACGCTCACTCGCTCACCGGGCAATGCCCCGGAAACGAAAATGGTCTTGCCAGCTTGCGCGCCTTCCTCACGGCGAGCCACGCCACGGCCATCATGGCTAAGGTCAAGGATGCGAACGTGGAATGGCGTTTTGTCGATACGAGCCATGGCAACGGGCTAGGCAAATGCAAAGGGGCGGCATTGTCGCACCCGTCGCCGGGATTCGGAAGGCCGATCTTGCCTGCTCAACCCAGCGGCGTTGCCTGCGTCTTGAAATACCCGGCCAGTCCATCAAGGAACATTTGGATGGAAATTGCCACCAGCAACATCCCCATCAGCCGCTCTACCGCCGTCAACACGCGATGCCCCAGCCATTTGTACAGCAAGGTGGAACACATCAGGATCGCTGCCGTCGCTGCCCACGCAATGAACAGCGCCAAGCTCCACTCGCCCATGCGGTCGGGATATTGCGTGCCCATCAGCATCACCGCCGCCATGCCCGAAGGCCCGGCAATCATCGGAATCGCCACCGGCACGATGAACGGCTCACCGCCCGGCAGCTCGCCCATGATGCCCTCGGCCGGCGGGAAGATCATGCGGATGCCGATCAAGAACAGGACGATGCCGCCGGCAATCGAGACCGATTCCTGACGCAGGTGCATCGCTTCCAGCGCGTACTTGCCGAACCACAGGAACAGCATCAGCACCACCAGCGCGATCAGGAGCTCGCGCGCAATGACAATCAATTGCCGCCGTGGCGGCAGCGAGCGCAGCAGGCTGAGCAGCACCGGCACATTGCCCAGTGGGTCGAGGATGATGAAAAGCAGCAGGGCGGCGGAGGCAATCGTCATGCGCAGATTATAGAACCGCTCCCCGCACAACCTGCACGGCAAAAGCCAAAGCCTCTGGCTTGTCCCATCGACACCCGCTCCCCGGAAATCCCGGATTCGCCCACAAGCAGTCATCCGGTGCGAGCGGCCGCCAAGGCCCGCATTTGCCCTGCCATGCACAAACGCATGTCGGCACCTGCCACCCACTTTCCGACATCCCTGCTGTCCACGGCACCAGAGAAAGCCACGCGCTGCCGCAGATACCTGCATGGCTGCAACAAAACTCCCGTGCGATAATCCCGCCCCCGTTTCACAGGCGTTTCCCATGTCCTCGCAAGCTCTTGTCACCGCTGCCCTGCCCTATGCCAATGGCCCGCTGCATCTGGGGCATCTGGTCGGCTACATTCAGGCCGACATCTGGGTGCGGGCACGACGCATGAGTGGCGACACGGTGCATTTCGTCTGCGCCGACGATACCCACGGCACCCCGATCATGCTGGCGGCAGAAAAAGCCGGCACCACGCCGGAAGCCTTCATCGCCGCCATCCAGCAGGGTCATGAGGCGGATTTCGCCGCGTTTCACGTCGATTTCGACCATTACGGCTCCACCCACTCGGCGCACAACAAGGCGCTGACCTGCGCCATCTATCAGGCGCTCAAGGCCGCCGGCCACATTGGCCAGCGCACGGTATCGCAGCTGTACGATCCCGAACGCGGCATGTTCCTGCCCGATCGCTACGTCAAGGGCGAATGCCCCAAGTGCGGCACGCCCGAACAATACGGCGACAACTGCGAAGCCTGCGGTGCCACCTATGCGCCGACTGAGCTGAAAAATCCGAAGTCCGCCGTCTCCGGAGCAACGCCCGAGCTGCGTGATTCGGAGCACTACTTTTTCGAGCTGGGCCAGTTCGAGGCTTTCTTGCGCGAGTGGCTGCGCGGCGATGTGGCCCTTGCCGGGGTGAAGGCCAAGCTGGGCGAATGGCTGGATGGCGAAGGCGGCCTGCGCGCTTGGGACATTTCCCGCGATGCGCCCTATTTCGGCTTCGAGATTCCCGGCGCACCAGGCAAATACTTCTACGTCTGGCTGGATGCGCCGATCGGCTATCTGGCGAGCTTCAAGGCGCTGTGCGAGCGCGACGGCGTGGATTTCGATGCCTTCCTCGGCAAGGACAGCCAAGCCGAGCTGCATCATTTCATCGGCAAGGACATCGTCAACTTCCACGGCCTGTTCTGGCCGGCGGTGCTGCACGGTGCCGGCTATCGCGCCCCCACTCGCCTGCACGTCAACGGCTATCTCACCGTGGACGGGGCAAAAATGAGCAAATCGCGCGGCACCTTCATCATGGCGCGCACCTGGCTTGAGCATGGCCTCGCCCCGGAAGCCCTGCGCTACTACTTTGCCGCCAAGACCTCCGGCGGCGTCGATGATCTTGACCTCAACCTCGGCGATTTCGTCAATCGCGTCAACAGCGATATCGTCGGCAAATTCGTCAACCTCGCCAGCCGCTGCGCCGGCTTCATCGAAAAACGCTTTGCCGGGCAACTGGCCGATGCCCTGCCCGAGCCGGCGATGTATGCCGGCTTCATCGAACGCCTTGCCGCCATCCGCGCAGCCTACGCCGCCGATGATGCTGCACAGGTGCTGCGCCTTGTGATGGCGCTGGCCGACGAGGCGAACAAATACATCGACGAGGAAAAGCCCTGGGTCATCGCCAAGGAAGCCGGAGCCGACGCCCGCCTGCAAGCAGTCTGCACCCAGGGTCTCAACCTGTTCCGCGTGCTCGCCCTGGCACTGGCACCGGTATTGCCGGTCACTGCCCGCCGCGTTGCCGAGTTTCTCGCCGCCCCGCTCGAACACTGGCACGACTGCGACCGCCCGCTGCTGGCGCACCGCATCCAGCCCTACCAACCCCTGTTTACCCGTATCGACCCCAAACACATCACTGCCATGACCGACGCCAGCCGTGAAACCCTGAAAGCCAATGCCCCCGCTGCCGAAGCCACACCGGCCAAGGCGGCCAAGACGGCGGAAAAGCCCGCAGCGGCCAATGCCGACGGCCACATCGGCATCGAGGATTTCGCCAAGCTCGACCTGCGCATCGGCAAAGTGCTCGAATGCGGCTTCATCGAAGGCTCGGACAAGCTGCTGCGCTTCCTGCTCGATGCCGGGGAGCTCGGCCAGCGACAAATCTTCTCCGGCATCCGCGCCAGCTACCCGGAACCGGAAAAACTCGTTGGCCGCAAAGTCGTGTTCATCGCCAACCTCGCCCCGCGCAAAATGCGCTTTGGCGTGAGCGAAGGCATGATTCTCTCCGCCGGTTTCGACGGCGGCGCCCTCGCCCTGCTGGATGCCGACACGGGTGCCGAAGCCGGAATGCCGGTGCGGTAATCGGGACTCGGGACTCGGGACTCGGGACTCGGGACTCGGGACTCGGGACTCGGGACTCGGGACAGCAAAAAACCCCGCGGCTTGCCAGTCAAGCGTTTTTGCGTTTTCCCACCTCCGTTCCGCTCAGCATTTCACCGCCGCCTCCACGCCGTCATGTCTTTGCCCGCCGCCCTGCCCTTGCCGGATCTTGTCGAGCGCATCGAGCGTTTGCTGCCGCAGACGCAATGCGGGCAGTGCGGGTTTTCCGGTTGCCGCCCGTACGCCGAGGCGCTGGCGGCAAAGACGGCCGATATCGACCATTGCCCGCCCGGCGGCGATGCCGGAGCGCGGGCATTGGCGAAGCTGCTTGGCGTGCCGGCCAAGCCGTATGACCGCAGCCGCGGCGAGCATCGACCGGGACTCGTGGTGCGGATCATCGAGGCCGATTGCATCGGCTGCACCAAGTGCATTCAGGCTTGCCCCGTGGACGCCATCGCCGGTGCCTCCAAGCTGATGCATACCGTCATCCCGCCCCTGTGCACCGGCTGCGAGCTGTGCATTCCGGCCTGCCCGGTGGACTGCATGGTGCTGGAAGCACAGACGACAACGTAACACCGCCCGCCTGTGCCACCTGCCGGATTGCCTGACTGTCCTGTCATGACAGTCAGACAGCGCCCTGTCCTGTCCACTCCAAAAAACAGCCGTCAAATCAACCACCTAACCAGCAAATCCGGTTCTTGCACTGCCGCTTGCGGGCACAACAAGGCATAATGTCCGGTTTCATGGCCGCTTGGCGGCTCTCAACTTCAGGAAGCTTCGGACATGGCCCGAGTTATCGCGGTTGCCAATCAGAAAGGCGGCGTGGGCAAGACCACCACGGCCGTCAACCTTGCAGCGGCACTTGCCGCCACCCCCAAGCGGGTATTGCTGGTGGATCTGGATTCACAGGGCAATGCCACCATGGGCAGTGGCATCGACAAACACGATGTGGCACACACGACCTGCGACGTGTTGCTGGAAGAAGTCGCCCCGCGCGATGCCATTTTCAGCAACGACGAGGGCGTTGACGTGATGCCAGGCAATACCGACTTGACCGCGGCCGAAATCACGCTGATGAACGAAGAGGGACGTGAGCAGCGCCTCAAGCGGGCACTGGCCAGCGTGCGGGAAAACTACGATTTCATCATCATCGACTGCCCGCCAGCGCTCTCGCTCCTGACCTTGAACGCCTTGAATGCGGCTGATTCGATTCTGGTGCCGATGCAGTGCGAGTACTACGCACTGGAAGGGCTGGCCGCGCTGATGCAAACCATCGAGGCACTGCGCCAGAAGCTGAATCCGCAGCTTGAAATCGAAGGCGTTTTGCGCACCATGTTTGACGTGCGCAACAACCTCGCCAACGAAGTTTCCGCAGAGCTGGTCGCCCATTTCGGTGAACAGGTCTTCCATACCGTCATCCCGCGCAACGTGCGCGTGGCCGAGGCACCCAGCCATGGGCAAAGCATCATCGGCTACGACCGCGCCTCGCGCGGCGGCATCGCCTACATGGGATTGGCCGGAGAAATCTTGCGCCGCCAACGTGAACGCAAACGCCGGGAGAAAGCGGCATGAGCAAGGCCAAAACTGACAAGAAACCCCGCTTGGGATTGGGTGGCGCACAGGCCGCCAAGAACCCAAAGCCCGCACGCAATGGCGCACAGCCGGTGGCAGCCACGGCCACATCGCGCAAGGACAAAAAACCGGTATTGAACCGCGGGCTGGCCGAACTGCTCGGCCCCAATGCCGCCGCCCCTGACCTGCCGCTTGAGGCACAACCCGGCGAAAAACTGCTTCGCCTGCCGGTAGCACAATTGCAGCCGGGCAAATACCAGCCCCGGCAGACGATGGACGATGCCAAGCTGCAGGAGCTGGCCGAGTCGATCAAGGCGCAGGGCGTGGTGCAGCCGATCGTGGTGCGCGCCATCGGCGAGGGGCGTTATGAAATCGTCGCCGGCGAGCGCCGCTGGCGTGCCAGCCAGCTGGCCGGGCTGGGCGAAATCCCGGCGGTGGTGCGCGAGCTGGATGATCGCACCGTGGTGGCGATGGCGCTGATCGAAAACATCCAGCGCGAAGACCTGAACCCGCTGGAAGAAGCGCAAGCGCTGCAACGGTTGATCGACGAGTTCGACCTGACCCATGCGCAGGCCGCCGAAGCGGTCGGGCGCTCGCGTGCGGCCGTCTCCAATCTGCTGCGCCTTCTGGAGCTGCCGGCAGAAATCCGCGTGCTGGTGGAAACCCGTGCCATCGAGATGGGCCATGCCCGTGCCCTGCTCTCGCTCGCGCCGCAGGCGGCGATTGCGCTGGCGCGACAGGCCGCGAACGAGGGCTGGAGCGTGCGCGAAGTGGAGCACCGCGTGCAGCAACTGGCGGCAGGCCGCATCGGCCCGCCGCCCAAGCGCAGCAAGCCGCTGCCCTCGGCCGACATCGCCGCGCTGGAAAACGAGCTGTCCGAACTGCTGGCCAGCAAGGTGGCGGTGCAGCATGGCCGTGGCGGACGCGGCAAGCTGGTCATCCACTACGGCTCGCTGGATGCGCTGGACGGCGTGCTGGAACGGCTGCGGCAAAGCCCTTGAGCGCATGAGCACGCCGCCCATCCTCGTCACCGGCGCAGCCGGCTTCATCGGCGCCCATCTGTGCCGTGCGCTGGCCGCACGCGGCGATGCGGTCATCGGGCTGGACAACTTCAACGATTACTACGACCCGGCGCTGAAGCATGACCGGGTGGCGGCGCTGTGCCCCGAGGTGCCGATCATCACCGCCAACATCGCCGATGCCGCGGCACTGGCAGCGGTTTTCGACACGCACCAGCCGCGTCGGGTGGTGCATCTGGCCGCGCAGGCGGGCGTGCGCTATTCGCTGCAAAACCCCGATGCCTATGTGGCGAGCAATCTGGTCGGCTTCATGAATCTGCTGGAGCTGTGCCGCCACCGTCAGGTGGCACATCTGGTCTATGCCAGCTCTTCCTCGGTCTACGGCAGCTCGGCGACGCCGCCGTTTTGCGAAGACCAGCGCATCGACCAGCCGCGCTCGCTGTACGCCGCCACCAAGGCCGCCAACGAGCTGCTGGCCTACAGCTATGCCGAGCTGTACCAATTGAAAGCGACCGGCCTGCGCTTTTTCACCGTCTACGGCCCCTGGGGCCGGCCGGACATGGCACCGCTGCTGTTCTCGCGCGCGGTGCTGGCAGGCCGCCCGATCGAGGTGTTCAACCACGGCCAAATGCGCCGCGACTTCACCCACATCAGCGACATCATCGCCGGCATTCTCGGCGCGCTCGACACCCCGTCCACCGCGCCGGTGCCGCATCAGGTGTTCAACCTCGGCAACCACACCCCGGTGCCCCTGCTGCGTTTCATCGAGGTGATCGAGCAAGCCGCAGGCCGCACGGCAGAGAAAATCCTGCGCCCGATGCAGCCCGGCGACATGGTGGAAACCATGGCCGACACCGGCAAGGCCGAGGCCGCCTTCGGCTTTGTCCCGGCCACTCCGATCGAAACCGGCCTGCCGCCGGTGGTGCAATGGTGCCGCGACTATTTTGGAAACCGCGCATGAGTCCTTCACCGCTTCTTTCCGTCGTCGTCCCGGTGCACAACGAGGAAGACAACATCGCCCCGCTGGTGGCCGAAATCCTCGCCTCGCTGCGCGGCGTGCTACCGTTTGAAATCATCTATGTCGATGACCTCTCGCGCGACGGCACGCTGATGCGCCTGCAAGCCCTGCAAGCGACCACGCCGGAGCTGCGCATCGTCCGCCACCTCAGCAACAGCGGGCAGAGCACTGCGGTGCGCAACGGCATCAAGGCGGCCCGTGCGCCGTGGATCGCCACGCTCGATGGCGATGGCCAGAACGACCCGGCCGACATCCCCAAGCTGCTCGCCGAGCGCGATGCCGCCCCGGCCAATGTCAAGCTCCTCGCCGGCTGGCGCGTCAACCGCCAGGACAGCGGCAGCAAGCGCTGGGCCTCGCGCTGGGCCAATGCCATCCGCGCCCGCATGCTGCGCGATGCCACTCCCGATACCGGCTGCGGCATCAAGCTGATCGAGCGCGAAGCATTCCTCGACCTGCCGTACTTCGACCACATGCATCGCTACCTGCCGGCGCTGATGCAGCGTGCCGGGTGGCAAACCCTGAGCGTGCCGGTCAACCATCGCCACCGCACCAGCGGCGTGTCCAAATACACCAACTGGGGACGAGCACTGGTGGGCGTGCGCGATCTGCTCGGCGTGTCCTGGCTCATCGCCCGCAGCCGCCGCACCGCCACCCAGGAGCTGCCGCGCCCATGACCGACCCCACGCCCTTCATGGACACGCCGATCCAGTGGCTTGCCTGGACCGGCATCCACATGACGCCGTGGAAAATCATCGGCTGGGTCGGCGCGCTGATGTTCGGTGGCCGCTGGCTGGTGCAGTTCATCGCCAGCCGCCGGGCGCGCAAGCCGGTGATTCCGCGCCTGTTCTGGTACATGAGCATCCTCGGCAGCCTGATGACGCTCAGCTACTTCATCTTCGGCAAGAACGACTCGGTCGGCATCCTGCAAAACCTCTTTCCCACCTTCACCGCCAGCTACAGCCTGTGGCTGGACATCCAGCACCACGGCTGGCGCAAGGACAAGGCCAACCCGCCCGCCCCCGACAATACCTAGACCTGCCATCGCATGAGTCGGGATGCCATCGCCGCCATTGTCGTGACCTACCAGAGCGCCTCCACTCTGGAGGATTGCCTCAATCATCTGCGCATGGCCGATGCCGTCAGCGAAATCCGCATCGTCGACAACGGCTCCACCGACGAAAGCCTCGCCATCATCCAGCGGCACGCATTGGCCGATGCTCGCGTGCGCTTCATCGCCAATCCCGACAACCCCGGTTTTGCCACCGCCTGCAATCAAGGGGCCGCCATGAGCCAGGCACCATGGCTTGCCTTCGTCAATCCGGATCTGCTGCTGCAGCCGGATACGCTGCGCCGGCTGCGCGATGCTGCCCATCCGCTTGGCGATGCCCTGCTCGGTGCACAACTGCATGATGAAAGCGGCCAGCATGACCCGGCTGCCCGACGCAAACATCCGGATTTTGCCGCCATGCTGCATCAGCGCGAAGCCCGCCAGCTCGCCATTCCCGCGCAGCCGGAACAGGTTCTGCAACACGTTCCCGCCATTTCCGGGGCATTGATGCTGCTGCCACGCACGCTGTTCGAACGCATTGGCGGCTTTGATTCGCACTACCGCCTGCATGCCGAAGACCTGGATCTGTGCCGCCGCGTCATGGATGCCGGCGGCAAGGTTGCCATCCACAATCAAGTGGACGTTCTGCATCTGCGCGGCGTGTCTTCGCGCCATCGCCCGTTCTTCGTGGAATGGCACAAACATCGCGGCCTGTGGCGTTACTACCGCAAATTCGATGCCAAACGACACGGCATGTTTGTTCGCCTGCTCGTGTTTGTCTTGATCCATGCGCGTCTGCCATTGGCTTTCTGGCAAAAGTACCGGCAATCCCGCGCCTCCTGAGCCCCGTACAAGGCCGATTTCGACCGCTTGCGCCGCCGAGTGGCTCGTCCATCATGTCCGCGCACAAGGCAGCTCACCTCAATGTCCATGATGCGCAGACCAGTACAAGGAATCGTTCACTCATGGAAAACATCTATCTGCGCAGCATCGCCAACAAACTTCGTGCCTACGAGCCTGCCCTGCCGCTGGCCACCCAGCAGGACATTCTCGCCCATCTCGATAGCCAGCTCGGCCGGGATCTGAATGAAGGTGTTCTGGTGCTTGCCTCCGAGCAGAACTGGATCAGCCTGCCCAGCAGCAGCTTCCAGATTCGCCACCACCTCGACCAGCGCCATATCCAGCTCAACGATCCCGCACGGCTGAAAGAACTTGCCTTGAGTCGTCCGGGCAACCACTTGCTGCTCGTCATGTGGGTGGTACTCGACGAGAGAAATGGTCTTGATACCCGCTTCTCGGTGCAATTCCATCCCTCGAGCAGCATCCGCACAAGCGACTGATCAAGCCCCCATCTGACGGCGCAGGCGTGCCAGGATACCGCGCCCGCCTGCCGCCACCTGTTGCCAAGCGGCCTCGAACGCCGGCAAATCCGCATAGTAGGGGTCGAGCACATCGGCCTTGCCCTCCCCCGCCCACTCCAGATACAGCGCCGTTTCCGCCCCGCCCTGCCCAGCTCCGCGTTCTCGCCCTTGCTGCAAAGTCGCCGTATCGGCAAACAGAATCAGCTCAAAACGGGCAAAATCCTGCGGCTGCAACTGCCGTGCCCGCTGCCGGGAAATATCCACCCCATGCTGCGCCGCCACCGCCACCGCGCGCGCATCCGGCGCCCGACCCACATGCCAGCCGCCAGTTCCTGCCGAATCCACTTCCACCCGCCCGGCCAAAGTCGTATCGCGCGCGATTTCCGCCTGCAACCAGCCCTCCATCATCGGCGAGCGGCAGATATTGCCAAGACAGACCACAAGAATTTTCATGGCAAATTCAAACCTGCAAAACCAAACACCGACCAAGTATAGGCACTTCGGACATCAGTCGAGCCTACCTGATTGCAGGCGTGCCAAGGCAAATCACTGCATTGATTAGCCCCTGTCAATCATCGCCCTGGCTGCACGCCGAAAAAGCGCCTGCACAAGCTTCATTCCGGCCTTTCGCCAGCCTCCTGCAAGTGCTGCCGAATCAGCGCGGTCACTTTTTGCCCCTCAAACTGCGTGGTGAAGCGCACGCGCACTTCTCGGCTGATTTCGTCAAACAGCTTGTGCGCGTGCGCAATTTTCTTTTGCTCCTCTGCACGCAAGGCGGCGCTGTCAGGCACATCCTTGCTTTCCAGCACAAAATTGAGCGTATCGCCCTTGGCCGTTTTCACGATATATGCAAAGTCCGGCGAATACGTGGCACCGCCAGCCACGGGTATTTTGATGGAGTTTTTCGGGATTTTGGTGAACACCACCACTTCCTGAACCTGGCAGTCGGCAATGTTTTCGCGCTCCAGCTCGCTATCGAAAAACACGCTGTCAAACAGGTACTGTGGCAATGGCTCCCGTTGTATATCGCTTTGCACGCCCAAGTCTGCTGCATTCACTTTCGCAAGCGGCTGGCCTTTGGCGTTGGTGAATTTGGTCGGATGCACCCCGCCGCCCACGTGCGTATAGCCCACCTGAAAATCAGTAAATGAATTGAGCAGCAGCCAGCGGTTGAAGCCGATTTTGATGGCGTGAATGGTGCGCTCGTTCATGAAGCGGGTAATGTCAAAATCCCCTCGCATGCGGTAAAACGCCTTATGCAAAGTATCCATGCGAATAAAGGCCACTTGCGAGAGTTTGCGCAAAAACTCGCCGTAGCGCAGGGTGCAAACCGGCTCGAAGTTCTCCTCGTCCACGCTGTGCTGCTGCACGCTTTGCAAAAGCCCGTTATGCACACGGATTTGGCTCTGCACCGTGCGCACGCCGCTTTCGGAAAATTTGTTCTTGTTCTCGCTCAGATAGCTTTCAAACAGCTTGGCAAAGGCCTTTTCGTCAGCAATGTCGTAACGCAGCAGGGCTTTTTGGTTGATGGCTTCCCACAGGGCCTTCAGCTCCTCGTATTTGCCTGGGCGCATGGCAACCTTGTTGGCCTTGCGGCCAGCGTGGTCAATCTTGCCGTCTTTCAAACCGCCAGAAGTAGAAAACGCCAAAGCAAAGCGCTTTTTCATCTCGGCAAAGCCGTTGTTGACAAATTGGTTATCGTCGTCAATCCAGCCCGCGTCATACAAGGCGTTGTTGATACTGCGCTTGCTTTCCTTGGGGTAGGCGCTCTGGATTCTGGCAATCAGCTCATCATTGAGCGCCGTGTACACCGTCTCTTGGGCCACGCTGCGGTTTACTTCGCTCACCAGCTTTTGCACAAAATCCTGCTCGCTGCTGTCCACGAAGTAATTCAGCACAAAGCCGCCGTCTTTCACTCTCGCCATGTATTCGTTCACGGGCAGGCGCAGGCCGCGCCCCACTTCCTGCAATTTGCTGATTTCGCTGCCGCTGGAGCGCAGCTTGCAAATCTGGAACACATTGGGGTTGTCCCAGCCTTCGCGCAGCGTCCATTTGGAGAAGATAAAACGGCGCGGATTCTCAAGCGAAAGCAGCGCCTGCTTGTCGTGCAGAATTTCATGCACCTGTTTTTCGATTTTTTCGTCTTTGTCGCTATTGTCCTTCGCAAAATAGCCACCGTGCGTGGCCTCGATATCGGCAAGGGTTTTTTCCAGCCATGCGTGGTAAAAGTCATCCTTTTCCGTTTGCAGGCAACGCTCGGCCTCGGCCTTCACATAGCTTTCAAAGCGGCTTTTCAGGCTGCCCGCCAAGCGATTGCCGTCGCGGTAGCCTTCAATATCGTCAATGAAAAACAGCGTCAACGGCTTGATGCGCCCGCCCTCGCGCAACAGCAACTCACGCTCCAGCTCAAAATGTCGCCGCACGGCCTGGCGCAGCATTTTTTCAAACACGGCCGTAGCATAGCTGAAGGGGTTGAGGCTGTCGCCTTTTTTCAACTCCACGCCGTTGCTCAGCAGCAGGGTGGACTTGTTCATGCCCTCCACTTGCAAGTCGTCAATGGCCGGGTGCAGCATGGCAAGCGGGTCTTTTACGCGCAGCCGCAGGGTTCGCTTGGCCGCCTTGCCGCCCACTTCAAATGTGGCCTCGGCTCCGTCCAGTGCCAGCAGCTTCAGGCGCGTGCCGTCATCGCCCTGCACGTCTTCGCTGAATACGCGAATGCCCTTGACCAAATCGTCATTGAAGGCATCCACCGCCGTCAGCCGGTACAACAGGTTTTCATGCCCGGCAAACGTGGCACCGTAGCGGATGATGAAGGGCGCTTGCAGCTTCTCGATATTGGCCCAGGTTTTTTTGTCTGTGGGAAAGCGGTGCGGTTCGTCCACGATGACGATGGGGCGCACCGATGCCAGCGCCTGCAGCGGCACGTCAAACTTGTCTTTGATGAGCGTACTGCCATCGCCCGTTTTGCCCGCCAGCGTGTCGGAATTGACCATGCCCGCATTCATCAGCAGCACATGGATTTTTTGCTTGTCGCTGGCCTGCACAAAGCGCACGATTTCTGCCGGTGCGGCGGTTTTTTTGGCTTTGGTCTTTGCGCTTTCCACCACGTAAAGCACCAGCTCCGTCTGTCCATAGCTGCCGGCAAAATCCAGCCGGAAATGCCGTGCAAGCGCCTCGCTTTTCAGAAAATCCTTCGTGCCCGCCTTGATCGAGAGCGTAGGCACCATGACGATGAACTTGAACAACCCAAGCTGCCGGTGCAGCTCGAACAGGGTTTTGGCATAGGCATAGGTTTTGCCAGTGCCAGTTTCCATGGCAATGTCCAGCACGTTTTTGCCCGAAAGCGGCGCGTCATTAATGCCATTGGCGCGCTGCACGGCGGCAATATTGTCTTGCAACAAGCTGCCTGCAAAAACAAATCCCGGGTTTTCTTCTGCCGCGCATTCTTTTATCTGCACCTTGTCGAATACCGCAAGCACCGCATCCACCGCGCGCTGCTGATGCGGAAGGTTTTTTTCGTAATGGAAGCCTGCCATTTTCAACACCTCGCTCAATACCTTGCCAGCACGGCAATGTTCAGCGATTTTTTGTTGGCATACGTGTCCACGGCCTGGGCCAGCTCTTTTTGCATGGCGCTCTCCATCGCCGCGCCATAAAACACGATGCGCTCGGGCGTGAAGGTGGCATCGCCGTCCAGCCGCTCCATCAATGCTTTGAGTGCCTGCGAGTTGAAACCGCCGTGCAGTAAATACAGATGCGTGCCGCACCAATGCGCGGGGTAGCCCGCCAAGTCCAGCGGGGCAACGGCATCGGTCAGCGCCTGCCCGTCATGCGCGCGCCAGGTGGTCAGCAGGGTATGCCGCTTGTCATCATCAAGCGTCGCGTCGGTGAACAAAGGCAAATCGGCCTTGCCTGGATCAAACGCAGCCTCGTCCAACGCACGGAAGTCCGGCACGGTTTTGAAAATCTTCACGCCCAAATCACCTTGATACTGCGGGTGCTCGGCGCGGATTTTGGCGGCAGCTTTTTCAATGCGGGCTTGGGTAATGTCAAAAATGGTTTGATAGCCCGCCTTGCGCGCCTCGGACTTGGCGTCCGTGGCTTCCGCCCACTGCACACAGATATAACGGCGCTGGCCGCCGTCTTTGGCATTGAGCTGCATCACCGCATGGGCGGTTGTGCCGGAACCGGCGAAGAAGTCGAGGACCAGATCCCCTGACTTAACACTCATATTTAAAGCACGAGCAATTAAACCAATAGGCTTTGGAAAGTCAAAAACTTTCGCACCCATAACTTCCTGAAGCAACTTGCTAGCTTCATCAGTGGTCCCTGTTGATTCCCGACCCCACAAATTAACAGGAACCATACCATCACCCAGTTCAGACAGAAAAAGCTTGAGACGTGGATATTTATTTTCACCACTTCGCCCCCAGTAAAGCCTTTCTTCCTCCACATGCTTCTTGTAAGCAAGAAACTCATACTTCCATGCATGAGTTGGGTGAATCACATCCTCATTCGTATTTGGATTACGCAAAGAATAATGCAAGTTAGGCCTTTGCTCCTTTGTTGCAGGATTCACATAAGAAACACTTGTCCACACGCCACGCGGATCGTTATCCGGGTTATCAAATGTTGAATTTGCCTTCTCATTCCTTGGCTCCCTGATAACATCCAATGCCCCTGTTTTCCTATAACAAATAACACTCTCAACCAGCGATGCAAAAGTTTTTGAGTTATTGCTTCTTGTAAATCTTTTTTCCCAGCAAATCAACGATAAAAAATTTTCCTCCCCAAACACCTCATCACACAGCAGCTTCAACTGCGCCTGTTCGTTGTCGTCAATGCTGATGAAAATAACGCCATCTTCGCGCAACAATTCGCGCGCCACATACAAACGCGGGTACATGAAGGTCAGCCAGGCGCTGTGGCTGTTGGATTTTTTGGCGGTGAAGGCCAGCACGCGGCGGGCTTCGTCCAGTTCCATGCCGCCCAGTTCGGCCAGCTGTTCGGGGGTGAATTTGCGGTCGTCGTGGTAGACAAAACCGTCCGAGCCGGTGTTGTAGGGCGGGTCGATATAAATCATTTTCACCGCGCCGCGATAGGCGTTTTTGAGGTGCTTGAGCACCTCCAGGTTGTCGCCCTGAATCAGCAGGTTTTGGCTAGCGGCGTTTTCGGCTTTGGCGTTGTACGCGCTGTCTTCGGCCAGCAGGGTGTGCGGCGGCACCTGGCTCAACACCCTGGCGTAAGACTTGCCCAGCCAGTTGAGGCTGTAAAACTCTCGGCTGGCGGGAATGCCGGCGCTTTGCAGCGCCTCGGCCAGTTTGTCGGGCAGCAATGCGCCGTGTTTGTCAAAACAGCCGGGAAAATGGGTTTTGAGCGCCGCAATGCTTGCATGGGCGTGCGCATTTTCAGGCGCGGCAGTGGGATTGAGGAAAACTTCTTTCTTGATGCTCATTGCCTGCCCCCTTGCACCAGAGGGGCGGAAAAACTGCGGGCGCTCCTAC
>JBHADJ010000007.1:0-3994 GCA_041855065.1 Lysobacter sp.
CAAGATCCGCCAGTTGCTCGAATACATCGCACCGCTCTCTGCCGATGGCAGATGCCAGTACCCGGGCGGGACATGCGCGCATGAAAAACCCCGCAACGAATGACGATGCGGGGTTTCATGGCAAAACGCCTCGGCAACTCAGCCAGCTGTCCTGTCCGTTCGCAAGACAGCTGGTGAGCCGTTCAGTTCGGCTTGATCGCGATCTTCAGAACGCCATCGCGCTGGTTGGCAAAAAGATCATAAGCGGCCACGATGTCTTCCAGCTTGTACTGGTGCGTCACCATCACGCCCAGATCCAGGCGATTGGACTGGATCACATTCATCAGCCGGCGCATGCGCTCCTTGCCGCCGGGGCACAAGGCCGTGCGAATGGTGTTGTCGCCCAGACCGGCGGCAAAATGCGCCATCGGGATAGTCAGGTCTTCCGAATACACGCCGAGACTGGAGAGCGTGCCGCCCGGACGCAGGGTCTTGAGCGCACTGGCAAAGGTAGCCTGCGTACCGAGTGCCTCGATGGCACTGTCGGCCCCCTTGCCGCCGGTCAGCTTCATTACCTCGTCCACCACATCGCAGTTCTTGAAGTTGAGCGTCACGTCCGCCCCCATCTTGCGGGCGATTTCGAGGCGGTGGTCATTGCCGTCCACGGCAATCACGGTGGTGGCCCCGAGCAGACGGGCACCGGCGGTGGCACACAGACCGATCGGGCCCTGGGCAAACACCACCACCGTATCGCCGATGCGGATGTTGGCGTTTTCCGCACCCTTGAAGCCGGTGGACATGATGTCCGGGCACATCAGCACCTGCTCGTCGGTCAGCCCGTCCGGGATCGGCGCCAGGTTGGCCTCGGCATCCGGCACCAGCACGTATTCGGCCTGCGTGCCGTCGATCATGTTGCCAAAGCGCCAGCCAGCCGTGGCCTTGTAGCCGTGACAGGCGCAGCGGCCATCGACGGTCAGATAGCTGCCATCCTGCGAGGGCGCACCATCCTGCGCGGCATAGCTGTTGAAGTTCGGGCAGATTGCGCCGGCAATCACTCGCTGCCCTTCCCGGTAGCCTTTCACCGCGCTGCCGAGCTTCTCGATCACGCCAACCGGCTCGTGGCCGACGGTCAGCCCCTTGGCGACCGGATACTCGCCCTTGAGGATGTGCACGTCGGTACCGCAGATGGTGGTGGTGGTGATGCGGATCAAGGCATCGTTCGGGCCGACATCGGGAATCGGCTTGTCCACCACCTCGATGCGACCGGGCTCCACGAAAACAGCGGCTTTCATCATTGCAGGCATAGCAACCTCCTCAGGCTTGGTTGAAAGCCCATCATAGACCTTTGCCATGACGTTTTTTCTTGTCGCATCAAATTTGGTCGACACCCGCTTTGTGAGAGGATGCACGATCACGCATCGCATGAGGAACCAGCATGTTCGATACCACACCGACCATTGATTGCGGCGGACGGATATTGCGTCTTGACCGGGTACGGGTGATGGGCATCGTCAATGTCACCCCGGATTCATTTTCCGATGGCGGCACGCATGCCGATGCCGATGCTGCCGTTGCGCATGGCCTGCGTCTGGTCGCGGAAGGCGCCGACATTCTCGATATCGGCGGCGAATCCACCCGCCCCGGTGCGCAGCCGGTGACACTTGAGGAAGAACTGCGCCGGGTGCTGCCTGTCATCACGGCACTGGCGGCTCAAACCATGGTGCCCATCAGCATCGACACGCACAAGCCGGAGGTGATGCGTGCCGCCGTCGCGGCCGGTGCCGGGATGATCAACGATGTTCGCGCACTGCGCGATGACGGCGCATTGGCCGCCGCCGCCGAAGCCGGCGTGCCCGTCGTTCTGATGCATATGCAGGGCGAGCCGGGCACCATGCAGGCAACCCCGCATTACAGCGACGTACTGGCGGAAGTTCACCGTTTTTTGGCCGAGCGCATCTTTGCTGCGGAAATGGCCGGAATTGCCCGCAGCAAGCTGCTGATCGACCCGGGCTTTGGCTTTGGCAAAAGCCAGCAACACAATCTGGCGCTGCTGGCCGGACTTGCGCACTTCAAAAGTTTGGGATGCCCGATTTTGGCCGGACTTTCGCGCAAGCGTCTGATCGGCGAGCTGACCGACCACACGACGCCTGCCGAGCGCGTTCATGGCTCGGTCGCTGCCCATTTGTTTGCCGCAAGCCAAGGAGCTGCCATCATCCGGGTGCATGACGTGCGTGCCAGTGTGGATGCCCTCAATGTCTGGCAGGCGATTCCGGCACCCGCCGACAATCGCAAGACTGCTCGGCCTGTCGATTTCCTGCCCGAGTTCTGAAACTGCCCGTCCCGCCCTCTCGCGCTAGAATTTCCCGCTTTCCATCGCTCCTACTGCCATGACCGACACCGCCGACAGCGCCGTGCGCACCGACTTCATCCGCAACATCGTCCGCGAGGACTTGGCCCACGGCAAACACACGGCGATCAAGACCCGCTTTCCGCCCGAGCCGAACGGCTACCTGCACATCGGCCACGCCAAATCCATCTGCCTGAACTTCGGGTTGGCCTATGTTTACGACGGCCTGTGCAACCTGCGTTTCGACGACACCAACCCTGAAAAAGAAAACCAGGAATATGTTGATTCGATTAAAGAAGACGTTCACTGGTTGGGGTTTGAGTGGGACGGCGAGCCGCGCTATGCCTCCGACTATTTCGACCAACTCTTCGATTACGCCATCGGCCTGATTCAAGACGGCAAAGCCTATGTCGATGATTTGACTGCCGAAGAAATGCGCGAATACCGCGGCACGCTTACCGAGCCGGGCAAAAACAGCCCATACCGCGACCGCAGCGTCGAAGAAAACCTCGATTTGTTCTACAAAATGCGCGACGGCGCCTTCCCCGACGGCAGCAAAACCCTGCGCCTGAAAATCGACATGGCCTCGGGCAATGTGAATATGCGCGACCCCGTGATTTACCGCATCCGCCGCGCCCACCACCACAACACCGGCGACAAATGGTGTATCTACCCGATGTACGACTACACGCACGCCATTTCCGATGCCATCGAAGGCATCACCCATTCGCTGTGCACGCTCGAATTCGAAGCCCACCGTCCGCTGTATGATTGGGTGCTCGACAACATCCCCGCGCCGCACCCCACGCGCCCGCGCCAATACGAATTTTCGCGTTTGGAACTGCTGTATTCGATTACCTCCAAACGCAAACTCAACCAACTGGTTTCAGACGGCCATGTTTCCGGCTGGGATGATCCGCGCATGCCCACCATTTCCGGCATGCGCCGCCGCGGCTACACGCCCGAAGGCCTGCGCCTGTTTGCCAAACGCGCGGGCATTTCCAAATCGGAGAACGTGGTTGATATGAGCGTGCTCGAAGGCGCCATCCGCGAAGAGCTGGAAAACTCCGCT
Organism: Lysobacter sp.; assembly: GCA_041855065.1. GTDB lineage: Bacteria > Pseudomonadota > Gammaproteobacteria > Xanthomonadales > Xanthomonadaceae > Solilutibacter. The sequence goes on from JBHADJ010000007.1 coordinate 3,399, forward strand.
CCGCGCCTGATGGCCGTGCTGAACCCGATTAAAGTAACGCTCACCAATTTTTCAGACGGCCTCACCCAAAGCCGCAGCGCACCGTTTCACCCGCATCACGAAGAAATGGGCGAGCGCGAAGTACCGATTGCGCCGACCATCTATATCGAAGCCGACGATTTCAGCGAAAACCCGCCCGCCGGCTGGCAGCGTTTGACTTTGGGCGGCGAAGTGCGCCTGCGTTACAGCTATGTGATTAAGTGCGACGAAGTGGTGAAAGACGGCAACGGCAACATCGTCGAACTCAAATGCAGCATCGACCACGACACCTTGGGCAAAAAGCCCGAAGGCCGCAAAGTGAAAGGCGTGATCCACTGGGTTTCCGCCGAACACGCCGCCGAAATCAAAGTGCGCCTCTACGAGCGCCTGTTCACCGTCGAACGCCCCGACGCCGTGCGCGGAGAAGACGGCGCTTATCTGCCGTTTACCGATTTTCTCAACCCCGAATCGGCGAAAGAAATCACCGCCTACGCCGAAGCCGCCGCCGGCAACCTGCCCGCCGAAAGCCGCTGGCAGTTCGAGCGCTTGGGCTATTTCGTTACCGACCGCCGCGACCA
>JBHADJ010000008.1:0-21930 GCA_041855065.1 Lysobacter sp.
GCAGCGAAATCTTCGGCCGCGCCCTGTGCGGCGCGGCAGTCGTCGCAGTGGCAATAAAGCTGGGCGATGGGCGCTTGGGCGAGCGTCAGTTGCACGCTGCCGCAGGGGCATTGGACGTGCAGGGGGGTGGGGGTGGCTGGGGTGTTCATGAAGCGGGCTTGGCGTGCCGTGAGTGAAAACGCCCGCAGTGTGCGCGGGGCCGCTGTCAGTTTCTGTCAGCAGTGTGAGGCGCCCCGTGTGATGCCTGTGCGGGCGGCGGCCTGCTGCTGCTTGAGCCGGCCACGCCGCAGGCTTGGGGCGTGTCTTCGCGCCATTCGATGGCGACGGTGGCGTGTTCGATCTGGAACTGCTCGCGCAGCGCGGCGTGCACCTGCTTGACCACGGCCCGGGCTTGCGTGTCGTCGGCCGGGTGCACGTGCAGCGTGGCCATGGTGCGCCCGGAGGTGAGTTGCCAGACGTGGATGTGGCTAACCTCGGCCAGCCCGGGCACCGTGGCCAGCAGACCCTGGCGGAGCTTGTCGGGCGTGGCGTTGGCGGGCGCGCCTTCTAGCAGGATGTGCAGCGAGCTGGCCAAGAGCTTGGCGGCGCTGCGCAGGATGAGCAGCGCCACCAGCACCGAGAGGATGGGGTCAATCGGCGTCCAGCCCGTGAGATGAACGACAAGGGCCGCCACGATGGCGCCGATGGAGCCGAGCAAGTCGCCCATCACGTGCAGGATGGCGCCCTGGACGTTGACGTGCTCGGTCTCGCCGCGCGTCATGATCCACAGCACCAGCACGTTCACGGCCAGGCCCAGCACGGCCACGGCCAGCATGGGCCCGGCCAGGATGGGCGCTGGCGCGGCAAGTCGCTGCCAGGCTTCCCACACGATCCAGCCGACGATGGCAAACAGCGTGATGGCGTTGAGAAAGCCGGCAATCACCTCAAAGCGCAGGTAGCCGAAGGTGCGCCGGCTGTCGGCGGCGCGGCGGCCAAAGCGAAAGGCGGCATAAGCCAGCGCCAGCGCGGCGGCGTCGGTCAGCATGTGGCCGGCATCGGCCAGCAGTGCCAGCGAGCCGGCCAGTACCCCGCCTGCGGCTTCCACCAGCATGAAGCCGAAGATGAGCACGAAGGACAGCAGCACCTTGCGCTCGTTGGCGTGCGTGACGGTGGGGGTGTGGGCGTGGTCATGGTGGCCGTGGTCATGCGCGTGACCGTGCGCGTGGCCGTGCGCGTGGCCGCGTTCGTGACCGTGGTGCGCATGGTCATCGTGGCCGGGCGGGGGGTGGAGGGTGGACATGGCAGTCTGGGTACTTTTCGGTGGCGCAAGCCTAGCGTTCAATCCGGTGCATATCCCATCTGTTCGCGCCAGCGGCGCAGCAAGCGGGGACGGGTTTCGGGGTAGCGCTCGCCGGTGTCGGCCAGCTGCTGCACGCGGTCGGCGCGGAAGTGGCGAAAGTCTTGCCGCAGCTCGCACCAGGCGGCGATCAGGCGGGCGTGGTCGAAGAAGGCCATGGCAAAGGGCCAGATGCGGCGCTGGCTGGTTTGGCCGTGCTCGTCGCGGTAGTCCATGCGCAGTATGTGCTGCTGGCGGATGGCCTGGCGCAGGGTGGGCAGCCACGGGGCGGGCGGGGGCGCGTCGCAGCGCGCGGGCGCGAACAGGCCGCTGGTTTCCACTTCAAGGCGCAAGGTGGCGGGCAGCACGCGGGTGATGCGGGTGAGGGCTTGGTGCGCAGCATGGGCCAGTTCGGGGTCGGCCGACTGGCTGGCCACCCAGCGCGCGCCCAACACCAGGGCTTCCAGCTCGTCGGCGCTGAACATGAGCGGCGGCAGGGTAAAGCCCGGGCGCAGTAGGTAGCCGATGCCGGGGTCGCCTTCAATATGCGCGCCTTGCGCGCGCAGGCTGGCGATGTCGCGGTACAGGGTGCGCAGGCTGATGCCCAGTTGCCCGGCCAGCTCGGCCCCGGTGGCCGGAGTGCGGCGCAGGGTGAGCAACTCGAGCAATTGCAGCAGGCGTTGCGGGCGTCGGGACATGAGGCGGGGGCTAACGCATCGCGCCGGCGTGCTCAGCGTTGCGGGGCATTGCGGCGAATCTCCGCCAGTCGGGCGAGGAACCAGGTTTTGCTTTGAACCGGCGCCGCATTGCCGCAGCGCACCAGATAGGCTTGCCCGGAGACGCTGCTCTTTGTGGCGGCTTGGTCGATGAACGATTCGGCCGTTCTGGCATGGCCGCGTTTGACGAGGTAATCGTATTTGCGGTGCAGGTGTGCGCTGGCCTGACTGGCGTTGTACCAAGTGCCGTTGCGGTTGAAGCTGCAACCGGAGGTTTCCAGTGCGCGGAACAATTGGCCAATTTCGCTGGCCGAATTCTGCGCGAAGGCGGAAAGGGGCAGCAGGGCGGCAAGAAGAAGCGCTTGGATTTTCATCGCGGATGTTGTGGTGGTCGGGCAGGCACCTTAGCGCAAAAATGCGGGGGTTTGAGTGGCTCGGCTCAAGCAGTTCAGTTCTGGGTTTGCGCGAAGACGCAGCGGCGCAGCATGGCGCGATAAGGCCATGCCAAATGCAGGGCGATGGGATAGCCCAGCAGTCGCAAGGGGTTGAGAAGATGCCACCCGTACGGACGGGCATGCCAGCGGCTGATTCGCTGCTGCAAGTTGGCCATGCCGATGTTTGCCTGGCGGACAAAAAACCGGCAGGCATCTTCATCGGCGCAGGTTTGTGTCCAGGCATATGAGAAGAACGCCCAGACTTGGCTCGTATCCATGGATGCCTTGCTGCGGGTCGGGTTATGGCAGGGGCAACACCTTGGCGCGAAAGGGGCGGCGAGGGCAGGCGCTTGCCCCGGGTGCATTCACGCGCGCGTGGCGTGTTGCCCTAAGATACTCGCCCGCTCCACAACAGGACCCGCCATGAACTGGTCGCAGGAAACTGCCCGCAAAACCTATTCCATCGCGCACTGGGCCGATGGCTATTTCGACGTGGGCGAGGATGGCCGTATCGTGGTGCGTCCGCGTGGCAAGGAGGGCCCGCAGATTGCCTTGGCCGATGCGGTTGACCGGGCATTGGCCGGCGGCGCGCATTTGCCGATGCTGGTGCGTTTTCCCGACATTCTCGGGCACCGTTTGGGCAAATTGCAGGCGGCATTCGCGCAGGCCATGGCCGATTGGGAATACCGGGGCGGCTATACCGCGGTGTATCCGATCAAGGTCAACCAGCATGCCGGGGTGGCCGGGACGCTGGCCGCGCACCATGGCGAGGGGTTTGGCCTTGAGGCCGGCAGCAAGCCGGAGCTGATGGCCGTGCTGGCACTGTCGCGCCCCGGCGGGGTGATCGTCTGCAATGGCTACAAGGACCGTGAATACATCCGGCTGGCGCTGATTGGCCGCAAGCTCGGCTTTGAAACCTTCATCGTGGTGGAAAAGCCGTCCGAGCTTGCCATCGTGCTGGAGGAGGCCGCCACGCTGAAGGTCAAGCCCGGCCTTGGCGTGCGCATGCGCCTTGCCAATCTCGGTGCCGGCAAATGGCAGAACAGCGGCGGCGACAAGGCCAAGTTCGGCCTCAACCCGCGTCAGGTGCTGGACTTGTGGAAGGCACTGCGTGATGGCGGCATGGCCGATTGCCTGCAACTGCTGCACTTCCACATGGGCAGCCAGATTTCCAATGTGCGCGACATTGCCAACGGCATGCGCGAGGCGACGCGCTATTTCGTCGAGCTTTCCAAGCTGGGTGCGCAGATTACCCATGTCGATGTCGGCGGCGGCCTTGGCATCGATTACGAAGGCACGCGCAGCCGCAGCTACAACTCGGTCAATTACAACATCGCCCACTACGCCAACAGCATCGTGCAGCCGCTGGCCGAAGCCTGTGCCGAAAATGGTCTGGCCGCGCCGCGCATCCTGACCGAATGCGGCCGCGCCATGACCGCGCATCACGCCGTGCTGGTGGCGAATGTCTCGGAAGTGGAAGAAGCCCCGGAAGGCCGCGTGCCGCCGGCGCATGATGATGAATCGCTGCCGGTGCGCCATCTGCGCGAATTGCACGACGAAATGCACGAGCGTCCGGCGGTGGAAGTGTTCCACGAAGCCAGTCAGGCCCATGCCGAAGGCTTGGCGCTGTACTCGCTCGGCCAGCTTGACCTGACCCAGCGCGCCCGCATCGACGACCTGTTCTATGCCATCGCGCACAAGGTGCGCGCGCGCCTGACCTACGACGAAAAGAGCCACCGTGATTTGCTGGACGAGCTGAACGAACGGCTGGTGGACAAATACTTCGTCAACTTCAGCGTGTTCGAATCGATGCCGGATGTCTGGGCGATCGATCAAGTCTTCCCGATCGTGCCGATCGAGCGGCTGGACGAAGCCCCGAGCCGGCGCGGCATTATCGCCGATCTCACCTGCGACTCGGACGGCAAGATCGACGTGTACGTGGAAAACGAAGACCTCGACAGCTCCTTGCCGCTGCACCCGCTGCGACCGGGCGAGCTGTACCGGCTCGGCTTCTTTCTGGTGGGCGCCTATCAGGAAATCCTGGGCGACATCCACAACCTGTTCGGCGATACCGATGCCATCGAAGTGAAGGTGGAAGGCAACGACTGCCGCATCGTGCAGCAGCGCCGTGGCGATACCACCGACGTGATGCTCGATTACGTCGGCTACAAGCTCGACGACCTGCGCCGCACCTACCGCGCCCGCGTCGCAGCCGCCGACCTCACCCCGGCCGAAGTCGAGCGCTTCAATGCCGCACTGGAAGCTGGCTTGACTGCCTACACCTATCTGGATGCCACGCCGCAGAAGTGAAGTGCGAAGCGATAGGTTTCAGGCTACCATCGCGGCATGAAATCCATTGCTTGCCTTGCGCCCTTGGCGCTCATCGTCTTCCTTGCAGCCTGCGGCAACAAAGGTCCGCTGACATTGCCGCAGAAATCGGTACCGGTGGAGGAAGAAGTCTTGCCGGCAGCCCCTGCCGACAGCGTGCCCGAGGCCGAAGTCGAAGCCGAGGTCGAAGCCGAGTCTCAATCGGAAGCACTGGACGAGCCGTTGCAGACGGTCGAGGATGACGGCTGAAACATGCGCCGTTTCAGCAAAATGCACGGTGCCGGCAATGACTTCGTCGTGCTGGATCTGCGCAGGGAAGACGCGGTTCTGACGCCCGCGCAATGTCGTCGTTTGGCGCACCGCGCCTACGGCGTTGGCTGCGACCAGATTTTGACGCTGCATCCGCCCCAGCACCTGCAGGCACATGCGCGCTATGCAATTCACAATGCCGATGGCAGTCCTGCCGGACAGTGCGGCAATGGTGCTCGCTGCGTGGCTGCCTGGTTGGCAAGGCATGACCGAATCGAGGCCGACATTTTCTGGCTGGAGTCACCAAGCGGTCTGCATCAAGTCTGGCGCCGGCCTGGGGAGCAGTGGCAGGTGAGCATGGGGCATCCCCGCTGGCTGCCGGCCGATATTCCGCTGCTGGGCTTTGCCGAAGCCGGAAGTGAGTACGACATTGCGGTGGGTGAGCACATTGTCCGCATCGGCGCGCTCAGCATGGGCAATCCGCACGCGCTGATTGAGGTACCGGATGTCGACCAGACCAATGTCGAGTCGCTGGGGCGGGCACTGCAGGAGTCGCCCTGCTTTCCCGATTCGGTCAACGTCGGCTTTGCCCAGATATGCACACCCGATCACATACGCCTGCGCGTGTATGAGCGTGGCGCTGGTGAAACGCTGGCTTGTGGCAGTGGTGCGTGTGCAGCGGCGGCGATTCTGATGCGGCGCGGACAGGTGGCACGCACGCTGCAAGTCAGTTTGCCCGGCGGTGATCTGTGGATCGACTGGCCAGATGACGAGGCCGAAATCCGCATGAGTGGGCCGGCCTGTTTCGTGTTTGATGGCGAGCTTGATGCCGCCTTTTGCTGAGGAATGACACACGTGAACACAGAAGAAAGAAGCAATGCACAGGAAGTGGCGGAGTGGCTTCGCCAGCATCCGCGATTCTTGCAGCAGTTCCCCGATCTTGCCGAAATCCTGCAGGTGCCGCGCGAGAAAGGCTCGGCTGCCTCGCTTGCGAGCTATCAACTGGATGTGCTGCGCGACAAGAATCGCGAGTTGAACCGGCGTTTGGCCGAATTGTTTGCCAATGCGCAGCAAAACGAACGGCTGGCCGTGCGTACCCATCAACTGGCGCTGGCATTGATGGCGCAACGCAATGCGGCCGACAGCGTACGCACCTTTGTTGCCAGTCTGACCGAGGACTTCCACGGTGATCGGGTGCGTCTGGTGCTGTTTCAGCCGATTGCCGATCTCGATGCTGCCCCATGGTTGCGCTACTGTGCCAAGGATGCGCCGGAGCTGGCGCCGTTCCGTGAAGCGCTGGCTGTTGGCGAGCCGATTTGCGGGCGCCTCAATCCCGACAAAAATGCTTTTCTGTATGGCGAAGATGCCGCCAGCATCCACTCCAGCGTGTTGCTGCCGCTGCCTGATACCGGCTTGGTGGCGGTTGGCAGCCATGATGGCAATCGCTTCTTCCCCGGCATGGGCACGCTGTTCCTGCGCATGATGGGCGATACGCTGGTAAGCGCGCTGCGTCGGTGAGGCGACAGCGCCGGCGGTGACACACGGGCAACTGGATGGCTCGGTTGCCTCAGCGTCGTCCGGCTGCGGGGGGTGCGGCAAGTTCGCGCGCATCCAGATAGCCGTCTCGGTTGCGGTCTTGCCGACGGAAGCCTGCCTCCAGCTGTGCCCGGTGTTCGTCACGACGGATCGGACGGCCGCGATTGCCCGGCTGTTCGTCGGCAGACAGCACGCCATCGCGATTCTTGTCCATGGCATCGAAGCCATAGCCCATCCATTCCAGATACTCGGCCAGGGCAACCCGACCATCGCCATCGGTGTCCATGCGTGCCAGATAGTCGCCCACGGCGTTGACCTGCGCATGAAGCGGGCGTGGCAGCAAGAGGACAAGCGCCACGGGAAGCAGGAGGAGGGCAGGATGAAGGCGCATAATGCTCGTCACGGAAAGGATGTCGTTTTGTGCCAAAGCCGGCCGTGTTTGTCCAGTCCCGAGCACTTGTTCATGCCCGAATTGCCCGAAGTCGAAACCACCCGCCGCGGTCTTGAGCCGCATCTGCTTGATCGCCGCATCACGCGTGCCGTGTTGCGACGGGAAACCTTGCGGTGGCCGATTGCGCCGGAAATCCGGCAGGTGTTGCCGGGGCAAACCATCACCGGGGTGCGGCGTCGCGCCAAGTATTTGTTGTTCGATACCGAGGCGGGGAGCGCATTGTGCCACCTTGGCATGTCCGGCAGCCTGCGCGTCTTGCCCGCCGATACGCCTGTGCGCGCTCACGATCATGTGGATATCGAGCTGGATGACGGGCACCTCTTGCGTTTCAACGACCCTCGTCGCTTTGGCTGCTGGCTGTGGCAGGCAGTGGGGCAATGTCATCCGCTGCTGCAGGGGCTGGGGCCGGAACCGCTTTCGCCGGCATTTGATGGTGAATACCTGTTTGCACGCTCGCGCGGGCGCTCGGTGGCGGTGAAAAGCTTTCTGATGGAAGCTGCGACCGTGGTCGGTGTGGGCAACATCTATGCGGCCGAGGCGCTGTTCATGGCGGGCATCGCGCCGCAGCGGGAGGCCGGAAAAATCAGTCGGGCGCGGTTCGTGCGGTTGGCTGAAAGCGTCAAGACGGTATTGGCCGATGCCATTGCGCAGGGTGGCACGACACTCAAGGACTTCATCAGTCCCGATGGATTGCCGGGCTATTTCGTGCAATCGCTCAAAGTCTATGGTCGGGCAGGTGAGCCGTGCGTCGATTGCGGGGCGCGTCTTGCCACGAGCCGCATCGGTCAGCGTGCCAGTGTCTGGTGTCCGCGCTGCCAACGCTGAAGCGTCCGCATCGGGCGGCTTATCATGGCGGCCTGTTTGGTTTCGTGTCGGTTCGATGCCCCATGCGCAATGCTGTTCCGCTTCCCCGCGATTTGCTTGCTCCCCGTTATTGGCTGTTGTGGCTGGGGCTGGGCGTGTTGTGGCTGCTGGCACGGCTGCCGTGGTGCTGGCAACGTGCGCTTGGCAGGCCGCTTGGCTGGCTGTTGCAGAGGCTGGCCAAATCGCGGCGCAAAGCGGCACAGCGCAATCTGGCGCTTTGTTTTGCCGGGATGGACGAGGCAGCGCGGACAAGGTTGTTGCAGGACAGTTTTGCTGCCCTTGGCACGGGATTTTTCGAGTTCGCTCGTGCTTGGTGGGGCTCGATTGCGCCACTGCGAGCAGGCGTGCAGATCAAGGGGCTGGCGCACTTGCAGGCATTGCAGGCGGAAGGGCGCGGGGTGTTGCTGGTATCCGGGCATTTCACCACACTGGAAGTGTGTGGTCGGTTGTTGTGTGATCACGTACCGGTCGCCGGCATGTATCGGCGCTACCGCAATCGGTTGATGGAATGGGCCGTGCTGCGTGGCCGGTTGCGCTATGCCGTTGCGATGTTCGGCAATGACGATTTGCGCGGTGCTGTGCGACATCTCAAGCGCGGCGGCATTCTCTGGTATGCCCCCGATCAGGACATGCTGGGCAAGGAGACGGTTTTTGCGCCTTTTTTCGGCATCCCGGCGGCCACGATCACCGCGACCCATCAATTGGCACGCATCAGCGGCTGTGCCGTGGTGCCGTTTTTCCACCGGCGCGAAGGTGGGCGCTATGTGCTGGAAATCGCCCCGCCACTGGCTGATTTTCCCGGCGAGGATGCTGCCCTCGACAGTGCCCGGGTCAATGCCGCCATCGAGGCCATGGTGCGTGCCGCACCCGAGCAATATCTGTGGATACACCGGCGCTTCAAACGCCAGCCCGATGGCAAGTCGCTGTATCGATGAGTGCGCCCCATGAAGCCCTCTTTCCGTGAGCGTTTGTTGCGTGGCGTCTACTCGGCCATTCTTTATCTCCTGGCACCGATCACGCTGTATCACCTGATTTGGCGGGGATTCCGGCAGCCGGCATATTTTCAGCGTTGGGGTGAGCGTTATGGCTTGTATGCCGAGCCACCCGCACAAGCGGCGCTGTGGCTGCATGCCGTTTCGGTGGGTGAGGTGGCGGCTGCGGCGCCACTGGTGAATGCGTTGCTGGAGAGGCATCCGGGACGGCGTCTGGTGATTACCAGCATCACGCCGACCGGCTCGGAGCGGGTGCGTGCGCTGTGGGGCGAGCGGGTCGCGCATGTGTATCTGCCGTACGACCTGCCGGGAGCGGTTGGCCGATTTCTGGATGCGTTCCGCCCCGAACAGGCGCTCATCATGGAGACCGAGTTGTGGCCGAATCTGCTGTTCGGTTGTCGTGACCGCGGTATCCCGGTTGCCATCATCAATGCCCGGCTTTCGGCACGCTCGCTGCGTGGCTACCGGATATTGGCACCGTTGGTGGCGCGCGCCTTGGCAAGTGTCGGACGAATATGTGCGCAGACCGACGCCGATGCCGAGCGCTTCGTGACACTGGGCGCGCGTTCGGATGCGGTAGTGGTGAGTGGCAATCTGAAGTTCGATGTGCCCGAGGTGGATCGCCGGCTGGCTGACGAAATTCGCCGGAGCGCCGGCACGCGTCCCGTATGGATCGCTGCCAGCACGCATCCGGACGAGGAGGAGCCGGTTATCCGTGCGCATCAGGTGCTTCGGCAACGCTGGCCGGATGCCTTGCTGCTGTGGGCACCCCGGCATCCCGAGCGGTTTGCCACCGCTGCTGCGCTGGCACAGGGACAGGGGTGGGAAACGGCACGACGCAGCGAGGTCGGCATGCCGGATGCTGACACGGCAGTATTCGTGCTCGATACGTTGGGCGAGCTGACGCGCTGTTTTGCGGCAGCGGACGTGGCATTTGTCGGTGGCAGCTTGCAGGCGATCGGCGGGCACAACCTGCTGGAGCCTGCCAGCGTGGGCTGTGCCATCGTGACCGGGCCGCATTTGCACAATTTTTCCGAAATCGCGGCGCGTCTGAAAGAAGCTGGCGCGCTGTGCGTGGTGGAAGATGCCGAGGCACTTGCACCGGCGTTGGCCACCTTGTTGGGCAGCGAGGAAAAACGTATCGCCGCCGGGCAGGCCGGGCGTGCTCTGGTGGTTGCAGGTCGCGGGGCTTTGCCGCGCATTCTGACCGTGCTCGGCTTGTAGTTGGATTATCCGGTGAGGCGACTTTGGGCCATGCTGCGTGCCAGTGCATCACGCAGATCACGGGCATCCTGCATGGGCAGATAGCGGATTTGCAGCGGTCGCAGTGGCGGGGTGCCAATGCTGTCGAGCATCAAGGTGCTCATGCCGAAAAACCGATCAAGGGGTGAGGTTTTCAGCGTCAGTGAATGCAGCTTGTCCACCTCGATCAGCGTCCATTGGCGCTGCCACCAGCCTTGCCGAATCAACAAATGACCGGCAGCAAGTTGCCAGCCGCTGGCGGCCGCCGATTTTCGGGCAAGCCATACGACAAGCAGCAGTCCAGCCGGAAGCAGCAGGACAAGCAGTGGCTCTGCCAAATACAGCAGCGGCAGGAGTGCCAGCAAGAGCAGGCTGTTCGGCAGGGCGATGCGCCAGCTGGCGTGCCGTGCCAGTGGTTGCCAATGTTCGGGTGGCCAGGGACAGTCCGGCAACCAGTGGCGCAGCAGCGCATCGCAGGTGGCTGGCGGGGCAAGCGGAATCAAATGGTTCATTAGCGCCGTTTGTGTTTCGCCCTGGGTATGGCCGGCGGCCGTGGCAACACTCAGGCTGCGGCGGTCAAACAGGCGGTGCAGTGGCCCTTCGCGCAGCTGCCAGCTCTGGATGCGACGCTTGGGCAAGCTGCTGCGCATGCGACTGAAAAGGCCGGTTTCAAGTGTCAGTCGGCGGCCCTGTTCGCGCAAAGTAAAGCCGTGGTAGCGCAGCAAGGAAAACAGCACCGACAGCAGCATGAAAGTCATGATGGTGAAAAGGCTGCCGATAACGAATAGCAGTGCGTAAACCCCGGTCGGTGGAGAGTGGGCAAATAACTGCCCGAGCAATGCCGGGGAAATGCTGCGGATGCCGTCCTCCAGCCAATGATCGGGTATCAGCTGAAGCACGAAGCTGACAGCGGCGGCAGCCAGCACCACGCCTTGATGGTGGACAAAGCCATGCCGGATGATTTCGCCGGCGGACATGGCAAACAGCGGAGGCGGGAGCGCGTGGGCAGCGGTTGTTTTTGCGGACGCTGCCGGATAAGGCAATTCGCCGTGCCGGGTGCGAACCAAATGCTCCAGTGCCAATGCCTGCTCAAGGCGCAATACACGCATTCGCGCTTCGGCCTCTGTGCCGCTGGCCGACTCAAGGCGAGCTTCGGCAACGCCGAGCAGCCGATGCAGAAGGTTTTGCTGTACGGTGACGTTGTGGATGCGAGCATAAGGAATTTGCCGCAGGTTGCGCTGCAAAAGCCCACTGCGAATCTCGATGCCGTCGGCCATCAGCCGGTAACGATAGGTGAAATACTGCCCGATGGCGATCGCTGTCGTCGCCAGCAATACGATGAGTGGCACAAAATGCCAAGGCAGACCATTGTCGTTGTCGTGGGCAAAAGCCAGCAACAGCAACGGAAATATGACGGATTTCAAATACTGCAAGGCCATGAACAGCCAGGAGTGCGGATACAGGCGTTGCCATTGTGCCGGGTTGGCGGTATCGCTATCCGGCAACGAGGGCGTGACAGGCTCAGTCAACGTCTTGCTCCTGCCCGATACGGGCTGCCAGCACGCTGTGCAGATAGTGGGCATGTTCGATATCCAGCGCCGGCAGAATGATGGTATTGGCATGGCTGCCGGCGGTATGGATGATCAGATTGGCGAGTTTGCGGCGACGCTGCAATGGGCCGCTTTGAATATCCAGATGTTGCACGCGGCTGGCAGGTACCCAAATTTCGTGCTGCCATAGCCGTCCCCGGCAGAGGCTCAGCCCGTCATCATCCAGGCGCCAGCGGTGGAAATGGTGGGCACGCCCGCCAAACCACAGGCCGAACAGGATGGCGGCAAGCTCGCAAAGTGCAATCGGCAGCCACGGCAAAACGTCCATGTGCGCTGCCAGCAAAAAACCGATCGGCACACCGAGGAGCAAACCCAGAGTGCCGAACATCAACGCGCTGTACAGGCGGAACAACAGCCTGCCGCGAACGGGCAGGGGGTGCCAAGCATCAAGATGGACAAGGTGCGATGACATGGTGAAGCATGCGGATTACGAGGCGAAAACTTTATCACTGTCCTCGTGAGGCACTGGTGGCGAGTGTGCTGCGCGTCGATGCGGATGTGCCGGATAATCCATGCATGAATCACATGTTGAAAACAGCCGATGCCGCGCCGGACAATCTCGAGCGCCGTGTGCTGGCCATGCTGGCGGATGCTCCGCTCGACGAGGCCGCCCTGGCCGTGGCGCTTGGCGTGTCTGAGGCTGCACTGACGAAGGTGATTGCCGAGCTGGGTGCTGCCGGGATCGCCATCGACAAGGTACCGGGGCAAGGCTATCGATTGCTTTCGCCGCCCGATCTGCTGGAGGCCGCCGACATCCGTGCTGCCCTTGCACCGATGGTGGTCGGGCAATTGGCGGCGCTGGAGGTGTGCTGGCGAATCGACTCCACCAACAGCGCGTTGTTGGCAAGTGAATGCCCCGTCCAGGGGTGCCGGGTACTGCTGGCCGAACAGCAACAGGCGGGACGTGGCCGGCGAGGTCGCCACTGGGTATCCCCGCTGGCAGCCAATCTCTATTTGTCGCTGGCGCGTGGCTTCGAGGGCGGATTGGCGCGCCTGTCCGGTTTGAGCGTGGTGGCGGGCATCGCGGTGGCAGAGGCGCTGCGTGCCCATGTCGGTCTGGATGTGCGCTTGAAATGGCCGAACGATTTGTGGCTCGGGGATTGCAAGCTGGGGGGATTGCTGGTGGAGACAGATGGGCGGGTGGCCGGTCGAGTGCAGGCCGTCATCGGCATCGGGCTCAACATCCGCATGCCGAAAGAGGCGGCTTCGGCCATCACGCAGGAGTGGACCGATCTGGCCAGCCATCTGGTTGCGCCGCCCGTGCGCAATGCCGTGGTGGCGGCAATTCTGAATCAACTGATTCCGGCGTTGGTGCTGTTTGAAGCCGATGGCCTGGCCGCATTCGAGACACGCTTTGCCGCACTTGATGCACTGCATGGCCGTGCCATCACTGTGCATCTGGGCGATGAAACTTATCCGGCCCAGTCACTCGGATTGGCGGCAAGTGGTGGCTTGCGCGTGTGGAGTGCGCGCGGTGAGGAATGCCTGCATGCGGGTGAAGTCAGCATTCGGGTGCCGACATGAGCATCTGGCTGTTCGATCTTGGCAACACCCGTTTGAAATACGTCCGTCTGCACGAGTCGGGTGTATTGGGCGAGGTGGGACACCACGATGTTCACGACGAAAGCCTCGTCGAATTGCCGGCCGAGGTGATGGGTGAGGTGGCGATGCTGGCGAGTGTGGCGGCGCCCGCCGTGCAAACGCGGCTGCTGCTTGAACTTGCCAAACGATTTGCCCGTGTTTCACTGGCACGCAGCAGTGCCCGGCATGGCCGCTTGCAGATCGCCTATGCCGAGCCCGACCGGCTTGGCGTGGATCGCTTTCTGGCACTGTTGGCGCTCAGTCGGGACGCGTGTCCGTCTTTGCTGGTCAGCGTTGGTACCGCATTGACCATTGATGTGCTGGCGGCCGATGGCCGCCATTGCGGTGGCGTGATTGCCCCTTCGCCCACGTTGATGCGACAGGCGTTGCACGGGCGCGTCCCGCAGCTGCCGCAAGCAGGCGGGGAGCATCAGGACTTCGCCGACAACACCGAGGATGCCTTGGCAAGTGGCTGCATCGGTGCGGCGCAGTCCTTGATTGCACAGCGCCTTGATCGCGCCGAGGCGCTGCTGGGTGCGCGTCCTGCCTTGTGGCTGCATGGCGGTGGTGCAGCGGAGTTGTTGGCGAATCTGCCCGAAGCGCGCATCAGCGCGCATCCGGTGTTGCAGGGACTTGCCTGTTATCTGCTGGACAATCCCGGTTGAGTTGCGCAAACCATTGCGCAATCAGCCAGCGGGAAATCGAACTGGGTGGTGGCAGGCGAAGGGGCACATCCGGGTCATCCGGATCGGCAAGCAACGCGGCTTCGATGGCTGTCGCGTCGAACCATTGCGCATCCTCGAGCTCGTCTTGTGCCACTTCCGGCACGTCTGGCCAGGCAGTGGCCAGAAAGCCCAGCATCAGGGCACCGGGAAACGGCCAGGGCTGTGAGGCCAGATAGTGACAGTCTTTTATGCGCACGCGGCTTTCCTCGAACACTTCGCGCCGCAAGGCTTGCTCCAGTGTTTCCCCGGGTTCGACAAAGCCGGCCAGGGTGGAATAGCGCCGTGCCGGCCAGCCCGGCTGGCGACCAAGCAGCAGACGTTGACCATCGCTGACTGCCACGATGATGGCCGGATCGGTACGTGGATATTCCACACGACCACAACCGGGGCAGCCCCCTTGCCAGCCAGCGTGGGAGAACACGAGCAATCCGCCGCAGGCCGGGCAATGGCGATGGCTGTCGCGCCAATGCAGCAACGCCTGTGCCTGAGCAAGCAGGGTGGACTCGAAAGCGGGCAGGAGCAACGCGGCCTGACGCAGGCCAATGCGCCGCTGTTCGGCCAGTGGTGAGTCAAGACGCGCGGCGAACCAAGCGTCGGCATGCTTGTCCAGTCCGAGAAAAATGGCCTGCTCGGGCACCGGCCGACTGTTGTGCAAGGCGCCATGGGCATCGATTTGTGCATGACCGGCATCATCCAGCCAGACACAGCGGCCATGGGCACGCAGTTGCACCATGGCGTTTGCATCGTCCCGCCAATGGGCGGTCCGCAGCAAGGGTTCGGAAACAAAGGCAAACGGGGGGAATGGCGCAGACATGACGGGGCAGGAGCGATTGACAAGACGGCATGATAGAGGGCGTTGGGCTGTCATCCGGGCAGACGGTGTCTTTGGCTGCCGGGCGGCAAGCGCAAGGCCACATGCGTCGCTACACTTGGCAGTGAATTTTTTTCGGAGTAAGCCCATGTACTGGCTGCTGCTGCCTCTTGCTTTCGTCACATTGGTGCTCGGGATACGCACCCCCTCCATGCTGATGATGCTGGTCTGGCTGGGTTTGACGGTGGTTTTCCTGATCCTCTGGGTATGGCTGCGTTACCGGGTGTTGTTTCCCGATGGTGGCAAGGCCGGCATGGATGCCATCACGCCCCTGCAAAAGCACGAACTCGATCGCCTGCGTGCGCAGATGCAGGCGCAGCGCCACGCTGACAGCGAATCGGCACAAGCGCCCGCCATGCCGGGCAGTGTGCCCACGCCGACGACTGTCCCGGTCAGCCCGCCTGCATCGATGGCCTCCTCGATAGCCGCCCCGGCCAACCCACCTGCGCCCGTGGTTGCTCCGGCGGCTGCCCCGCTCAATGCGCCGGTATCGCCCCTTGCGTCGAAGGTCACGCCACCGTCGGCGGTACCCGCCAATCTGGTGACTGAAACGGCAGGTGATGCTGCGGCGGTGCCTTCGATGCGAAACGTCACGCCTCCCGCCACGTCCGCCAGCGTGCCGGCAGCATCCGCGCCGGGCATGGATAGACCCGTGATCGTGCCAGCAGCCGGTGATCAGGCGGCGGCCTCCCGCGTTCCGGTTGGCAGTGTGGATGCCGCGCCGCAGGCGACATCGGCTCCCCCACAGCCGGCTGCGCCGAAAAGCGGGCGAGCGGTTTTCGTGGTACCCGATGACAGTCTGTCACCACCTCAGCGCCCTTGGGGGGAATGAGTTGCCATGACCCGTTTGAGTGTCAACGTCAACAAGGTGGCGGTGCTTCGCAATTCGCGCGGTGGCAGTGAGCCGGATGTGGTGCGTGCGGCGCGGGAGTGTCTGGATGCCGGCGCGCACGGCATCACGGTTCACCCGCGTCCGGATGCCCGGCATATCCGGGCGGACGATGTTTATGCGCTGGCCGAGTTGTGTCGGGAATATGCCGTGGAGTTCAATCTGGAAGGGAATCCATTTGCGCCGGCTCGCCCGGGTTATCCGGGTTTCATCGCCTTGTGCCGGGACGTACGCCCGGCGCAGGCCACGCTGGTGCCGGATTCGGATGGACAGATCACTTCCGATCATGGTTTCGATTTTTCGCACGATATTCCGGCATTGACACCCGTGGTGGCCGAGTTGCGCGCGTTGGGCTGTCGGGTCAGTTTGTTTGCCGATGTCGAACATCCTGACATCGCCCGGGCAGCCGAGTCCGGGGCGTCGCGGGTCGAGCTGTATACCGGTCCCTACGCCGAGGCCCATGCCCGTGGCGATGATGCGGCGCTTGCCCATTGCCGGACTGCTGCACTGCGGGCACAACAGGCTGGTTTGCAGGTAAATGCGGGGCATGATCTTGCACTGCATAATCTTGCCGACTTCCTGCGGCAAGTGCCCGCCGTGCAGGAGGTTTCGATTGGTCATGCCCTGATCGGGGATGCGCTCTACCATGGCCTGCGTGCGACGGTTCAGGCTTATTTGGCGTGTATTGCACGTGCTCATGAGAATGGTGCCTGAGCGGGCAGGGGGCAGGTGGCTCTGTTACTCTCAGCAGCCCGGTTCATACCCTCTCCCATGAGCAACCCCTTCGCCCGTGCCCGCTATCTGCTCTCTGCCCACACTCCGCGCCAATTGCCGCCCGAAGGCGGGCGTGAAGTGGCGTTTGCCGGGCGCTCGAATGCGGGCAAATCCAGCGCACTCAATGCCATTTGCCAGCAAAATGCGCTGGCGCGTGTCTCCAAGACGCCGGGGCGCACCCAGCAGCTGGTGTATTTCGAGCTGCCGCCGCAAGCCGATACCTATCTGGTGGACTTGCCCGGTTACGGTTATGCCAAGGTGCCGAAGGAAATGCAGGCGCACTGGCAAGCCTTCATCGCCCGATACTTTGAAACCCGGCAGGCGCTGGCGGGGCTGGTGGTGGTGATGGACATCCGCCATCCGCTGAAAGATTACGACCGGCAGATGCTGGACTATGCCGCCAGCCGCGGCATTCCAGCGCATGCCCTGCTCACCAAGGCCGACAAGCTCTCGCGCGGTGCCGCCGGCAACACCTTGCAGCAGGTGCGGCGGGAAATCACGCAAAGCTGGCCGCACGCGGCCATCAGCGCACAGGTGTTTTCCGGCGAAAGCCGGCAGGGCGTGGACGAGGCGCGCCAGGTGTTGGCGGGCTGGTTATGCCTGCAAGACATATGACATGCCCGATGCTGCCTCGCGGCTTGCGCCCGGCTCCTCTATAGTGCCCCTTTGACTCAAGGCAAACGCCATGTCCGGCCCGTCCGCTTCCAACGACACTCCGATTACCCACCGCCAGCAGCTGGCCGAGGTGCTGGCCTCGGGCGAGAAGCCCAAAAGCGCCTGGCGCATCGGTACCGAACACGAAAAGTTCGGCTTCCGGCTGGATGATTTGTGCCCGCCTGCCTTCGCGGGTGAACGCGGCATCGAAGCATTGCTGCGCGGCCTGACTCGCTTTGGCTGGCAGCCCTACGAGGAAGATGGCCATCTGATCGCGCTCACCCGCGACGGCGCTTCGGTGACGCTGGAGCCGGCCGGGCAGCTGGAGCTTTCCGGCGCGCCCTTGCTGTCGATCCACGAAACCTGTCAGGAAGTCGGCGGCCATCTGCGCGAAGTGCGGGAAGTGGCCGATACCCTGGGCCTTGGTTTTCTCGGCATGGGGTTCCAGCCGAAATGGCGGCGCGATGACATGCCGTGGATGCCGAAGGGGCGCTACAAAATCATGCGCGAATACATGCCCAAGGTCGGCAGCCTCGGCCTTGACATGATGACCCGCACTTGCACCGTGCAGGTGAATCTTGACTACGCCAGCGAAGCGGACATGGTCAAGAAGTTTCGCGTCTCGCTGGCGCTGCAACCCATCGCCACCGCCCTTTTTGCCGACTCGCCCTTCAGCGATGGCGTCCCCAATGGCTACCAGAGCTATCGCTCGCATATCTGGACCGATACCGATGCCGGGCGCACCGGGATGCTGGACTTCGTGTTCGAGGAAGGCTTCGGCTACGAGCGCTATGTCGATTACCTGCTCGATGTGCCGATGTACTTCAGCTACCGCGATGGCCAGTATCTCGACCTTGCCGGGCAATCGTTCCGCCGCTTCATGCAGGGCGCGCTCGAAGCCCTGCCGGGGCAGCTGCCCACCCTGCGCGACTGGAACGACCACATGACCACCGCCTTCCCGGAAGTGCGGCTGAAAAAATATCTGGAAATGCGCGGCGCCGACTCCGGCCCGTGGGGACGCATCTGCGCCCTGCCGGCGTTTTGGGTCGGGCTGTTGTACGACGATGCTGCCCTTGATGCGGCCTGGGATTTGGTCCGCGACTTCACCCTCGCCGAGCGCCATGCCCTGCGTGATGGCGTACCGCGGCATGGCCTGAAGCTCCCCTTCCGCGGGCAAACCGTGCGCGAGCTGGCACTTGAAGCGCTGAAGATTTCCGCCGCCGGCCTCTCCCGGCGCGGCTTTTCCAGCAACTGCGGCCGCGACGAATCCGCCTTCCTCGCCCCGTTGCAGGAAATCGCCGAAAGCGGACAAACCGCCGCCGAGCGCAAACTCGCCCTCTACCACGGCGAATGGGGCGGCGACATCGACCGCGTGTTCCGCGAGTTTGCGTATTGAAGGCAATGAAGGCAATCAAGCTGATATTGCGTTGCCTGATAGCTGCCTTCATGGGGAGCGTAGCGGCCTTGTGCATGCTCACTCTGGTATGTATGGCGATGGATCTTCTGGCTTGGCTGCAAGGCCCGCCGCCAATGCCGGAAGGCGAGGCTCCCGGGCGATCCGGTGACTCGACATTCGGCAACTCCGCCGCCATCCTTCTGCTGATTTACGGCCCGTTTGTGGCCTTGGGCGGGCTGCTGTTGTTTTCCATGCCGATGTACTACCTGTTTTTCACCCATGGCTGGCCGCGCAAACGTCCCCTCGTCTGGTTGACCGCGCTCTGCGCCGCGCTGATCCAGTTCTTCTACTTTTACATTACCGGTAGTTTTGGCTTCGTCATCGCCTATGCCAGCTTCACTTACGGCCTGACATTCGCCTGCCTGGTGCTGCTTGCCCGTGATGGCAACGCCAAGGCCCAAGTGCGCGAACAGCCCTGATCGTCTGTGCGCGATCGCCGGATTCCGGACAATCGGCAGCGGAAAGAGGCCATGCCCGAGCGGCATCCGTCGGGAAATGTTTTGCCGACGAGGCGTCACTGTTGCGTGGCATTCGATACAGTGACCAAGCCCGGCATGGGGGTGCTGCGTGAAGCACTTTGCGCTGTGGCGTACCTGCTCTTCCAGTTGTTGGCGCTGTCAGAGCAGTGCGCATGGCAAGGTGAACTGAAGCTTGTGCGGATGATCACCCCGATCAACTCTCGCCGTCCTTGACTTGGGGGGGGGGAGTACAGCGAGAAACCGTTGCGTCCTTGTTTTTTCACGTTGTACAGGGCGATGTCGGCCAAGTGCAGCAGTTGTTCCTTGCTCTTGGCCGACTGCGGGAAAAGCGCGATGCCAACACTGGCGCTGACCTCGACTTCTCTGCCTTGCAGGAGGTAGGGACGCGATATCTCCTTCACGATACGCGCTGCCAGTGCAGTGGCAGCCTGGGGGTTGGATAAGGTGGGCTGGATGATGGCAAACTCATCGCCACCAAGCCGAGCAGCGATGTCATCGTTGCGAATGAGCCGCATCAGCCGTTGGGCGACCTGTTGCAGCAGTGCGTCCCCCGCGGCATGCCCCATGCTGTCGTTGATCGTTTTGAAGCGATCAAGATCGAGCATGTGAATAGCAAACGGCGAGCCATCGTCGTGCTCGCAGGCCTGCTGCAAATGGCGGTTGAACAGCAGCCGGTTGGCAAGACCGGTCAGCGGGTCTTTCATCGCAATTTGCTCAAGCCGCGTCAGGCGGATGTAGTCATTGAGGCTTTTGTGCAAATCGTCCGCAAGTTGAATCTCGCTGTCGTGCCAGGGCGTGGCAGAGTTGCGCACCTGCTCGCTCCATAGCGCGAAAGAATGCCGTGGGGTAAGCGGCTGGGTGGCTGCATCCCCTTGCTTGGGGGCGCCGGCCCAATTCACCACATGCACCACTTCCTGTCGCAGAAGCAGCAAGTAACCGGCATCCCCGAGCGGGATATGCAGTAGACCGCTGGCATGTTGTGTCAGGGCGGGGTGATCTTGCAAAGACTCGGGCAGGCAGGCGTAGTGATGGATGTGCTGGTTGTCCAGTTGCAGAATCCAGTCTTGCAAAGGCTGAAATGACTCGTCGAGGCTGCCTGGGCCGATGAATTGGTTCTGTCCCTCGAAATGCAGCCAGGCACTGTCGGCGTGGAACAGCTTGCGCAGGTGCGGCAGACATTTGGCAATACCCGAGAATGGGCTTTCTCCGGATGCGGTCAGCATGCCGTTGATCCGCGAGAGCTGTTCGCGCAAGCGGCTTTGCCGGGTCAGCTCGGCCAGACGAAGCAGGTTGGCAAGATGCAGGGAGACCAGTCGAGCCATTTCTTCGAGAGCAAGCCGTGCATGCAGCCCCAGTCCGAGTGGTGTCATGTGATGGCAGGCCACCAGTCCCCACAGCTGGCCGTTGACGATCAATGACAGGCTCAAGGAGGCTTGTACGCCCATATTGCGCAAATACTGGATATGCGCCGGATGTACTGCGCGCAGCAGCGAATAAGTCAGATCCACGGATGGTTCGCCATCGAGAAGGCGAAGCGGCACTTCATGCTGTTCCAGATCGGCAATGGTGCGGTGCCAGTTGAGGGTATACAGCTCGCGGGCGTTGGCAGGCAGATCCGAGGCAGGGAAGCGCAAGCCCAGAAAGCCGTCAATGCCCGGACGACATGCCTCATGAATGACTTCACCATGCCAGTCGGGCAGAAACCGATAGGCCATCACCCGATCCAGCCCCGTATGTTTGGCAACTTCATCCACCAGCAGGGCGATGCATTGGGGCACGGTAGTCGTGGCCGAAAGGGTCTGGAGGAAGTCCATTCGTGCCGTGGGGCTCCACCAGGCAGGCGTCGTGCCGTCAAAGGCCTTGATCTCGTAGATCAGGCGGCCATTGCAGCGGTGGGCGGCGACATGGCAGGGCTGTTCATGGCCGGGCAAGTGCAGCGCAGCAATCTGGTGACGGCCTTCCAGTTCGGCGAGTGCCTGCAGCCCTGGCCAGTCCTGGCCCAGCAGCTCGGCGGCACTCTTCCCGAGGATCGCATCGGGCGCTTGTCCGAGCCAAGTGGCGATGTTCTGCGAGACGGCAACAATCACCTGTCGCTCGACATCGATGGCAAGCAATGCACCCTCTCCCAGAATCATGGCGGTATGCCTGAGGTCAGCGCTCTTGCAGTCGTCGAAGGTCGTGCTGCTCATGATGTCGAAGTGAATGAAAAGAGCCGCTATTTTGCCCATTTGCTTGTGGCTTGCGTGATTATCAAGACAGGGCAAGGCTGCATGAGGTTGACGAAGAGGCTGGGTTTGGCCAAGAAGCGATGCATGGAGATGGACATGTGCAGCATTTCGGGCGGCCTGCAAAAAAAAGCAAAAAAAGTGTTGACAAGGTGAATTGGCCTCAGCAGAATAGCGAGCTGTTTTCACCGCCTTGGAAATTTCGGCGGAGGGATACCCAAGCGGCCAACGGGGGCAGACTGTAAATCTGCTGGCTTACGCCTTCGGTGGTTCGAATCCACCTCCCTCCACCATCTCCAACTCCCGGGGATGGCGAACATTCACCGGTGCGGGAGTAGTTCAATGGTAGAACCTCAGCCTTCCAAGCTGATGGTGCGGGTTCGATTCCCGTCTCCCGCTCCACTGAACGACACCGTTGGAAGGCAACACAATTCGCTCACGTAGCTCAGTCGGTAGAGCACCTCCTTGGTAAGGAGGAGGTCGATGGTTCGATTCCATTCGTGAGCACCATATTCGCAATACCACCGCAATCCAGAACC
>JBHADJ010000009.1:0-7641 GCA_041855065.1 Lysobacter sp.
CAAGGTCTTTTCCGCGGCCCGGCGGCCAATGGCTTCGGCGCTTTCAAGGCCGGGCAAATCCAGTGCCACGCTGTACCAGCCATCGCGCTGCATGGCCTCGCCCTCGCCGGCAATCAGGGCGCAGTTGAGGCTGTAGTGGGTTTGCCGCTCGCGCCCGCAGAAGCCATGCGAATTGGCATATACCCCGAGCGACTGGGCGGCGGCAAAGCCGGCACCGTCGGAATTGCGGATGCGCCCATCGAGCGCCCGGCCGGTTTCTTCTGCCACCAGCGCCCGGGCGATGGCGGCCTCCGCGCTCACCTCCTGCGGATGCCATTGCTCGAACTCGCGCAAATCGCGCGCCATGAGCTCGGCCTCGGCCAGCCCTGCCGCTTCATCTTCTTCGGTATGGCGGGCAATCGCACAGGCCTGTGCCACGGTGGCAGACAGGCTTTGCGCAGCGATGTCGCCGGTGCTGGCGCTGCCTTTTTTCTTGCCGAAATACACGGTGACGGCAATCCCCTGATCCTGATTGGATTCCACCGTTTCCACCTGCCCCATGCGCACGCCCACATTCAGCCCGCGCGATTGGCTGCAACTGACTTCCGCCTGGCTGGCCCCGGCCTTGCGCGCCAGCGCCAGCAGGGTTTGGCTGGTGGCTTCCAGCACGTCGAGCCGGGCTTGGCTGTCGTCATGGAAAGACGTTTGCATGCTCATGAATTATCCTTTTGCAGTTTTTGACTGAACCGAGAGTGGCCATGCGCGGACGCGACGAAGAAACCGGCGAGTTCTTTTCCCCAAGCCGCAGCGAGCAGCGCCGCGCGGCGCTGGATGTGCTGGCACTGGCGCATGTGCTGGTGGAAAAAACGCCCACCGAGCTTGCCAGGCTGCCGATGGGCGAGGCCCTGCAAGGGCATGTGCTGGAGGCCAAGCGCATTACCGCGCCGATTGCGCGCAAACGGGCGGTGGCCTTTTTGGCCAAGCAAATGCGCAAGGAGGAGGACGAAACGCTCGATGCCATCCGCGATGCGCTCGATGCCAACAGCGAAGGCTCGCGCCGGCAGGTGGCGCTGATGCATCGCGCCGAACAATGGCGCACGCGCCTGCTCGAAGGCGGCGATGAGGCCCTTGCCGCATTCATCGCCGAACACCCCGCCGCCGACCGCCAGCACCTGCGGCAGCTGGTGCGCAATGCGCAGGAAGAAGCCCGGCGCAACAAGCCGCCCCGCGCTTTCCGCGAGCTGTTCCGCGAAATCCGCGATCTTGCCCAGGGCAACTTGGCCGCAGATGCCGCTGCCGACGAGGACACGGGCGAGCAAGACACGGCATTTTGAGCCTGCTCCTGCCTGCCCGACATGGAGCAGGCAGGCAACAAGACAGCGAGCCGATACCCCCTCAAGCGCGGGTTCCGCCCACGGTCAGTTCGCTGATTTTCAGCGACGGCTGACCCACGCCGACCGGCACCGATTGGCCATCCTTGCCGCAGATGCCCACACCGGCATCGAGCGCCAGATCGTGCCCGATCATCGTCACTTTCTGCATGGTTTCCGGGCCGTTGCCGATCAGGGTAGCGCCCTTGACCGGCGCGGTGATCTTGCCATCTTCGATGAGATAGGCTTCGGTGGCGGAAAACACGTATTTGCCGCTGGTGATGTCCACCTGGCCGCCGCCGAAGTTGACCGCATACAGGCCGCGCTTGACCGAAGCAATCATCTCCGCCGGGTCATCCCGGCCTGCCAGCATGTAGGTATTGGTCATGCGCGGCATCACCAGATGGGCATAGGACTCGCGCCGGCCATTGCCGGTCGGCGCCATGCCCATCAGGCGGGCATTGTGGCTGTCCTGCATGTAGCCGGTGAGGATGCCGTCTTCGATCAATGACGTGCATTGCGTCGGTGTGCCTTCATCGTCGATGGCCAGCGAGCCGCGCCGCCCGGCTAGCGTGCCGTCATCGACGATGGTCACGCCGCGCGCAGCCACCTGTTGCCCCATGCGTCCGGCATAGGTGCTGGTGCCCTTGCGGTTGAAGTCGCCTTCAAGCCCGTGGCCGACGGCTTCGTGCAGCAGCACGCCGGGCCAGCCACTGCCCAGCACCACCGGCATCACGCCTGCCGGGGCGTCGATGGCCTCAAGGTTCACCAGTGCCTGACGCAAGGCTTCACGGGCAAAGTGCTCGGGGCGGCCATCGGCCAACAATTCGGCATAGCCATGCCGCCCGCCGAAACCGGCATAGCCCGACTCGCGCCGCCCGCCCTGCTCGACGATCACCTGAATGTTCATCCGCACCAGTGGCCGCACGTCGGCGGCAAGGATACCGTCGCTGCGCGCAACCAGCACCGTGTCGAGTGCGCCCGAAAGGCTCACCATCACCTGCGCAACACGCGGGTCAAGCTGGCGCAACAGGGCATCCACCTGCCGCAATGCTGCCACTTTCGCTTCGTTTTCCAGTGCGTCGATCGGGTCTTCGGGCAGATAAAGCGGCGTCGCCGCACGCGCCACCAGCACCTGGGCCTTGCCGCTTTGCCCGTCGCGGACGATGGCACGGGCGGAAAACGCCGCCGCCTGCAAGGCTGCGGTGTCAATGAGCCCGGAGTAGGCAAAGCCGGTTTTCTCGCCGCTGATGGCACGCACGCCCACGCCCTGCTCAATCGAATGCGCCCCTTCCTTGACGATGCCATCCTCCATCGCCCAGCTTTCGCGGCGGGCATGCTGGAAATACAGGTCGGCAAAGTCGGCACCATGCGCCAAGAGTGAATCCAATGTGGTTTGCAGGCTTTCCACGCCCAGCCCGGTCGGGTCGAGCAAGCAGGCGCGTGCCTGTGCCAGATTGTCTTTGTTGTTCATCGTGATTCCGAAAATCAGGGATCGGCGTCCTGCACTTGTTCGGCAGGCACGTGTCGGGGTTCGGATTGTGCCATCTCGCGGGCAGCCCGTCGCGTCAATACTTCGACTTGCGGACTATCCCAATGGCCGCGCACCCGATAGCTGCGCGCACCGACTTCACTCAGCGGTTTTTTCAAAATGGCATTGGCAAGTGCCCCTACCGCAGCACCCGCAGGACCGCCGGCAAGCGCGCCTGCCACCGGCAGCAGATTGCCGGTGTTGGGTTTGACTTCGATGCGTTGATCGAACGTCTGCGTGCCCAAATCGGTTTCACCATGTACCTCGATCCGGGCTGCCGGGCCTTCGATATGGAAACTTTCCGCGCGCACTTTGCCCTGCACCACACTGAACTGCCCGTCGATCTGGTCAAACGCGAAGCCTTTGTCGAAAAAGTCGCGGAAGTCCAGTGCCAATCGCTGCGGCAAGCGTGCCACGCTCAACAGACCAAGCACGCGCCCCGCACCCGGTTCGAGTGCACTCAATTGTCCTTCGTGCACCGTCAGTCGCATCTGGCCGCTCAGCTGTGCCGGCGAGAAGTCCATCGGGCTGCCGGGCCAGTGCAACTGCCATTGGGTCTGCCCGCGTCCCTGCCGAATCTGCCCGGAAATACCGAGGCGCTCGGAAAGCTCGCCGAGATTCTCACTCTCGACCTGCAAGTCAAGCCGCGTGCGTGCCTGCCTGTCCTGACCACTCCACACGCCGGTGGCATGCAGCTGTTGTCCCGGTGCCTGCAAATGCAGCCGTTCAAGCTGCAATGCATTGCTTGCCGGACGTGTCTGCAGATCAAGGGCACCAAGAGCACGCCCATTCAGACGCAATTCGGCCACCCGGATGTCCAGTGCCGGAATCTGCTGCGGACGCCATGACGTGTCGCGATCAACCGGCGCGGCACTGCTTGATGGCCGGGCAGCGGCCGATTTGCCAAAGCGCAGATCCAGCCAGTCCATTCGCGCACGGACAGGAGTGTTGTCTGCATGTGCCAGCTCGATCCGCCCTCGCAATTGCGCACCCGCCAGCTGGATCTGCGTCTGATTTGCATTCTGTGCAAGGGCAAGACGCACGCCATCGAATGTCTGACCCAGCAAGTCAAGTCGCGTACTCTCGATATTCACTTGCGTGTTGCCAAAACTCTCCCCTTTTCCCGACAGTGCGGCAGCAAACCCCGCCCAGCCGATACCATCCACCCGATCGGCACGTCCATTGATGTGCACCCCGTTCGCCGGCAGGCTGCCCCGTGGCTCGCGTGATCCAAGGGTGGCGCGGATGCCCAGCCGCCCATTGCGTTCGATGGCTCGCAATGCCAGGCGCGAATCCAGTTGCAGGCGCAATTCACCTTCCTGCAGTGGCAGGGGCAAATCAAGCCGCAAAGGCCAGCTGGCTTCGGCAGGCTTGTCAAAAGGTGCCGGCAGGGCAATGGCCGTTCCGCGCAAATCCGATTCCAGATGCACTTTACTGGGCCGGGCCTGCGCAAGATCGC
The DNA here is from genome assembly GCA_041855065.1 of Lysobacter sp. Lineage (GTDB taxonomy): Bacteria > Pseudomonadota > Gammaproteobacteria > Xanthomonadales > Xanthomonadaceae > Solilutibacter. The sequence goes on from JBHADJ010000009.1 coordinate 4,340, forward strand.
TGCCTCGCGGCAGGGCAACATGGACACGCCAGTCCGATTGCCCACTCAGATAGGGGCGCAACCAGTCCAGCTGATCGGCCTGTGCCAACAGGGTATCCGGCGTCAATCGGGCAACAAGCTCGGCTTCCAGCTGCTGCTGCGGATCATTGACATGCCCTTGCCCGGTTCTGAGCCGTAACCGGCCTGACTGGCCGCGATGCAGCACGTTCAGGGCATCGGCATGAAAACCGTAGTTGTCGTAGACGACTTCGCCCTGTGCATTCTCGAACACCAGCGCTGTTGTCTTGTCCTTGATGACAAGCCCCTGCAGAGCCACTGTTCCGCGAATGGCGGGGCGCGCGTCCGTGGCGGACAACGCCTGACGCAGGGAAAAACGCGTACTCGCCGGGCCGCCCGCCTCAATCCGCTCGAATGCACTGGCTGCTTCAGCGCGCAGCGGGCTCTCTTTCAGGACGGCAAGAAAATCGACCGCATCTCCTTGTCCATCTGCATCGATTTCCAGCATCGCCTGTCCAAAGCGAGCGATCCTGGCATTGATTTCCTTCACTTGCACATCACCAAGTCGGCCTCTGCCATTTACCTGCATGCCGTCGGCAATGAAGGCGGCATGCAGATTCGCATCGGTGATCGCCGGCCAGTCCGGCTGGAATCGCAATTGTCCGTTTTCGATATCCGCACGCGCCTCGAAGCGCCCGTTGTGTCCATCGAATGGCCAATCATCCAGATCACCGCTGACAAGGCCACGCGCATTCTTGACCTCGCCGGCCACCAGTGCGGCATTGAGCCAATCGACGGCCGCCTTGGGCATCAAGTGATGAATCCAGAATTTGCGAGCCTCCGATACCCGGGTCTCGCCGATCTGGGCTGCAATGTCGATCCACGGCCGACTGCCGTCGTTCTGGAACCACATGCCGCCACGGGCATTCACTTGATAGCCAACCCCCTGCACTGCCAGATGCGCCGTGCCAAACCGCCAGCCAGCACCTTCTCGCCATCCGGCGATCTGTCCGGTGGCGGTGATCGGGTGTTTCACGCGGAAACCCCTTGGCCAGTCAAACACCATCGCCGCGCGTGGATCAAGATCCAGCTTGAGACCTTCACCATCTGCCTCAAGCTGCCCGGACAAGCCGGACAGCCCGGGCGCATCACCGACCGCGGCAAATCCCAACCCTTCTGCCTGCCCATGCAGACGGCGCAGTTCCCGTCCCTGCCCCTCGACATGCAGCGCGTTCAATTGCCCGACAGGGCGTGCCCGACCGATCCAGTGGCGCAGCGAAGTGTCGGGCAAATCACTCAGCCCGGCCACGGCCAGCAAAGGGGCCAGCGCAAGCCGGGGCGCCTGTGCCTGCCAGTGTCCGGCCTGCCAGCCTGCCTTGATGCCGGACAGATCAACGCTCTGCCCTTGCTGCTGCCAGTGCCATTCGGGAATCGTGAGCCACCCCTTATTGCCAGCCAGCCGCCAATGCAGGCGCTGGCGCAGACGCTCAAGCCGCAACATGGACAAACTGCCCGGAGGCGGTGCCAAGCTGCGCAACTCCACTTCACGCAAGTCCAGAACCGCATCCAGACCCGCCACTTTGTGCGCCTGCAGGTACAACCAGAATTCGGCACGTCCGCGCCCACGTCCAAGCGCCACGCCATGCAGATTCAGGATGCGCTGCCAACCATCCAGATCAAGCCGACGCGCCCCCAGATACAAAACGCCTTCGCCACTGTCCCGCTGCAAGCGCAGGCTGCCGCGAATCGGGACACTTTTCTCGTCCAGCCAGGCCTGCACCCCGGCACGCACATCATTGCCATCCACTTGCAGCCGCAAATCCACATGAGGGATGTGCAGTGCCGGCCCGGTGCCGTTGTCCAGCGCGACTCGGGCATCCAGCAGCTGCAATTCACCGAGTGCATCCAGACGCTCCCAGACATCACCCTCACCGGCCTCCGGCAACCCTTTCACTCGCCAGCGACCATCCGCCTCACGTGCGAGAGAAAGCGCCATGCGTTGCAGACGCAGCTCGGTCAGGCGACGCCCCGGCAGCCACCCTTGATAAAGGGCCAGCATCAGCTCGGCCTCGCCGATCGGCAGCCTGTCGTTGTCCGAGCCAAGCTGCAAACCGGACAGACGCAACAGCGGCCCGCGGGCAGTCCACTCGACATTCACCTTGTCCAATGCCACTGTCTGCCCGCTTTTTTGCGCCAGCCAGTTCACCAGTGCCGCCGGATGACGCTCCAGCCAACGTCCAGCCTGCCAGACAACAACGAGCGACAGCGCCAGCATGATCACCAGCACGCCAGCAAGATGACCGAACGGTTTGGCAAGGCGACTCAGCTGCCGCAGTTTCACCGGCATCAAGCACTACTCCATGGCATGCCCGGCCTCGTCGGCCAGCTTTTCCGGCGTATCACAGCAGGACGACATCGTATTGCTCCTGTCGATACTGCTCGTTGGCCTGAAAGTGGATGCTCTTGCCGAGAAACTCCTCAAGCTCGGCCACGGCCGCCGATTCCTCCTCGGTGATGCGGCTCACCACCGCGGGCGAAGCAATCACGAGGAGCCGCTCGGCCTCGAACTGGCGCACCGCCCGGGTGATTTCGCGGAAGATTTCATAAGTGAGCGTCTCGCACGTCTTGACCGTGCCGCGCCCGCCGCAATGCTCGCACGTCTCCGAGAGTTGCCGCTCCAGGCTTTCCACCGTGCGCTTGCGCGTCATTTCCACAAGTCCGAGCGGCGAGAAGTCGTACACCGTGGTCTTGGCATGATCCTTGGCCAGCGATTTCTCCAGCATCCGCAGCACCTGCCGACGATGCTCGGCATCGTGCATGTCGATGAAGTCGATGATGATGATGCCGCCGAGATTGCGCAGCCGCAGTTGTCGCGCCACTGCCTGCGCCGCTTCCAGATTGGTGCGATACACGGTTTCTTCCAGCGTGCGCTGGCCGAGAAAACTGCCGGTATTGACATCCACCGTGGTCATCGCCTCGGTCTGGTCGATGACGAGATAGCCGCCGGATTTGAGCGGCACTTCCTTTTGCAGGGCACGCTGGATTTCATCCTCGACGCCATACAGATCGAAAATGGGCCTGGCACCGCTGTAATGCTCCAGCTTGTCGGCCAACGGCACCATGCCACTGGCATCGCCGGGCATGAATTGCGCGGCGAAAAGCCGCAGTTTCTCGAATGTCTCGCGCGAATCGACCCGCACTTTTTCCACGTCGCGGCGGATGAGATCACGCACCGCACGCAGCGGCAGGGTCAGGTCCTCGTAGATGCAGCTGCCGACTTTCTGCTCGCCGCTGCGCTCGGCCAC
>JBHADJ010000010.1:0-2920 GCA_041855065.1 Lysobacter sp.
CGCACCGGCATTCGTCAGCGCCATGTCGCAGGCGAGGGTGAAACCACGGTTTCACTGGGGCGTGATGCCGCCCTTGCGGCGATGCAGGCGGCGGGCGTCGAGGCCAATGACATCGACCTCATCGTGCTTGGCACCACCACGCCGAACCTCATCTTCCCTTCCAGCGCCTGTCTGCTGCAGGCCGAGCTTGGCATCAGCAATGGCTGCGCGGCCTTCGATGTCAATGCTGCCTGTTCGGGCTTCATTTTCGCCTTGAGCGTGGCCGACAAGTTCATCCGTGCCGGCGCGGCCAAAACCGTCCTCGTGGTGGGCTCGGAAACCCTGACCCGGATGGTGGACTGGAACGATCGCAGCACTGCCGTGCTGTTTGGCGATGGCGCCGGCGCGGCCGTGCTCAAGGCCGATGCCGAAACCGGTATTCTCAGCACGCATCTGCATGCCGATGGCAGCAAGAAGGAACTGCTGTGGAACCCGGTCGGTGTTTCCGAAGGCTTCCGCCCGGAAGAGGATCGCGCCGGTGTGCGGGTGCAGATGACCGGCAATGAAGTGTTCAAGCACGCGGTCAAGGCGCTGGATGCGGTGGTGGAGGAAACGCTCGAAGCCAATGGCCTTGAGCGCGGTCAGATCGACTGGCTGATTCCGCATCAGGCCAATCTGCGCATCATCGAGGCCACCGCCAAGCGTCTCGACATGCCGATGGAACGCGTCATCGTCACCGTGGACAAGCACGGCAACACTTCCTCCGGCTCGGTGCCGCTGGCGCTGGATGCTGCGGTGCGCTCGGGCAAGATCGAACGTGGCCAACTGCTGTTGCTCGAAGCCTTCGGCGGCGGCTTCACCTGGGGCTCGGTGCTGCTGCGCTATTGAGGGCAACAGGCGGTAAGGGCAACGCCTGTTGTGCGTGCTCATGTGGCGGGACTGTTGTCTGAATGGTCTGTCGGGACAGACGGACGATGCGTGCTGCCTTGATGCCGGGATTTGGCCTCGAGATGGGTATTGAAGGCCGCAATGTGCATTTCATGCCTTGCTTGTGCCGGCCTCCGGCTATACTGCGCGGCTGATGAATTTTCTGTTTCGTGATGCGCAAGGCGGGCCGCTGTGCCCGGAGGGCAGTGTGGTGTGCATCGGGGCGTTTGATGGCCTGCATCTGGGGCATCGGGCGCTCCTTGCGCAGGCCGCAGCGCGTGCCCGTGCGCTCGGTTTGCCCGCGGTGGCGCTGGCGTTCGAGCCACTGCCGCGCGAGTTTTTCGGCGGCGACGATCCCCCCGCGCGGCTGATGTTGCCGAGGCAGAAGGTGCTTGCCCTGCGCGAGGCCGGGATGGCAGGCATTGGCCTGTTGCGCTTCAATCGGGCAATGACGCAAATGCCGGCGCGGCAGTTCATCGAGACGGTGCTGGTGCGCCGCCTGCGTGCGCGCGAGGTTTGGGTCGGGCCGGATTTTCGCTTTGGCCATGCCCGGCAAGGGGACTTGGCACTGCTGGCAGCGGCCGGGCGCGAGCTGGGCTTTGCCGCCCATGCCATCGCGCCGCTGCATGTCGAGGGTATGCGCGTTTCCAGCACGGCGATCCGTCATGCGCTGGCACAAGGGCAGTTTGCCGAGGCGGCCCGCCTGCTCGGCCGCCCCTATCGCATTGCCGGGCGAGTTGTGCGCGGACGGCAGCTGGGGCGGCAGCTCGGCTTTCCCACCGCCAATTTGCGCTTTGCCAAGAAGCCGGCATTGCAGGGCATCCATGCCGCCTGGGTGCACGGGGTGGCCGATGCGCCGTGGCCTGCGGTGGTGAGCTTTGGCACACGACCGACGGTGGCCGGGGAAGGCACCCTGCTGGAGGCGCATTTGTTTGATTTTGATGGCGATCTGTATGGCCGCCTGATTGAAGTGGAGTTCGTCGCCAAACTGCGCGATGAAGAAAAGTTCGATAGCCTTGCTGCCCTCGGCGCGCAAATGCGTCAGGATGCCGAGGCTGCCCGCCGGATTCTGGCCTTGGCGCATGTGCGTGCGCCCCTTGAGAAAACATGACGATGAGCGAAGCCCAAAGCCACCGCTACAAACACACCATTCTGCTGCCCGAAACCGATTTTCCGATGCGCGGCGAGCTGCCCAAGCGCGAACCGCAGACGCTGGCGCGCTGGGAATCCGATGCGCTGTATCGGCAAGTGCGCGAGGCGGCCAAGGGCCGCCCGTTGTTCATGCTGCATGACGGCCCGCCGTATGCCAACGGCCAGATTCATCTGGGGCATGCGGTCAACAAGGTGTTGAAGGACATCATCGTGCGCAGCAAGACGCTGGCCGGTTTCGATGCGCCTTACATCCCCGGTTGGGACTGCCACGGCCTGCCGATCGAGATTGCGGTGGAAAAGAAGTTCGGCAAGGTCGGCGAGAAGCTCGATGCGGCCGCATTCCGGCAAAAGTGCCGCGAATATGCCGCTGGCCAGATCGACTTGCAGTGCAATGATTTCAAGCGTCTTGGCGTGCTGGGCGAATGGGAAACCCCGTACCGGACGCTGGATTTCAAGTACGAAGCCGACGAGATCCGCGCATTGGCGCGCATCGTCGATAACGGCCATTTGGCACGCGGGGTGAAGCCGGTGCATTGGTGCTTCGATTGCGGCTCGGCGCTGGCCGAGGCGGAAATCGAATATGCCGACAAGACCTCGATCGCCATCGACGTGGCCTATCCCGCGCGCGATGCCGCTGATATTGCCCGCCGCTTTGGTGCCGAGCTGCCCGAAGGCACGGAAATCGCCGCCGTCATCTGGACGACGACACCGTGGACGCTGCCGGCCTCGCTTGCGCTCAGCCTGGGAGCCGAACTGGAATACACGCTGGTGGAAGGCCCGGCGCGCAACGGTCGGCCACGCTGGCTGCTGCTGGCGCAGGCACTGGCCGAGCGGGCATTGGCGCGTTACGGCATCGAGGAAG
>JBHADJ010000011.1:0-12629 GCA_041855065.1 Lysobacter sp.
CAAAAGGCCGGCACGGGTGGTGGCACCAATCAGGGTAAAGGGCGGCAAATCCAGCTTGATCGAGCGTGCAGCCGGGCCTTCGCCGATCATGATGTCGAGCTGGAAATCCTCCATCGCCGGGTACAGCACTTCTTCCACCGCCGGCGAAAGGCGATGGATTTCGTCGATGAACAGCACGTCATGCGGCTGCAGATTGGTCAAAAGCGCGGCCAAGTCGCCGGCGCGCTCGATCACCGGGCCGCTGGTGACGCGCAGATTGACCCCAAGCTCGTTGGCGATGACGTGCGAGAGCGTGGTCTTGCCCAAGCCCGGCGGGCCGAAAATCAGCACATGGTCGAGTGCCTCGCCACGCCCCTTGGCTGCGTCGATGTAGATCTGCATCTGCTCGCGCACCGGTGCCTGCCCCAGATACTCGGCAAGACGGCGCGGGCGCAGCCCGGCATCGGCGGAGTCGTCTTCACGGGTGGCGGCAGGCGCAATCAGGCGGTCGGTATCCATTGGCGCAAGTTTAGCCGGGAATGGCACGGGAATCGGAGCCCGGCCCTGCTCGAAGGCTGAATCCGGCACCGCAAACACGGATCATGGACAGCGCCCGGCGCGGCGCTGGCCCGCGGCGTACCGAAGACAGGCACCTCGCTCAACAGATATTCATCCCCATTTGCAAAATGTCCAACCCGCTGCTGCGCCAGGCCAGAAAAATCAGGATCAGGATGGCCGCAACGGCACAGGCGGCGATGCCGAACCACAGCGCCCGCTTCATGCCGTGGCCCCCTGCAAACGCGCCACCGGGCGCTCGTGCACCGGCCAGTTCAAGGCAGCGGCGATGAAACTCAAGGCGATGCAGATGTACCAGACCAGATCATAGCTGCCGGTGCGATCGAACAAATAGCCGCCGAGCCAACCGCCAAAGAATGCACCGATTTGATGCAGCAAGAACACGATGCCGCCCAGCATCGACAGATTGCGCACGCCAAAGAGCGTCGCCACCGTGCCATTGGTCAGCGGCACCGTGGACAGCCACAGCAAGCCCATCGCGATACCGAACGCATAAGCACGCCACACGGTCACCGGAAACACGATGAACAGCGCAATCACCAGCGCACGCAGCAGATACAGGCCAGTGAGCAGACGCGGCTTGCTGTAACGCCCGCCCAGCCAGCCCGCGCCATAGGTGCCGAACACATTGAACAGCCCCACCAGCGCCAGCACCGTGGTGCCGACAACCGCCGGCAGCTGCTGATCCACCAGATAGGAAGGCAGATGCACACCGATGAAAACCACTTGAAAACCGCAGACGAAAAACCCGAAGGCCAGCAACCAGAAGCCCGAATGCCCGCACGCTTCCCGCAGCGCCTCGCCCAGGGTTTGCTGCGGCTCCGGCGTGGCCTGGGGACGATCCTTGATCATGGCTGCCAGCGGCATCATCAGCGCCGCCAGAGCACCCAGCACAATCAGCGCAACGGACCAGCCAAGCCACTCCAACAGCCGCAATGATCCCGGCAGCATGGCGAACTGGCCGAAAGAGCCGGCCGCCGCGGCAATGCCCATCGCCATGCTGCGTTTCTCCGGCGGCACCGCACGCCCGACCACCCCGAGAAGAACCGAGAACGACGTGCCCGACAGACCGATCCCGACCAGCAGGCCCGCACTGATGGACAGGGTCAATCGCGAGTTGGCGTATCCCATCAACACCAACCCGACGCTGTAAAGCAATCCGCCGACGAGAATTGTCCGACGCGCCCCGAACCGGTCGGCCAGCGCTCCGGCAAACGGCTGGGCAATCCCCCATGCCAGATTCTGCAAGGCAAGCGCGAAGGCAAACACCTCGCGTCCCCAGCCGAATGTCTTGCTCATCGGGTCAAGAAACAGGCCAAAGCCATGCCGTATGCCCAGCGACAGAAAAAGAATCCATGCCGCCCCCAGCATGATCCAGAAACGCTTGCGCCACATCGAAGTCATTTCATCTCCTCGCATTGCCGATGTGCGCCTTGGACATGTCACCAAGCAGGTTGAAGGCTTGCGCTGATACCGCCGCTGCGACAAACAGCGGGCAGCCATCGGCAAGCCTTGTTTCGCCAGTATCCGCCAGCAATGGCAGAATGTGCAATCATTGTGCTGCGCCGCATGCAGCACACTACCGGCAAGCCTCACAAGATCAATTGCCGGCCGCACCCCCGATGCCACAAGCCATTGCCGCAACTAAAATCCGCACAAGTTGCAACGGGCGTCACTGCAAATCGGTCGTCAAGATGCTAGTTTTGGCATCCCGCAGCCCTGCTGCTCTCGACGAGAAACATGACTTATGGTGAGTTGGAGAGACCCCGGCAACAGCGCCAAGAAAGACGTCGCCGATTTTCCGAGCGATGCGGTGACCACACCCTTCGGACAATCCGCCCAGACACCGGCACCAAGCATGCCCCCGCCAGCATCGGCCAGGGCCGGCGAATCGGTGATTGCTGCAGATCTGTCGATTGAGGGCAAGATCGAAGGTGCCGGGCATGTGCGCATCGCCGGCAAGTTCAAGGGCGATGTCAACGTCAAGGGCGATCTCACCATCGAACAAGGCGCCAAGCTCGATGGCAGCGTGCGGGCGGAAAAAGTCGTCCTCTCGGGCGAACTGACCGGCAACATCGAATCGGCCAAGCGCGTGGATCTGCTTGCCGGCAGTGCCATGAGCGGCGACATCAAGGCCGACGATCTCACCATTGCCTCCGGTGCCCGTCTGCGCGGCCATGTGGAATGCGGCAATTGGAGCGAAAAAAGCGGCAAGCCCGATGCCAAATCCGAGGCCAAGCCGCATGTCGGCAAGGACGAAGCCCCGGCTGCATGAGCAGCCTGCTTGGTCGCAACCGGCACGGCAATGTGGGCGCGACCCGCGACTGCCCGCATTGCCGTGCCACCATCCTCGCCAGCGCCGCGGTCTGCCCGCAGTGCAAGGGTCATCTGCGCTTTGATGCCAGCCCCGAACGCAAAGTGCTGGCAACACCACTGCAAATCGAAGGCACACTGCCCGGCCCGGCCGCGGGCGAGGCGTGGGAATACTCAATGGTGGCCGTGATCAAAAACGAGCGCGGCGAGGAAATCGCCCGCCATGTCGTTGGTGTCGGTGCCATGCATCCGGGCGAGCGTCGCAGCTTTTCCCTGAGCGTGGAGCTTCTGGCCAGCACTCGCCCGGCCAAGCGCTGAAAACCACACGATGCCACGCCCTGCCGCCGGGATTCGACGACGGCGAAAACAGCAATACCGGCACCCCGCAGGCCCGAGGTTAGCCGCATCCCCCTCCGCAATGGCCGCCACTGCACGACTTGCCTTTGCCGATACCGGCCTCCGGCGCCAAACGGCGTCCCACTGCCTGTTGCCAATGCGGCCGCCCCTCACGCAACAGGTGGCGGGCAAGGCGCAGGCGGGTCTTGCGCCAGCTGCCGGGAAAGCGGCTGCGCCAGACATACAATGCAGCCAGCAGCGCGGCGATGGCGATGATCAGGTATTGCAGCGCAAGCGGCATGTTTAGCCCCAGCCCAATGCCTTGGCGCCCTGATAGGTGATGAGAGCCGCCAGATACGCCAGTGCGAACAGATACACCGTGGCAAAACCGGTTTGCCGCCAGCTGCCGGTTTCGCGGCGGATGGTGGCCAGGGTGGACAGGCATTGCGGGGCATAGATGAACCACACCAACAGCGCCAGTGCAGTGGCCAGCGACCAGTCCTGCGCAATCAACGGCGCCAACGCCTCGGCGGCGGCCTCGTCATCGGCGGCGGAAAGCGCGTACACGGTGGCGAGCGAGGATACCACCACTTCGCGCGCGGCCATCGCCGGAATCAGGGCGATGCAGATTTGCCAGCCAAAGCCGAGCGGGGCAAACAGCGCCGCCATGGCATGACCGATGCGGCCGGCCAGGCTGTAGTCGATGGCCGGGCCAGTTGCGCCTTCGGGCGGTGCCGGAAAGGACAGCAGCACCCACAGCAGGATGGTCATCGCCAGGATGATGCCGCCCACCCGCTTCAGGAAGATCAGGGCGCGCTCCCACAGGCCGATCAGAAGATCGCGCCAGTGTGGCAGGCGGTAGGCCGGCAGTTCCAGCATCAACGGATGCTCGCCCTGATTGCGTCGCCAGCGTTTCATCACCCACGCCACGACAAGGGCACTGGCAATCCCGGCCATGTACAGGGCAAACAGCACCAGTCCCTGCAATTCCAGCCCGCCCCAGACTTTTTGCTTGGGAATGAAGGCCCCGATCAGCAGCGCATACACCGGCAGGCGTGCCGAGCAAGTCATCAACGGCGAGACCAGAATGGTGGCCAAGCGATCACGCGGGTCCTGAATGGAGCGGGTCGCCATGATGCCGGGTACGGCACAGGCAAAACTGGACAGCAGCGGGATGAAGCTGCGTCCGGAAAGGCCGGCGGCCGACATGCTGCGATCGAGCAGGAACGCCGCGCGCGGCAGGTAGCCTGATTCTTCCAGAATCAGGATGAAAAGAAACAGGATGAGAATCTGCGGCAAAAACACCACCACGCCGCCGAGGCCGGCAATCACGCCATCAACCAGAAAGCTCTGCAACGGCCCTTCGGCAACGAGTTCGGCCACCTGCTCGCCCAGCCAGCCGGTGGCCGCTTCGATGCCGTCCATCAACGGCGTGGCCCAAGCATACACCGCCTGGAACATCAAAAACATCACCGCGGCCAGAATCACGAAGCCCAGTACCGGATGCAGCAGCCAGCGATCCAGCGCGTCATCGATGCGAGCGGTACGACGCGGCATGCGCACGCTGGCCTCGAGTATCTGCCGGGTTTGCTGATGCAGCGCAGCCGCGTCCGGCAATTCCGTCGCCGATACGGGCGCCGGCAGTCCCGCCGCCAACAGGCGATCCACTTCTGCCAGCAACCCGTTGCCACCGGCCTTCTTCACCGCCACGGTTTCCACCACCGGCATGCCAAGCGCCTGCGACAATTGCTCCACGTCGATTTCGATGCCACGACGTTCGGCTGCATCCATCTGGTTCAGCGCCACCACCATCGGCAGCCCCAGCGTTTTCAGCTCGAGTGCAAAGCGCAAATGCAGACGCAAGTTGGTGGCATCCACCACGCAAATGAGCAAATCCGGACGCGCCTCGTCGGGATGCTGACCTCGGCACACGTCACGGGCAATCGCTTCCTCAAGACTGGCCGGCGAAAGGCTGTAAGCCCCGGGCAGATCAAGCAGTACGCACTCGTGTCCGGCGCGGGTGGTGAATCGCCCCTCCTTGCGCTCCACCGTGGCACCGGCATAGTTGGCCACTTTCTGCCGACTGCCGGTCAACAGATTGAACAGTGCCGTCTTGCCACTGTTGGGATTGCCGATAAGGGCCAAACGTGCAGCCGCCTCGCTCATGCCTGCACCACTTCGATGCGTGCCGCCTCGCTGCGGCGCAAGGCAAAGCGGGTAAAGCCGATCTGCACCAGATACGGCTCGCGGCCAAACAATCCGCGCGCGCGCACTTCCACCACTTCGCCGGGCACAAAACCCAGCTCACCCAGACGACGGGCGATGGCATCACCACGACTTTCAGGGTGGATTTCGGCCACTTTGGCCGGGACATGGAGAGGAAGCTGGTGGAGTCGCACGCACTTATCCAAATCAAGAATCATTCTTGATTCTAGCGCAAAGCAGGAAAAGAAACCGATAACCGGGTATTCAACCGCTATCATTCACCACCTCCTTACACCAAGGCTAGCCACCCATGTCATCCGCACTGGACATTCAAACAAGCGGTGCCGTTGCCCGCCTGCGCCTGACCCGCCCTGCCCTGCACAATGCCTTTGATGCCGGCTTGATTACCGAGCTCACCCAAGCCCTTGCCGCCCTGGGGCAGGACCCGCAAGTGCGCGTGGTGGTGCTGGAAGGCGAAGGCGCCTCGTTCTCGGCCGGTGCCGACCTCAACTGGATGCGCGGCATGGCCGCGATGAGCGAGGAAGAAAACCGCGTCGATTCGCTGGCACTGGCACGGCTGATGCGCACGCTCGATGAGCTGCCCAAGCCCACCATCGCCCGCGTGCACGGGGCCGCCTTTGGCGGGGGTGTCGGGCTGGTGGCCTGCTGCGACATCGCCATCGGTGTGCCGGAAGCCAAATTCGGCCTGACCGAAGCCAAGCTCGGCCTGTTGCCGGCGGTGATTTCGCCCTACGTGATTCGCGCCATCGGTGCCCGCCATGCCCGCCGCTACTTCGCCAGCGCGGAAATCTTCGATGCCGCCGAAGCCCTGCGCATCGGCCTGCTGCATCAAGTGGTGGAAGCCGATGCCCTGGATGCCACCATCGAGCGACAGATCAAGCTGCTGCTGCAAGCCGGCCCGCTTGCCTCGGCCAGTGCCAAGACGCTGGTGCGCGACGTGCTGGCGCACCAGGACGCTGCCCGCCACGATACCGACAATGCCGCCCTGATTGCCCGCCTGCGCGTTTCACCCGAAGGCCAGGAAGGGCTTGCCGCCTTCCTTGAAAAACGCAAACCTGCCTGGGTCTGAGAGGTTTTCATGTTCGACAAGATTCTGATTGCCAACCGCGGCGAAATCGCCTGCCGCATCATCCGCACCGCCCGGCGTCTGGGCATTCGCACCGTGGCGGTGTATTCCGAAGCCGACAAGGACGCCCAGCATGTGCGCCAGGCCGACGAGGCTTGGTACATCGGCGCTGCCCGCCCGCAGGAAAGCTATCTGCGTGGCGAGGTCATTCTGGATGTGGCGAAAAAGTCCGGCGCCCAGGCCATTCACCCCGGCTACGGCTTTCTCTCCGAAAATGCCGACTTTGCCGATGCGGTGGAAGCGGCCGGGCTGGTTTTCATCGGCCCGAAGGCCGCCAGCATGCGCAAGATGGGCAGCAAGGCCGGTGCCAAGGAACTGATGATGGCTGCCGGCGTGCCGGTGGTTCCCGGCTATACCGGCGAAGACCAGCGCCCGGAAACACTGGCGCGCGAAGCCGACCGCATCGGCTACCCGCTGATGGTGAAGGCCGCGCATGGCGGCGGCGGCAAGGGCATGCGCATCGTGCGCAGTCAGGCGGAGTTCCTGCCCAATCTGGAAAGCTGCCAGCGTGAAGCGGCCAACGCCTTCGGCCGCGACCGCGTCCTTCTGGAGCGCTACATCGAAAAGCCGCGCCATATCGAAATCCAGATTTTCGGCGACAGCCACGGCCGGATCATCCATCTGAACGAGCGCGAGTGCTCGGCGCAGCGCCGCTATCAGAAAGTGCTGGAAGAATCACCCTCGCCCTTCCTCACCCCGGCCCTGCGCGATGCCATGGGACAGGCCGCCGTCGCCGCCGGGCGCGCCATCGACTACCAGAATGCCGGCACGGTGGAGTTCATCGTCGGTCAGGACGGGCAGTTCTACTTCATGGAAATCAATACTCGCCTGCAAGTGGAACACCCGGTAACGGAAGAAGTGACCGGGCTGGACTTGGTGGAATGGCAATTGCGCGTGGCCGCCGGCGAGCCGCTGCCGAAGGCGCAGGAGGCGATTCGCAGCCACGGCCATGCCATCGAAGTGCGTCTGTATGCCGAAGACCCCGACGCCGGCTTCCTGCCCGGCTCCGGCACGCTCACCCGGCTTGCCCTGCCCGAAGGCCGCGCCGGCGTGCGCCTTGATTCGGGCGTGGTCGAGGGGGATACCGTCACCATCTTCTACGACCCGATGATCGCCAAGCTGATCGTCCACGCCGCCGACCGCCGTGCCGCCCTCGCCCGCCTGGCCGAGGCCCTCGCCCACAGCCAGATTGCAGGCCCCAAATCCAACATCGCCTTTCTCGAACGCCTGATCCGTCACCCGGTGGTGGTCGGCGGCGAAATCGACACCGGCTACCTCGACCGCCATCTGGACGAGTTCATCGGCCAGCGCGACGACAGCGAGGACGCCGCCCCGCTGCGTGCCCTTGCCGCCGCCCTCTGGCAGCTTCAAATGTGCCAAACAGACGGCACCTCACCCTGGGACATCCGTGACGGCTGGCGCCTCGACGGCCACGGCGCCACCCCGCTGCGGTTGCAACATGGCGCGCTCGATGCGCATCTGGAAGTGCGCGGCAGCCACGGCGATTACCGCGTGCGCGAAGGCGAGCGTGATACCGAAATCCTCGGCCTACGCCTTGTGGACGACATCGCTTCGGCGCGCATCAACGGCCATGCCCGCCGCTTTCAGGTGGACAGCCACGGCCAGGCACTCACCCTGCACGATGGCGAATGCCGCCATGTCTTTACCCGCACCGCCCTGCACCGGCTGGAGGACGAGCGTGGCGCGCAAAGCGGCGACAGCCTCAAAGCCCCGATGCCCGGCCGTGTGGTGCTGGTCAAGGTCAAACCCGGCGACACGGTGAAAGCCGGAGACGTACTGATGGTGATGGAAGCGATGAAGATGGAACTTGCCCTCAAATCCCCGCGCGATGGCGTGGTGGCGGAAATCCGCAGCCAGGAAGGCGATTTTGTCGACGCGGACGTGGTGCTTGTACAACTGGAGCGAAATGAATGAAACGAATTAGCCAACCTGCCCGCCTGCTTTCTTTGCTGCTCATCGCCCCGCTGCTTGGCGGCTGCATCGCTTTGAAAAATCTACCGCCAAACACTGAATTGGGCTGTGATACAGCACTCGCAGGCCAGTGGTATGTGCCAGACGCCCCAGCCAAGACAAAACCCGTCACGATAACTGCCGACTGTCAGCTCAATAGCGAAAATCACACCATTTTTTATCTCAGCGAATCCGTCGAGCCGAAAAAAGACGATAAAGAGCGCTCCAGACCCAGCGAACCCGGCAAACCACTGCAGCTGCAATTTGCCACTTTCCAGCATCAAGGCCAAGGCTATTTGCGTTTTGATCCGCAGAATATGGGGATACTCATAGGGGCAGCCACAATCGCGGATGCCAATACCGATAGACCCCTGCCCCCTCTGCCCAGAAACGATAGCACCAACAGCCACATGCTGCTGGGCTACCAACTGGAAGGCGACTCTTTGAAAATTTCCTTTTTCAATACCCGTGATGTCCTTGAGCATATCAAGGCACAGTATGGTGATGCGGCATTTCATCCGAATGATTCGGAACTTATCAACCTCCCCCCCGAGCAGCTTGATACGGTGCTACCCACCTTGCTGCAAATCCGCGCAGCCGATTCACCCCAACCCATCTACGTACTAAGACGCCAGCCGCTGCCCGCATCGGAATGACTCGCAAGCACGCATTTTCTGCCTGTTGGCTACCCGTCCCTTGCTTGACCTGCCTTGCCCTGCAAAACCTGCCTCCACATGCTGAATTAGGCGATGATGCAGGCCTTGCAGGGCACGGGACATATCCTGATGCCAATGCTGGCAACATGCCCCTGCAGCTGCAACGCAGCACACACTCCACTGCTCCCCTATCGCCATGAGCCAAAGCACTTTTATCCGCATCGTCGAAGTCGGCCCGCGTGACGGGCTGCAAAACGAAAAAACCCCTGTTTCCACCACCGACAAAATCGAGCTCATCAATCGCCTCTCGCACACCGGCCTTGCCACGATTGAAGCCACCAGCTTTGTCAGCCCCAAATGGGTGCCGCAAATGGCCGATGCGGCGGAAGTGTTTGCCGGCATCGAAAAACACCCCGGCATCCGCTACCCGGTGCTGACCCCGAACCTGCAAGGCTACGAACGCGCCCGCGCCGTCGGCGTGCAGGAAGTCGCGGTGTTTGCCGCCGCTTCGGAAGCCTTCAGCCAGAAAAACATCAACGCCAGCATCGCCGAATCGCTGCAACGCTTCGCCCCGCTGCTGGAAGCGGCACGTCATGACGGCATCGCCGTGCGCGGCTATGTGTCCACCGTGCTTGGCTGCCCGTATCAGGGTGAGGTGCCGCTGGCCGACGTGGTGCGCGTGGCGCGTGCCCTGCACGAGATGGGCTGCTATGAAATTTCCCTAGGCGACACCATCGGCGTCGGCACCCCGGGCCAAGCCCGCGCCATGCTGCGCGCCGTTGCCACGGAGGTACCGATCAACGCCTTGGCCATCCACTTCCACGACACCTACGGCCAGGCACTGGCCAATATCCTGGCCTGCCTAGAAGAAGGCGTCACTGTCATCGACAGCGCCGTCGCCGGCACCGGCGGCTGCCCCTATGCCCGTGGCGCCAGCGGCAATGTCGCCAGCGAAGACGTGGTTTACATGCTGCACGGCTTAGGCCTTCAAACCGGCATCGACCTGGGCAAACTGGTCGAAACCGGGCAGTGGCTAAGCCAAAAACTGGGTCGTGCCAGCGCAAGCAAAGCCGGTCTTGCCTTGGGTGGCGCAAACGCGGGCTGAGGCGGATTTATGCAGGCCGGGATGGCTGCCCGGCCTGTACTGTCCTTGCAGCTCCGTCCGGAATGAAGCAGACACCATGTGGGTCTTTTGGCTTGTCGCAGGCGTAATTCTTGCCGCCGCCTTCATTCATGTGACGCGGCGCTTTGATACGTACAAAGCCTTTGCCATCGGCCTTGTCGTGGCCGCCTGTATTTATGTGGCATTTGCGCTAACCAATGGCGCAAGCGCGGGCTGGATTGCGCTGGAATTGGCTGGCGTCATCCTTTACGGCAGCATCGCACTCTTGGGCATGCGCCATAACCGCGTGTGGCTGGCGATTGGCTGGGGCACGCATTTGCTGTGGGACATTGGCCTGCATCTGCTAGGCCAAGGCCACAGCTTTGCACCACGCGGGTATGCCATCACCTGCATCAGCTTTGATGCCGTGCTGGCGTTGTATATCGCCTACCGCTGCACACGGCCGGCGGCGCTGCAATAAGCCGGCTCACGCTCGACAGGCTTGGCGCAACAAAGACTTCCCCGCCCCCGCTCGCCCGCAGGCTTCCGCAGGCCGCGGCTTATGTCACACTCGTCGGCATTTGTCGCTTTTTCCTCCCTCGCTCACGAGCTTTTCGATGTTCCGCTGGTTTGAATCCCGTCTTGCCCCGTTCCCTGAAACGCCGCCTGCGCAGCCGCCGCGCACGCTGTATGCGTTCTGCCGCCATTACACCCGCGGGGCGGAAACATGGCTGCTGCTGCTGGCCCTGACCACGGCCGGGATTGCGCTGGCCGAGTTGGCGCTGTACGCCTATGTCGGGGCGCTGGTGGATCGGCTCGAATCCAGCACCGCGGCGACGTTCTTTGCCGAGGAAGGCAGGCGACTTTTGTGGATGGGAGCACTGGTGTTGCTGGTGCTGCCGCTGTTGGTGCTGTTCAATTCACTGGTGCAACACCAGACCCTGCTCGGCAATTTTCCGATGCGCATCCGCTGGGCGGTGCATCGCTATTTGCTGCGCCAGTCGATGGGGTATTTTCAGGAAGAGTTTGCCGGACGCATTGCCACCCGGCTGATGCAGACCTCGCTGGCGGTGCGGGAGACGGTCATCAAATTGCTCGATATCGGCAACTATGTGTTGGTGTTTTTTATCGGCACCCTGGCGATTGCTGCCGCCGCCGACTGGCGCCTGATGCTGCCTTTCATCGCCTGGTTGCTGGCCTATGCCGGGCTGATGTATTGGTTCGTGCCGAGGATGGAAAAAATCTCCGCCGCCCAAGCCGATGCCCGTGCAGCAATGACCGGGCGGATTGTCGATAGCTATACCAATATCGCCACGGTCAAGCTGTTCTCGCATTCGCAGCGCGAGGAAGCCTATGCACGCGAGGCGATGGAAGGGTTCTTGTCCAAGGTGCACCCGCAAATGCGGTTGGCAACCATCGTTTCCAGCTTGTTGTACACGCTCAATATGCTGCTGCTGTTTGCTGTGGTGGCGCTGGGTTTGTGGCTGTGGCAACAGGGCGCGGTGTCTGCGGGCGCCGTCGCGGTGGCGGTGACGCTGGTGTTGCGCATCCTCGGCATGTCGCAGTGGATCATGTGGGAGCTGTCGGCGCTGTTCGAGAATATCGGCACCCTTCATGATGGCATCGGCTCGCTTGCCTTGGCGCCGACGGTGGACGACGCCGCCGATGCACCGCCACTGGCGCAGGTAGGGGGCGAGATTCAATTCAAAGACGTGCGCTTTCACTATGGCCGCGATGCCGGCGTCATCGACGGGCTGAACCTGCACATCCGCCCCGGCGAGCGCATCGGTCTGGTCGGGCATTCGGGTGCGGGCAAATCCACCCTGGTCAATTTGCTGCTGCGCTTTTACGACTGCGAAGGCGGGCAGATTTTGCTGGACGGCCACGATATTGCCCGCGTGCAGCAAGAGAGCCTGCGCGCGCAGATCGGCATGGTGACGCAGGACACCTCGTTGCTGCACCGTTCGGTGCGCGAGAACATCCTCTACGGCCGCCCCGAGGCCAGCGAAGCGGAGATGATCGAGGCCGCACGCAAGGCGCGCGCGCACGAGTTCATCCTGCAACTGACCGATGCCGAAGGCCGCAGCGGCTACGATGCCCATGTCGGCGAGCGTGGCGTCAAGCTCTCCGGCGGCCAGCGCCAGCGCATCGCCATCGCCCGCGTGCTGCTGAAAAACGCCCCGATTCTGGTGCTGGATGAAGCCACCAGCGCGCTGGATTCGGAAGTGGAAGCCGCCATTCAGGACAACCTCTACGCCCTGATGGAGGGCAAGACCGTGATCGCCATCGCCCACCGCCTCTCCACCATCGCCGCGATGGACCGGCTGGTGGTGATGGAGGCCGG
>JBHADJ010000012.1:0-24470 GCA_041855065.1 Lysobacter sp.
GGAGTTTCCAGACGATTCCGGCTTGAAAGGGCCAGTGGAGGCAAGTGGATGGGCTTCCATGATCCAAATACCAGCACAAGCTCAGTCACATTGCTCAATTCGGCGTCTTGTTCAGAGGATCCTTAACGATACGCAGCATTGATTCTGGATCTCGCTCGCTGCGGCTCGGACGCGCATGTTATTCCCGGCTAAAATTGCGCCAATGGATACCGACCGCCTGATTGCGCCCGCCGCCACCCGTGAAGACGATTCCGCCGATGCCGGGCTGCGCCAAAGCCAAACCGGCATGGCAAACTTGCTTTTTGCAAGCAGGAGAGGGCGATGCGGTTTGAAGTCGAGGGCATGAGCTGCGGCCATTGCGTGCGGGCGGTCAGCGAGGCGGTGGCACGGCTGGGCGGTGTTGCACAGGTTGATTTGCCAAACGGGCAGGTCGAGGTTTCCGGCATCCGCGATGCCGAGGCCGTGCGTCGGGCCATCGAGGCCGAAGGCTATCAGGTGCGCGCCTCTTTCCCGGATGGCGATGGCGGATGAAGGCGGTCGGCACGCGCCATTTGTCGCTGGACATTCTCGGCATGAGCTGTGCAGCCTGTGTCGGGCGCGTTGAGCGGGTGCTGGCCAAGGTGCCCGGCGTGGCGGCGGTGCAGGTCAATCTTGCTGCCGAGCGCGCCGATCTGGTGCTCGATGGCGAAGTGGAAGGCGGCGCGCTGCTGGCGGCGCTGCAACAGGCCGGCTTCGGGCTGGCGACGCAAACGCGCGCCTTCGATATCGAGGGCATGAGCTGTGCCGCCTGTGTCGGACGGGTGGAGAAAGCCCTGCGCAAAGTCCCCGGCGTATTGCTGGCGAACGTGAACCTGGCGACCGAACGCGCCACGCTGGTGGTGTTGCCCGCGCTCGACAATCGCGAGGTGCTGGCGGCCATTACCGCTGCCGGCTATGCGGCGCAACCGGTGGTGGAGGGGCGGACTCAGCCACCGCCGTCGTCGGACGCGCGAGAACGCCGTCATCTGCTGTGGGCGGTGCTGCTGACCCTGCCACTGGTGCTGCCGATGGCCGGGCTTTTGTTCGGCCGGCACTGGATGCTGCCGGGCTGGCTGCAATGGGCGCTGGCAACGCCGGTGCAATTCTGGCTTGGTGCCCGCTTCTACCGCGCGGCTTGGCATGCCCTGCGCAACGGCAGTGCCGGCATGGACGTGTTGGTCGCGCTCGGTACCAGTGCAGCCTATGGCCTCAGTCTGTACTGGCTGTTGCAGGGGCAGCACCATGCCCTGTATTTCGAATCTTCGGCCGTCATCATCACCCTGATTCTGCTGGGCAAGTTTCTGGAAGGTCGCGCCAAGCGCCGGACGCGCGCGGCGATTTCAGCCTTGCAGGCATTGCGTCCGGCCACGGCGCGGGTGCTGCGGCAGGGCGCGGAGCTGGAATTGCCGGTGGAGCTGCTGCAACTGGGCGATCGGGTGGTGGTGCGGCCGGGCGAGCGGTTTCCGGTGGACGGACGGATTCTTCACGGGTGCACCGATGTCGACGAGGCGCTGATCAGCGGCGAGTCGCTGCCGCTGGCAAAAGGGCCGGGCGATGGCATCATCGGCGGCGCGGTCAATGGCGAAGGACGGGTGGAGGTGGAAGTCACCGCCCTCGGCGCGGAAACAGCCTTGGCGCGCATCGTGCGTCTGGTGGAGAATGCGCAGGCCAACAAGGCGCCGATTCAGCAGCAGGTGGATCGCATCAGTGCCGTGTTCGTGCCACTCGTGCTGTTGCTGGCCTTGCTGACCTTGCTGGGTTGGGGGCTGTTGCAAGGTGATTGGACACAGGCGCTGCTCAATGCCGTGGCCGTGCTGGTCATTGCCTGCCCCTGCGCACTGGGATTGGCCACGCCCACCGCCTTGATGGCCGGCACCGGCGTGGCAGCGCGGGCCGGCATCCTGATCCGGGATGCGCGGGCATTGGAATTGGCGCAGCATCTTGGGCAAGTAGCCTTCGACAAGACCGGCACCCTGACCGAAGGCAAGCCGCGTTTGGTGGCGATCCATGCGCTCGACAACGACGAAGCGGCATTGTTGATCCTGGCGGCAGCGGTGCAGGCGGGCAGCGAGCATCCGCTGGCGCATGCCGTGCGGCAGGCGGCTGCCGGTCAAGCGATTCCAGCTGCCGAGGCGGTGCGGGCGATTGCCGGACGCGGGGTGAGCGGCAAGGTGGCGATGGAAAGCGTTTGGCTGGGCAATCGCGCATTGCTCGATGAAATCGGCGTTGATGTCGGCCCCTTGGCCGAGCAAGCCGAGCAACTGCAGGGCAGCGGGCACAGCATCGCCTGGCTTGCGAGCGGGCAGGACGGGGCACTGCGCCTGCGCGGGCTGCTGGCATTCCGCGATACCCCGCGTGCCGACGCAGCCGCTGCCATCGCCCGCTTGCATCGGCTCGGTCTTGTCACGGTGATGATTTCCGGCGACAACCGCGGGGCCGCCAATGCGGTGGCGAAGGCGCTTGGCATCGACCGTGTGCTGGCCGAGGTCGGGCCGGGGGAAAAAGCCCGAGCCGTTACCGATCTGGCACGGGCAGGCAAGGTGGCGATGGTCGGGGATGGCATCAACGATGCCCCGGCACTGGCGGCTGCCGATGTCGGCATCGCCATGGGCACGGGCACCGACATTGCCATGCAGGCGGCCGACATCACTTTGATGCGGCCACAGCTGATGCGGGTTGCCGATGCCATCGATATTTCGCGGCGCACCACGCGGAAAATCCGGCAAAACCTGTTCTGGGCGTTTGCCTACAACCTGCTCGGCATCCCGCTGGCGGCGTTTGGCCTGCTCGATCCGATGATTGCCGGTGCGGCAATGGCGTTTTCCTCGCTGAGCGTCCTCGGCAACACGTTGCTGCTGCAACGCTGGCGGAGCCACGCCTGACAATCCACCCGTCGCGCCATGCGGATTTGGGTATGACGACGGAAGTATGTATAATCCATGCATACTTTGAAGCCGAGTCAAACGATGGAAGTGACCGTTGCCGAGCGTGGACAGATCACCTTGCCCAAGGCGGTGCGTGATGCGCTGGGGCTGGCCAAGGGCAGCACCTTGAAGGTGGAGCTGGACGGTGGCCGGATCGTGCTGCGCAAGAGCGTGGACGATGCGCTTTCCAAGGCGCGCGGGCGCTTTCGTCTGGAGGGTTTTGCCGATACGGCCGATGCCGTGGCCGGCGTGCGCGGCAAGGCGGATGCATGATCGCCGTTGATGCCGCCGTGGTGATCGACCTTTTGACCGACAGCGCCGAGGCGGACGCGGCCGAAGCGGTGCTGCGCCGGGCGCTGGCCAGCGGCCCGGTAGTGATTGCCGACGTGGCGCTGGCGGAAGTCTGCAGTGCCCTGCGCGATGGCGACGAAGCCTTGGCGGTGCTGGAAGAAATCGGCATCCGCCATCTGCCGCTGGAAGCCAAGGCAGCACTGCGCGCCGGCGAGATGCAGCGCCGTTATCGCCAGCGCGGCGGCAGCGAGGCCGCACCGGCCTTGCCGCGCTTTCTCGTCGGTGCCCATGCCCTGTTGCAATGCGATGGCCTCATTACCCGCGAGGCCGTCTTTTACCGTGATTGGTTCAAGGGCTTGAAACTCATCACGCCCTGAACCCACATTCCTCTCATCCGTATCCCACCTGGAGAATCTCGATGCTTGCCAGCTATCGCCAACACGTCGAAGAACGCGCCGCTCTCGGCATCCCGCCGCTGCCCCTGACCGCGCAGCAAACCGCAGACCTCATCGAACTCATCAAAAACCCGCCGGCAGGCGAGGGCGAGTATCTGGTCGAACTTTTGAGCCAGCGCGTGCCGGCCGGGGTGGACGATGCCGCCAAGGTCAAGGCGAGCTATCTGGCTGCCGTTGCCTTCGGCAAGGAGGCCACGCCGCTCATCAGCCGCAAGCACGCGGTGGAGCTGCTCGGCACCATGCTTGGCGGTTACAACATTCACCCGCTGGTGGAGCTGCTCGATGATGCCGAGCTGGGCGAAACGGCAGCCAATGCGCTCAAGCACACCCTGCTGATGTTCGATGCCTTCCACGATGTCAAGGCCAAGGCCGATGCCGGCAATGCCCATGCCAAGGCCGTGATGCAGAGCTGGGCCGATGCCGAATGGTTCACCAGCCGCCCGGCCCTGCCGGAAAAACTCACCATCACCGTGTTCAAGGTGCCGGGTGAAACCAATACCGACGATTTGTCGCCGGCACCGGATGCCACCACCCGCCCGGATATTCCGCTGCACGCCCTGGCGATGCTGAAGAACAAGCGTCCGGATGCGCCGTTCGTGCCGGAAGAAGACGGCAAGCGCGGCCCCATCCAGCTGATTCAGGACCTGAAGGAAAAAGGCCATCTGGTGGCCTATGTCGGTGACGTGGTCGGTACCGGCTCCAGCCGCAAATCCGCCACCAACTCGGTGCTGTGGTGGACGGGCGAAGACATGCCCTTCATCCCCAACAAGCGTTTTGGCGGTGTCTGCCTGGGCGGCAAGATCGCGCCGATTTTCTACAACACGATGGAAGATGCCGGCGCGCTGCCGCTGGAAATCGACGTCACCGAAATGAATCTCGGCGATGTCATCGAGCTCAACATCGACCATGCCAGCGGCAAGGTGACGGCCTTCAAGGAGGGCAAGCAGATTGCCGAAAGCGTGCTGAAGTCCGACGTGCTGCTGGATGAAGTGCGCGCCGGTGGCCGCATTCCGCTCATCATTGGCCGTGGCCTGACCGCCAAGGCACGCGAAGCGCTGGGCCTTGCCCCGTCCACCCTGTTCCGCCTGCCGCAGAACCCGGCCGATACCGGCAAGGGCTACACCTTGGCGCAGAAGATGGTCGGCCGCGCCTGTGGCCTGCCCGAAGGGCAGGGCATCCGTCCGGGCACCTATTGCGAACCGAAGATGACCTCGGTCGGCTCGCAGGACACCACCGGGCCGATGACCCGCGATGAGCTGAAAGATTTGGCCTGCCTCGGCTTCTCGGCCGACCTCGTGATGCAATCGTTCTGCCACACCGCCGCCTATCCCAAGCCGGTCGATGTCAAGACCCATCACACCCTGCCGGAGTTCATTTCCACCCGCGGCGGCATCTCCCTGCGTCCGGGCGATGGCGTGATTCACAGCTGGCTGAACCGCATGTTGCTGCCCGATACGGTCGGCACCGGCGGCGACTCGCACACTCGCTTCCCGGTCGGTATTTCCTTCCCGGCAGGCTCGGGGCTGGTCGCCTTTGCCGCCGCCACCGGGGTGATGCCGCTGGACATGCCCGAATCGGTGCTGGTGCGCTTCACCGGCAAGATGCAGCCGGGCGTGACCCTGCGTGACCTGGTGCATGCCATCCCGCTGTATGCCATCAAGCAGGGCCTGTTGACGGTGGCCAAGCAGGGCAAGAAAAACGTGTTCTCCGGCCGCATTCTGGAAATCGAAGGGCTGCCGCATCTGAAAGTGGAGCAGGCATTCGAACTTGCCGACGCCTCGGCCGAACGCTCGGCCGCCGGTTGCACGGTGAAGCTCGACAAGGCCCCGATCATCGAATACCTCACCAGCAACATCACCCTGCTGAAGTGGATGATTGCCGAAGGTTACGAAGATGCGCGTTCGCTGGCGCGCCGCATCGAGAAGATGGAAGCCTGGTTGGCCGACCCGCAGCTGCTCGAAGCCGACAGCGATGCCGAATACGCTGCCGTTATCGAAATCAACCTCGATGAAATCAAGGAGCCGATTGTCTGCTGCCCGAACGACCCGGACGATGCCAAGACCCTGTCCGACGTCGCCGGTGCCGACATCGACGAAGTTTTCATCGGCTCTTGCATGACCAATATCGGCCACTTCCGCGCCGCCGCCAAGCTGCTGGAAGGCAAGCGCGACATTCCGACCCGCCTGTGGGTGGCCCCGCCGACCAAGATGGACGCCCAGCAGCTCACCGAAGAAGGCCATTACGGCACCTTCGGCACCGCCGGTGCCCGCATGGAAATGCCCGGCTGCTCGCTGTGCATGGGCAATCAGGCACAGGTGCGCGAAGGCGCCACGGTGATGTCCACCAGCACCCGCAACTTCCCCAACCGTCTGGGACGCAACACCAATGTGTACCTGGGTTCGGCGGAGTTGGCGGCGATTTGCTCGCGCCTTGGCCGCATCCCGACGCGCGAGGAATACATGGCCGACATCGGTGTGATCGACAGCAATGCCGACAACATCTATCGCTACCTCAACTTCGACCAAATCCCCGATTACGTCGAAGTGGCGAACACCGTGAAAGCGGCCTGAGCCTGCCATGCGACATTTATGCGTCGCAGCTGACGGCGCATGAATGTTCTTTTACTCTCGATCCCCCCGACGCACCCCGCCATGGCGGGGTGCGTACTTTTTGCATGTTAGCCTCGCTCAGCACCTATCGCTCAGGAGACTTGTCATGATGCAGCCCCCACGGCTTGGTTTTTTGCTCCTTCTTGCCGGAATGGCCTTTGTCTCGCCCAAGCCAGTGCAGGCCTACATGATCTATGATTTTTCTTCGACCTGGCAGATTGATAATGCCTACCAGCGCAACATCGAAGAAAATCGCAGGCGCTATGAAGACCTGACCCGCAACGACCGCAAGCGTTCGGGCTCAAGCAGCAGCGGGCGCAGTGGTAGCAGTGGTTCATCTGCCAGCAGTAGGGTAGCGCGCGCCTCCAGTCCCAATGCGCATCGTTATACGCCCAATGCCCAGGTGCGCCAGCAAATCAATCAGCAAATGATTCAGACTCTACGTCAGCAGCTGCGTGAGAAGGGGCGACTGGATGCCCGCGCCGAGCAGGAGTTGCGTCGCATTGAAAATACCGGGTTGATACAGCAACTGCGACAGGCACTGCGCTCGGATGGTTATGAGCCCGACAGCGTTGCCACCGCGATGGCCTACTGGATTGTCGTCCACTATGGCATTTCGCAACAAATGGATCTGGCCAGTCTGCGCGGACATGCTCTGGCACGGCAGTTGCGGGAAAGCCTGGCGGGTGACAGCGACATGGTCAGCAAGAGCGCAGCAGAAAAGCAACGCATGGCCGAAACACTTTACTGGGTAGGTTCCTTGCAGATGGCGCAGTACCTTGAGGCTGTGCAGACCGGCAATCGCCGCGAGATCAGCCGTCTTGCCAATGAATCACGAATCAGCCTCAGTCAGACCGGTGTGCAGAACCACATCCGCAATGGCAGTAACGGTATTGAAATTGGCGGTTGAATAAAATGGATGAGAAACGCGATGCCGGGTCGGGCATGGCATATGCCCGATCCGGTGCCGCTTGTGGGGTTTCTTTAGCTGTATCCAAAAAGGGTCAGGGGAGGGCAATACAGACCTGGCCGAGTGCGTCGGGCAAGGGGAGTTACCCAGCGCGGATGGCGGTATTGGACAGCTGAAATATCAACCGAGCTTTTCGCTCAGGACGCGGCGGATTTCATCTTCGATCATCGGGCTCATCATCGAGTAGGGAAAGCCGAGCCGGGCATGCACCTCGACCAGATTCGGCTTGAGGGCAATATGGCCTTCCACGCCGTTGCGGGAAAATCCCAGAACATCGCCCTGCCAGCGGCATTCAAGACCGAACTTTTCCTGCAAAGTGACGGCGATCTGATCAGCGACTTGGCGGGTTTGGGCAGCGGGAAGGGTGGTGGGTTGCTGAATGTCAAGCGTACTCATGGGCGTTGGTTTTGGCAGGAGGGCAAGGGCGGTCGCATTCAGGGCTGTTCGCTGGCGAGCGGCGAAATATCGGCTGGCAAGTGCTGCAGGCGCAGTACCGGATAACGATCGAGATTTTCGTCCCAAGCCGGATGGCGTCGGTAGAAAAACTCGAGGCGTGCCTGTGAGGAGGCAGCAAACTCGGGGTCGCTTTGCAGGCGTGCTTCGAACTCGCGCTTCAATGCCGGCGAAGCGGCCAGCATCCTGCGTGCCTGTTCTTCCGCCACATAGTCCTCCATGTATTCCTTGCGCTCGAAGACGGTATTCATGCCGCCCCAGCTGGCAAACGAGTCCGGCGCCAGTGGCTCAAGAATCTGCATCAGCAATCGGATTTTGGGTTGGGCACTGGGTACGAACAGGGCACCTGCCGCTTCATTGCGGACTTCCGGCTGCCATTGCCCGGCCAGCTGCATGCGCTGACGCCCCTCCATCGACTGCGCTGCAGGTTGCACCCTAGTGGCACGGAAGACTTCGGCCGAGAACGTTTCGATGGCATGATCGATGCGTTGATAGTGGATGCCATGTCGATCCAGGTGCGGTGCCAGCACCGCGGCCCATGCGACGGGAATCAAATAGCCTGCCGCCGGCACGTTCTCCTGCAGAGAGGGACGCACCTCGTCACGCAAGGGCATCGACCAGACTTCCGGGTGGCTTTCGTCATAACGGGTCATCAGTGCGCCGGAAACGTCCGAGGGGGTGCGCTGCCAGGCATAGCCCTGGAACTCGATGTGCCGAACTGCATCGGGCAGCACTTGCCATGCGAGGGGTATCGGCTGCCCGGTCATTTGCCGAGCCCGCTGATCGGCCTGATGAGCCTCGTGCAGCCATTGGCGACCATGACGGGCGGTTTGCTGCAGCAGGCTTTCCACGGTATGCCGAGTTGCGCGCACACGTTCGGGATAGGATCGCCAGCTGTGGGTTTCCACCAACAGCCCCAGCCGGTTGCGCAACACGAAATAACCATGCGAATAGCGCGCAGTCGGCACGCCGGCGCTGATTCCGGACGCCGGGTTGTCATGCTCGTCAAAGCTGGGATAGAACGGCAGTGGCCGTGAGCCGTGCTTGCGCAGGTCGTCGAGAATCGCATCGCGCAATGTCCGACCAATCTCGCGCAAGGCCAAATCCCCGGACTTGACCGGCTCGGCAATCAGGGCGATATCGTGTTGGAACTGAGCGCCATTGGTGGCATGCAGATCCATCATGATCAATGGATCCCATTCGTTGACAAGCTGAAGCATCGCCTGCATTTCGATGCTGTCGGCTTTCACGTAATCGCGATTGAGGTTGTAGCGCTGAGCTGTAGTGCGAAATCCCGTTTCCTCCGGGCCCCGCTGATTGGGACGCTGCCAAGCGCGAAACTGCTCATGGCCATCCACGTTGAACACTGGCACGAACAACAACACCTGTTCATCCAGCACACGCCGGGTATTTTCATCTTCGAGCAATTGGCGCAACAGCCAGAACACAGCATCCTTTCCGTCGATTTCACCGGCGTGGATGCCACCCTGTACCAAGACTACCGGCACATCCGCTGCGCGTGCTGATTGCGGGGTGAGCAGGCCGCGGTTGGAGACGGCCAGTGCCTTCATGGCACGCCCTTCCGGGCTGATACCGAAGTCGAAACAGCGGGCCTGCTGCGGCCATCGATGCGCAAATGCCTCACACAGCGCAACCATCTCGTCATAGCGCCCGGTTTTGCGGAACTCGCTTTGCTCGGCGAGCGTGCTGAGCGACAGATCACGAGCCAGTGCCTTGGTCGGCAAGAGCGGCAAAAGGGCAAGAGAGGCAAGAAGAGCAGTACGCAGCATGGGGGCGAGGGTATTCAAAATTCCGCAGCAGGAAAATTGCTGCAGTTTCATTATGCCGTCGATCCAGCCTTCAAAGAAGGCCTCCAGTTGGCTGAGAGGCTGAGCCCAATTCAGCATGGCATCGTCCATTTTTCGAAGCCTCGTGAATGCCGACAGCAACTTGAGCAACGCGGTTTGATTGGCAATCGTTCCTTGCTCTTGGTCAGTTTGCGAAACTGCTGGTGCAGCGCCTCCACCGCATTGGTCGTGCAAATCGGTTTGCGCACGGCTTTGGGATAGTGGAAGTCGGCGCTGAGCCAATGCCGTTTGCATGCCCCTTCAGGGCCGCCGTGTCCATGTTCTTCACGTTGCGCTCAAGAGCGTTCTGCAGACGCTGCGCCCCCGTTTTCTCGGGTCGCGTCAACCTGATTTTTTGCATGCGCGCTCCAGCAGCACGCTCAACGCCGTGTGGGTCGGCTCACTTCATTGCTGCCGGTAGTACGCATGTGCGTTCTGCCAGTCGGGAAATTCCGGGGCCAGAAAGCGTCACTGGAAAGCGATACACAACAAGTACAGTACCGCGCAGACAGCTTCAGTATCACGGGCTTGCTGCTGCGCGCCGCGCAGCAGCGGTTCTATCTCGGAAAACCTCTCTCGAGGGAGGTCGCTTGCATGCGTTTTTTGTATCAGCTTGTTGCTGCTGCCTGAGAGATCGTAAACAGACCCTTAGAACGGGATATCGTCATCATCGAAACCGTCACCGGCAAATTCGGCAGGCGGTGGCGCCACCGGAGACGGCGGTGCTTGACGCTGTGGCGTTTCGCGGCGCGATGCTGCTTGCGGGCGAGTGCTGCGCTGCTCGTAGCCTCCACCATAGCCCTCATTGCCGCGGCCTGCCCCGGCTTCACCACCGCCGCGCCCGCCAACCAGCAGCATTTCGTTGGCGATGATGTCGGTGCTGTACCGCTCAATGCCGTCCTGGCCGGTATATTTGTCGTACCGGATCTCGCCTTCGACATACACTTGCGAGCCTCTGCGCAGGTATTCCCCGGCGATTTCGGCGAGCTTGCCGAAGAACGTCACCCGGTGCCACTGGGTCTGCTCCTGACGGTTGCCGTCGCGGTCGTTGCGCACGCTGGTCGTGGCAAGGCTGACCCGTGTGACGGCCATGCCGCTTTGGGTGTAGCGCACTTCAGGATCCGAGCCGATATTGCCCAGCAGAGTGACCTTGTTGATGCCGCGCGCCATGTCCTGTCCTTCTTTGATTGTGCGTCTGTCTTGGGGCAAGCACTTTACCCCAGGGACTGCCGGAATGGGAGCCCTGTCGATGTCCGCCGGGCACTGGAACAAGCGCCTGCCGACAGGGCACCTATAATAGCCGCCTTTCAATGATTGCCCGCCGATGAACACCCGCACTGCCGAGAGCCTTGCCTTGCCCGCCATCCAACAGCTTGTCTCGGCAGACATGGCTGCCGTGGATGCATTGATTCGCCGCAGACTGGCTTCGGATGTGTTGCTCATCAACCAGATTTCCGAATACATCATCAATGCCGGTGGCAAGCGGCTGCGCCCGATGCTGCTGCTGCTGAGCGCACGTGCGCTCGATTACATGGGAGCCGATGCTCATCAATTGGCGGCGACCATCGAGTTCATCCACACCTCCACGCTGCTGCACGATGATGTGGTGGACGAGTCCGATTTGCGACGCGGCCGTAGCACTGCCAATGCCGTATGGGGCAATGCTGCCAGTGTGCTGGTTGGCGACTTTCTGTATTCGCGCAGCTTTCAGTTGATGGTCGAGCTCGAGTCGATGCCGATCCAGAAGATTCTGGCAGACACCACCAACCAGATCGCGGAAGGCGAAGTGTTGCAGCTCTTGCATGTGCGCAATCCGCAGACCAGCGAAGAAGCCTATTTGCGGGTGATCGAGCGCAAGACCGCCATCCTGTTTGCTGCCGCTACTCGTCTGGGAGCCTTGCTGGCCGGTGCGGACGAGGCCACGCAAGAAGCGCTGCACCAGTATGGACTGGCGCTGGGGCATGCCTTCCAGATTGCCGACGATGTGTTGGACTACACTTCCGATGCGCAGACCATGGGCAAGAACCTCGGCGATGACCTGGCCGAGGGCAAGATGACGCTGCCCCTCATCCACGCCATGGCTCATGCCGATGCTGCCACCCGCGAGCGTCTTTGCCAGATTGTCGAGGCTGGTGATGTCGGTGCCCTGCCGGAAGTCGTCGCTGCCATTCATGCACATGATTCGCTCGGCTACAGCCGTGAGCGTGCGCTGATGTTTGCCCAGCGGGCGGAGCAATCCTTGCAAGGACTGCCGCCGACGCCGGCCAGAGCTGCGCTGTGCGGGCTGGCGCGTCATGCGGTACTTCGTGACAAGTAAGCAGGAAGTGACGCGATGATTCGGATAGGTCAGGGTTTTGACGTGCACGCGTTTGGCGCAGGCGATCACATCATGCTTGGGGGCGTGCGAATTCCACACAGCCATGGCGTATTGGCACACAGTGATGGCGATGTGTTGCTGCATGCCTTGTGCGATGCCATGCTCGGTGCACTGGCGCTTGGTGACATCGGCAAGCATTTTCCGCCAAGCGACATGCGATGGAAGGATGCGGCCAGCATCGAATTCCTGCGCCATTGCCGGGCATTGCTGCATGAGCGCGGCTGGCGGGTCGGCAACTGCGATCTCACTGTGATCGCTGAACGCCCGAAGGTCGGGCCACATGCCGCTGCCATGCAGACCTTGATTGCGAAAGAGCTTGGCATCGCCGAGGATGCCGTCAGCATCAAGGCCACCACGACCGAAACGTTGGGGTTTACTGGCCGCAAAGAGGGCATTGCGGCGCAGGCCATCTGCCTTGTGCTTCGTGATGAATGAGGTCGCGGCCCTGCCGTGTGCGCACGGCCCGGCGATGTTGACGGCACAGATTCGTCAGCAGCCGGAAGACTTCCAGGTGGTGGAAATCGCAAGTTTCGCCGCCAGTGGCAGTGGTGAGCACTTGTTGCTCGAAATCGAAAAGCGCGGCCTTGCCACCCATCAGGTGGTGCAACGGTTGGCGCGTTGGGCAGGGGTGAGCGAATCGGCGATCGGCTATGCCGGTCTCAAGGATCGTCATGCGCTGACTCGGCAGCGATTCAGCATCTGGTTGCCGAAGAGGCATGCACCGGAGTTCCAGCAGCTGGTCTGTGACGGATTGCGGGTGCTGGCGCATGATTGGCATGCACGCAAGTTGCCGCGCGGTGCGCTGGCCGGCAATCGTTTCGTGCTGCGTCTGCGTGATGTTTGCGGAGATCGAGGCGCGATCGAGAGTCGCTTGATCTGCCTTGGCGAGCAGGGTGTGCCGAATTATTTCGGGGAACAACGCTTTGGCCGCGGGGGCGAGAATGTTGCTAGGGCGATGCAAATGTTTGCCGGCAAGCGCTTCAAGCGGGAAGTGCGCAGTCTGCTGATTTCTGCCGCCCGCTCGGAAATTTTCAATGCCGTGCTGGCGGAGCGGGTTGCCGGGGACTGTTGGCAGCACGCCTTGCCGGGCGATGTCTTCATGCTTGATGGCAGCCATAGCGTATTCGGCCCCGAGCCCATCGACGCACAGCTTGCCGCACGAATTGCCCGCTTCGATATTCATCCCACCGGACCGATGTGGGGGCAAGGCAGCTTGCGCAGCACGGATGCCTGTGTGGCGCTGGAGCAGCGTGTTGCCGATCAGTATTCCACGCTTTGCCAAGGGCTTGCCGACGTCGGCCTCAAGCAGGAGCGACGCAGCCTGCGATTGCCGGTGCGCGAGCTGGAATGGCAATGGCTGGCGGCCGATGTGCTGGAGCTGTGTTTCACCTTGCCCGCCGGGAGCTACGCCACCGTGGTCCTGCGGGAGTTGGGCGATGTGCGCGATCCGCATCGCGCATGACAGCCCCCATTCATCTGTCGAACAGTGAATCAGGCATGCTTGCCACCTTGGATTTCTGCAGGACAGCCATGCGCGCCTTCTTGATCACGCCGTTTCTGAAATGGGCAAGTACGCTCAGGCACCCGACCTTGTTCAAAATCATAGCCCTGTTGTTGTTGCTGAGCGTTGTCTGGCCTGATCCCTTGCCCTTCCTTGACGAGCTCATCCTCGGGCTTTCCACCGTGCTGCTTGCCAGCTGGAAAAATCGCCCGCAACCTGCATCCCCGGCGAAGGATGATGATCGCGTCATCGAAGGACAGGCCAAGCGGCGCTGAGCCGGATGCAAGCACGATCCGAGATGACGCTGATCGACAGCCACTGTCATTTGGACATGACGGTTTTTGATGGCGATCGGGAGTCTGTCATTGCCCGTGCACATGCCGTTGGTGTGCAGGCGCAGGTGATTCCGGCCACGCATGCCGCGGGTTGGGACAAAATCCACACCATCTGCGCAGGCCATCCGGGGTTGTATCCGGCCTACGGTCTGCATCCAATGTATCTGGACAGGCACCGCCCAGAGCATCTGGATGCCTTGCAGGCACGCTTGGCGCAGGCAGGGCAGTGTGTTGCGGTGGGCGAAATCGGATTGGATTTTTTTATTCCGGATCTTGATCGCGAACGCCAGCAATTCTATTTCGAGGCACAGTTGGCATTGGCCGAAAAATTCGGATTGCCGGTCATCATCCATGCCCGGCGTGCCACCGAGGCTGTCATCCAGGCATTGCGCCGCTTTCCGACGGTCAGGGGCGTGATCCATAGCTATTCCGGCAGCCCGGAGCAGGCGCGGCAGCTGTGGAAAATGGGATTTTTGCTGGGCTTTGGCGGCCCGCTGACCCATGTCCGTGCCCGACGTTTGCAACGCATGGTGGCCGAATTGCCGCTGGAGCAGCTTGTGCTGGAAACCGATAGCCCAGATCAGCCCGATGCCGATTGGCGCGGGCGACGCAACGAGCCGTCTCGTCTTGTCGCTATTTTGGAGGTGGTCGCAGCACTGCGGCGGGAGTCGGCAGGCGAAATCGCCGCTGTTACCTCGGCTAATGTCCGTCGTCTGTTCTCCCTTGTCTGAAAGGGAATCTCAAATGAACCAGAGCAGGGCAAACAAGGCAATCATGGCAAACGCCAGTGCCAGCTTCAGCAGTACGCCGAACAAAAGCCCAAGCCAAGTGGCGAAACCGATTTTGACGGCTTCGCCGGCATCATTGCCGGAAAGGCGACGGCGATAGAGAAGCTCGCCGCCTACGGCACCTGCAAACGGCCCGATCAAAAGACCCCATGGGCCAAGCAGCAAGCCGACCAGGGTACCGATTGTTGCACCCCATACGGCCCATTTGCTGGCGCCGACCCGTTGTGCTCCGAAAGCGCCGGCCACGAAATCGACCACGGATGCGATGAGGGTCAGCGTGCCAAGCAGAATCAGCCAGCCCCAGTGCACATGCGCAAAGCCATCCACCCAAGCCGCCAGCAGCAGGCCGGCAAATACCAGCGGCAGGCCGGGCAGGGCTGGCAGGATGATGCCGGCCAAGCCCACCAATACCAGCACAATGGCCAGCCCATAGAGAAAAGTTGAAGTATCCATGCGGGAGAGATGTCAAGAAAGTCGGTGAAAAAGGTGGCGAGCAATTGATTTTTCATCAAGGCAGGGTTAAGTTTTACTCGCCGGATGTTCAGGGTAGCTTCAAGAAGGGCAAAGTGCCAACGCGCGGTTGCCTGTTCAGGATGAACCTCATGCCGGCTTTCCGGCATCTTGCCGGGATTTTCAACCGCACTGTTCAAGGAGCAAGTTCGATGTCCAATCGTGAAACCGGCACCGTCAAGTGGTTCAACGATGCCAAGGGATTTGGCTTTATCAGCCGCGAAACCGGCGAAGATGTGTTCGTCCATTTCCGCGCAATCCAGATTGATGGCTTCAAAACCCTGAAGGAAGGCCAGAAGGTCAGCTTCGTGGTGGTCGAAGGTCAAAAAGGTTTGCAGGCTGATGCCGTAGAGCCGCTCTGATCAACGCATGCCAAGCATTGATCCGTTGTACGGGGATGCTTCCCCGTGCATGGTCGTGATCCTGCCATGTGCTTGCCGGCAAGCAGCACTTGGCAGGCTCGCTTTTTATCCGTAGAATGCCCAACCACTGGCTTCCACTCATGGCAGTCAGTTGCAGCGCCTTGTGGCGATGCTCTCCATGGCGGCTCTGTTGGCCCCTCGCGACGCTAGTTTGAAAATCCCGCCAGGGCCGGAAGGCAGCAACGGTATCAGATGATGCGGGCGCCGAGGATCGTCGGCAGAGCCGTCGCCTTTTGCCGTCTGGCAACTCTCCCGAAATCGTGGCGCGCATGGCAAAATGCCGGGCATGAGTTATCTAGTCCTCGCCCGCAAGTGGCGTCCCAAGCGGTTTGCCGAGCTGGTCGGTCAGGAACATGTCGTGCGTGCCCTGAGCAATGCGCTGGATTCCGGCCGCGTTCACCATGCGTTTCTGTTCACCGGCACCCGTGGCGTGGGCAAAACCACCATCGCCCGGATCTTTGCCAAATCCCTCAATTGCGAGCGCGGCACATCAGCAGATCCGTGCGGGGAATGCCCTACCTGTCTGGATATCGATGCCGGACGTTTCATCGATTTGCTTGAAATCGACGCCGCCAGCAATACCGGCGTGGATGACGTGCGCGAATTGATTGACAACGCCCAGTACATGCCGAGCAGGGGGCGGGTCAAGGTCTACCTGATCGACGAAGTGCACATGCTCTCCAAATCGGCCTTCAACGCCCTGTTGAAGACGCTGGAGGAGCCTCCCGGACACGTCAAGTTTCTGCTCGCCACCACCGATCCGCAGAAGCTGCCGGTGACTGTGCTTTCGCGCTGTCTGCAATTCAATCTCAAACGCCTGGACTTGCAGCAGATTGAAGGGCAGATGCGCAAGATTCTTGCTGCCGAGGGGTTGCCGTTCGAAGACGGTGCCCTGCGTCTGCTGGCGCACGCGGCCGATGGCAGTTTGCGCGATGGGCTGTCCTTGCTCGATCAGGCGATTGCCTACAGTGGCGCTCACTTGAGCGATGCGGCAGTTGCCACGATGCTGGGCAGTGTGGATCGTGGCCGGATCGGCAGTTTGCTGGAGGCACTTGGTCATGCCGACGGTAATGCGCTGATGAATGAAGTGGCTGCACTGGCCGAGCTTTCCCCGGACTTTGCGCAAGTGCTGGAGGCATTGGCCGAAGCGCTGCATCACATCCAGGTGCACCAGTTGGTGCCAGGTGCGATGCCGGCGCAGATGCCGGGTGTGGATCTGGATCTGCTTGCCAAGCAGTTGCGTCCCGAGCTTGTGCAACTTTGGTACCAGATGGCCATTCAGGGGCGTCGCGATCTGCCGTTGGCACCCAGCCCCAGAACCGGCTTTGAAATGGCACTGCTGCGCATGTTGGCGTTCCGCCCCAGCGCAGGCTCGGCGGCGGCCGATGGAGAGCGTCAAGGCAGCGGCGGGCAGGGACGCGATCAAAAGGCCGCTCTTGCTGCGGCGTTGGCGACGGGCAACGAATCGAGCGCTCCGGCAAGTCGCATGGCAAGGCCGATTTCGCCATCGGCAGCGACGCTGACGACACCGGCGTCGACATCGACTGGCCAAGCGGTATTGCCCGATGATGGGCACGCTGCCAGTTCGACACCCGCCGAGCAGTTGCGGGGTGGTACCGTTCGGGAGCAACTGCAGTCACCTGAGCGGTCATCTGATCAGCCAGTTGTCGCGCAGGTTGCGCCGCCGGAAACCGCACCCTTGCAAACTGCCGAGGCATCATCGCCGGTAGCCTCGGTTGGCAGGATGGCAGGAGGGGATGTCGAGGCGGCTTCCAGTTCCGGCTTGCCGATTTCCACGCCGAGAGGGCGCTGTCTCGACAAGGAAGGGTGGCTGGCATTGCTTGAGCGGCTTGATCTGAGTGGGCCAGCGCGCCAATTGGCTGCGCATGTTGGCTTCGTTGCACACGAGCCGGGAATATTGCGGTTGTCCTTGCAGGAGGAGGATGAGTTCATGAAGACTCCGGTGGCAACCCGTGTCCTGAGCGATGCGCTGACCGAATCACTTGGTGAAATTCTGTCACTGCACTTCGAGCGCACGCGCGATACCGGCGAAACGCTGCATCATCGTCAGAAGCGGGCAGAAGATGCCCGTCAAGCGATGGCAGAGCAGCAGTTTCGACAGCATCCGGACGTGCTGGCCTGGACTGGGCAAGGTGCCCGAATCGTTCCTGGCACCATTCGTCCACGTTGAACCCCATTTGCGTCGCACCGTGCCGTCAGTGCAACGGGCGATACTTCATTCCATTTGATTTCAGGAGAATTCCATGCGTGGCAACATAGCTCAATTGATGCAGCAGGCACAGAAAATGCAGGAAAACCTGCAGCGTGCCCAAGACGAGCTGGCTCAGCTCGAGGTGATCGGCAATGCTGGCGGCGGGATGGTTGTGGTGACGTTGAGCGGCAAGATGGAGTGCCGCAAGGTGCGCATTGATCCGGCGGTTCTTGGTGATCAGGAAATGCTGGAAGATCTGATTGCTGCGGCTTTCAATGATGCTGTCAACAAGGCGAATACCGCCAGTCAGGAAAAAATGGGGGCTGCCACAGCCGGCTTGCCGCTGCCGCCAGGCATGAAGATTCCGGGGCTGTTCTGATGAAATCCGCCATCCGGCACGGGCAGGGTGGGGCATGAGCGCACCGCTGCTCGAACAGCTTGTCGAAGCCTTGCGCATTCTGCCCGGTGTCGGGCCGAAGTCGGCTCAGCGCATGGCCTATCATCTGCTCGAGCGCGACCGCGGGCGCGGGCTGGCGTTGGCTGCCATCATGGCCGAGGCATTGACCCGCATCGGTCACTGCCGGGACTGCCGGGATTTCAGTGAAGACGAGCTGTGCGCAGTATGCGCCAACAGTGCCCGTGAGCGCAGTGAGCTGTGCGTGGTGGAAACGCCGGCGGATCGACTGGCGATCGAGCAGGCCACTGGATATCGCGGCTGTTACTTCATTCTGCAAGGCCGGCTCAGTCCGTTG
This sequence comes from Lysobacter sp., assembly GCA_041855065.1. GTDB lineage: Bacteria > Pseudomonadota > Gammaproteobacteria > Xanthomonadales > Xanthomonadaceae > Solilutibacter. The sequence continues at coordinate 18,465 of JBHADJ010000012.1, forward strand.
GATGGCATTGGTCCGGCACAACTGGGACTCGACCGATTGGCCGAGCGTCTTGCCGATGGCGAGGTGCGCGAGCTCATCATCGCCACGAACCCCACCGTGGAGGGGGAGGCCACGGCGCACTATCTGGCGCAAATCGCCCGCAAAGCCGGCGTGCGCCCAAGTCGCCTCGCACATGGCGTTCCACTGGGGGGGGAGCTGGAATATGTCGACCGCAGCACGCTTTCCCATGCGTTTGGAAGCCGCAGCGAAGTGTTGTAGGTATTCGTACTATCGGATGGTGTCAAGCTGCATGCACCAACCAAGCCAGACGGCGATGGCAAGCCGCTGGGCAAGCCCGCCGCCGACCAGCGGGGGCGCGAGCAACAGCAGGAAGGGCAGCAGCAGAGCGATGGTGATGGCCAGCAATCGCAGGACGGGGCGGATGCCGTGGGTCAGTGCCACGCACAGGCTGGAAAGCCAAACGCACAGCCAGCACAGCATGCCGGCAACAACATGCAGGCGGTTTTCGTCGGCATCGGGCAGTTTTCCGGTTTCAAACGGCAAGATGCCCTGCAGGGCAAAGCTTCCCCCTGCCAACAGCAGCATCTGCCAGGCCAAACGGATACCGAAAGCGCAGTCTGCCGGCAAGTCAGCGCGTGCGCGCCACGCATGGCAGGAAAGAAGCAGTCCGGGAAGCAGAAACAGGCCAACGCCAATCCAGGGCACCATGCGGCTTGATTTGGCCACAAGCGGTGAAAGCGCTTGCTGCATGTGTGCATAGTCCGCCTGCAAGGCAGCACCGAACCAGGCGCTCGCCAGCATCAGCGCGGCGGCAAGAAAAATCGGCAAAAGCCGCCATTTTCGATGTGGTACTTGCAATTCCGGCACAGTGTCACCACTTCCCATGCCATCCTCCAGAACAGATCACGGGTTCCATCATGACAGACAGCGCCGCCAAGTCCCATGTTTTCGATGCCACGACGGCACACTTCGAAGCCGAGGTGATTCACGCATCGCTCAAGACCCCGATTCTGGTCGACTTCTGGGCAAGCTGGTGTGGCCCCTGCAAAAGTCTCGGGCCGGTGCTGGAAAAGCTGGCCGCCGAGTACAACGGTGCGTTCCGGCTTGCCAAAGTGGACGTGGATGCCGAGCAGCAATTGGCGGCAGCCTTCCAGATTCGCTCGGTGCCTACCGTGATGCTGGTCAAGGATGGTCAGCTGGTGGATGGTTTTCCCGGGGCATTGCCCGAGGGCGAGTTGCGCAAGTTCCTTGCTGCGCATGGTATCGAACCGCTTGCCGGGGATGCCTCGGTCGAGCCGGCGGAAGCTCTGCCAGTCGATCCGCAGCAGGAGGTCATCCGTCTGCGCAAGCTGGTCGAAGATGAGGCTGACAAGCCCGAACACCGTCTGGATCTGGCACTGGCCTTGCTGGCCTGCGGCACGACCGGCGAGGCGACGCAATTGCTGGATGCGCTGCCCGCCAATCTTGCTACCGATGACCGCGCCATCAAGGCGCGAGCGCAACTGGGGTTTGCGGCAACGCTCGAAAATGCGCCACCTGTGGAGGTACTGCGTGCCGCCATTGCCGCTGATCCGAACGATCTTGTCGCCCGCCATCTTCTGGGCGTGCATGAAATCATGCGTGGGGATGCCGCAGCCGGGCTGGAATCCTTCATGGAGATGCTGCGCCGCGACAAGAATTTCAGCGATGGTCTGCCGCGCAAGGCTTTGATTGATGCCTTCCGCATTCTGGAAGATGATGATCTGGTTACCCGCTATCGTCGCCAAATGTCGGCGCTGCTACTGTCTTGAGGCGCGGACATGACGATCACGCGCTTCTGCGTTACCCTGCATCTTTTGCCAACCTACGAGGTCAGCCCATGACATTCCGCTTTCCGCGTCGTCCGCTTGTTGCCGCGCTCTCGCTTGCCCTTGCCGGCACTGCCTTGACCACCCAGGCCAACCCCGTCGGAGTGACCAGCACCGGCACCACCTCTGCCGTGGCGGCAAGCAATCCGTTTTTTTCGGTCAGCCCGCTGCCGTTGAACTATCCGCAGTTCGACAAAATCAAGGACAGCGACTTTGCCCCGGCTTTCGATCAGGGCATGGCCGAGCAACTGCGTGAAGTGGAGGCGATCGCAAACAACCCGGCGGCGCCCACGTTCGAGAACACCATCGTTGCCATGGAAAAAACCGGCGCAATTCTGGATCGTGCCACAGCCGTTTTTTTCAACTTGAACGGCACCGATACCAACGATGCCCGGAAGAAACTGCAATCGGACTATGCTCCGAAATTCTCCGCGCACAGTGATGCGATTCGTCTCAATCCGGCGCTGTTTGCCCGCATCAAGACGCTATATGACAGCCGCGCGACGCTGGGGTTGGATGCCGAAAGCGTGCGCCTTGTCGAGCGTTATTACGATGATTTCGTCCGCGCCGGTGCGGCGCTTGACGAAGCACAGAAAGCCCGCATGCGTGAAATCAATACCCGCATGGCGGCCCTGGGCACCCAGTTCAGCCAGAACGTGCTGGCCGAAGTGAACGACTCGGCTGTCGTGGTGGACAGCCGCGAAGAACTGGCCGGTCTTACCGATGCCCAGATCGAAGCGGCAGCGGCGGCGGCCAAAACGCGCGGGCTGGATGGCAAATATGTCATCACCCTGCTCAATACCACCGGCCAACCGCCGCTTTCGCAGTTGGAAAATCGCGCCCTGCGCGAACGCATTTTTAATGCGTCGGCCAACCGTGGCAGTCGCGGCAACCAGTGGGACAATACCGCCATCGTTGCGGAAATGACGCGGCTGCGTGCCGAGCGCGCCAATCTCCTTGGTTATCCGGATTTCGCAAGCTTCTCGCTGGCCAACCAGACGGCCGGCAACAAGGAGGCCGTCAATCGCATGCTGGAGCAACTGGCGCCGGCTGCCGTGGCCAATGCACGTCGTGAAGGTGCCGAGTTGCAGCGATTGATCGACGAGGAACAAAAGGCCAAGGGCGAGCCGAGCTTCGAGTTGCAGCCTTGGGATTGGGACTTCTACAGCGAAAAGCTGCGTCGTGCCAAGTACGACTTCGATGAGGCCGAACTCAAGCCCTATCTGGAAATGAAGAGCGTGTTGGAAAATGGTGTGTTTCACGCCGCCAACCAGTTCTACGGGATTTCCTTCAGGGAGCGTACCGACCTGCCGAAATACCACCCCGATACATGGGTGTACGACGTCATCGACCGTGATGGCAAGCAGCTGGCAATCTTCATTTTCGATCCGTATGCGCGCGACTCCAAGCGTGGCGGGGCATGGATGAACAGCTATGTCAGCCAGTCGCGCCTGGACGGCACGCTGCCGGTGGTGGCCAACCACCAGAACATCACCAAGCCGGCCAATGGCGAGCCGACCCTGCTGACCTGGGACGAGGTCATCACCATGTTCCACGAGTTCGGTCATGCCCTGCATGGCATGTTCTCGAACGTGACCTATCCCTACTTCTCCGGCACCAGCGTGCCGCGCGATTTCGTCGAGTTCCCCTCGCAGGTCAACGAAATGTGGGCTGATTGGCCGAGCATCCTGCAAAACTACGCCAAGCACTATCAGACCGGCGCTCCGATGCCGGCCGAGCTGCTGAACAAGGTGGAAGCGGCGAGCAAGTTCAACGAAGGTTTCCGTACCACCGAATATCTTGGCGCGGCTTTGCTTGACCAGCGTTGGCATCAGGTGCCGGCCAACCAGCTGCCCGAGGCAGCCGGTGTGATTGCCTACGAGCAGAAGGCCTTGCAGGATGTCGGGCTCAACTATGCGCCGGTGCCGCCGCGCTACCGCACCACCTATTTCAGCCACATCATGGGCGGTTATGCGGCCGGCTACTATGCCTATATCTGGTCGGAAGTGCTCGATGCCAACACGGTGAAGTGGATTCGCGACAATGGTGGTCTCAGCCGTGCCAATGGTGATCGCCTGCGCGATACCCTGCTCTCGCAGGGCGGCAGCAAGGATGCGATGCAGCTGTTCCGCGACTTCACCGGCGGCAAGGATCCAGACATCCAGCCACTTCTGGAGCGCCGTGGCCTTGCCAGCCCGGCAAACGCAAACTGACTCCCTCGCCGGGCCGCGCAAGCGGCCCGGTTCCGTTTCCGGGCACTGGAATTCTGATGAAGTTCGTCTTTGACAATCGTTTCGTGCGGGATCTGCCGCAAGATCCGAACAGTGGCCGGGCGCGGCGCGAAGTGCTTGGTGCGCTCTGGTCGGACATTCGCCCGACACCGGTCATCGCGCCGCATCTTCTGGCCGTTTCCGCCGACATGCAGCAGCGCCTTGATTTGTCCGACGAAGCTGTGAGAAGCCGTCTGTTCGTGGATGTTTTTTCCGGCAATGCGCTGCTGCCCGGAATGCACCCGTTTGCCGGCAATTATGGCGGGCATCAGTTCGGCAGCTGGGCCGGGCAGCTTGGCGATGGTCGAGCCATCACCTTGGGCGAGGTAGTGGCAAGCGACGGAGTGCGTTGGGAATTGCAGCTCAAGGGAGCAGGGGAAACACCGTATTCCCGTCATGCCGATGGCCGGGCGGTGCTGCGCTCGTCGATTCGCGAATTTCTGTGCAGCGAAGCGATGTACCACCTTGGCATTCCGACCACGCGCGCACTCTGCCTGATTGCCACGGGCGAAACCGTGGTGCGTGACATGTTCTACGACGGACATCCGCGTGCGGAGCCGGGTGCCATCGTGTGCCGAGTGGCGCCCGGGTTTCTGCGTTTTGGCCATTTCGAGCTGCCTTCCTCGCGCGGCGAAGTTGCCTTGCTGCGTCAATTGGCGGATTTCTGCATCGAGCGCGATTTTCCCGAACTTGCTGCCGAGTCTGTCGATGCGCCCAATCGATATGCCCGATGGTTTGCCGAGATCGCGCAGCGCACCGCCCATCTGATCGCCGAGTGGATGCGGGTCGGCTTTGTCCATGGCGTCATGAATACCGACAACATGAGCATCAGCGGACTGACGCTCGATTACGGCCCCTATGGCTGGTTGAGCGCATACGATCCGGATTTCACGCCGAATACCAGTGACAGGGCAGGGCGCTACCGCTTCGGCTATCAGCCACGCATCGCACTGTGGAACTTGCAGCAGCTGGCGGCGGCAATTTCTCCGTTGTTTGCGGATGTGGCACCCCTGCAAGCCGGGCTGGCTGCCTTCGCCCGGACGTATGCCGCCAACGAGCGTCGCAATGCGGCAGGCAAGCTCGGCCTGTCCGAGTCGGCCGAGCAAGCGGCCACTGTGCTGCTGCGTTCTTTGTACCTATGGATGCAGCGGGCCAAGGTCGATATGACGTTGTTCTTCTGCCGTCTCGCCGAACAGCCGGCAGCGGCTTTCGGCGTAGCCGACTTTGCCGATCTGACTTACGAGCAAGCCGCCTTCCAGGGGCAGACTACGGCACTGGAAGACTGGCTGCGTGCCTATCGCGAAGTATCGACCAATGATGACGAGGAGATGCGCCGGGCGCGGATGAGACATGCCAACCCGCGCTTCATTCTGCACAACTGGATAAGCCAGCAGGCCATTGATGCGGCAACAAACGGCAATCTTGCCCCGCTTTTCGACCTCATGGAGCGCCTCAAGACCCCGTACCAGTCTCATCCTGCCGATGCCAAATACCATCGCCTCAGCCCGGCCTGGGCAACGGATGCCGATGGGGTTTCCCGGCTTTCCTGTTCTTCCTGAGTGTCACATGCCAGCGCTTGACAACTGAATGCCGTGACGCGAAATACGGCTGTAAGCCATGAATTGGCAGGAAAAAAAGCCGCACGGCGATGCGTGCGGCCTGTTGTTTGGCAACGCATGGACAGGCTACATGCTGCCGCATTTTTCGCATCAGGGCGAACTAGGGCCTGTTAACACTACCGTAACCCGTCGGCGATGAGAGCAGAGCAGATGAAGGCAAGGAACATCACGTCGAGCTTCTCAAACCTGGAGAAGATTCGGCGGTAGCCCTTGAGGCGGCGGAACAGGCGCTCGACCTCGTTGCGCCGCTTGTACATCTCGCGGTCGTAC
>JBHADJ010000013.1:0-7506 GCA_041855065.1 Lysobacter sp.
ATCCTCCGGCCGTGCCCACCAGCCGATGTTGAGGCCATCGCCACAGGGGAAGAGTGCCCCCCGGCAGGGTAGCGGTCGGTGCCATCGCCCGGGATTTAGGGCGTGATGCGGCACGCCCCACAGCAGGGCAATTTGTGCGTCATCCAACCAGATATCGCTACCAATCACCTGCATCAAATCGCTGATGGCAAGCTCGGTCAGTTGCCCGGTCGGCAGCACCCACAGTGCAGCACGGTATCCATGTTGCCGGCAAAAGCGCAGCAGTGCCGCCGCCTGTTGCAACCAGCAAAACGCCAATGCCGGCAGATATTCGCCACTTTCCAGAAAGGCGCGATCATCCGCCGCCAATTGCGCCCAATCCAGCCGCCACAACGTGGGCACGGCATCGCTGCTGCATTGCACGCGCGCGCGCAACGATGCGGGCAGTGGCAGCGTCTGCTCGACAAACGGCAACTGCACGACATGCTTGATATGGATGCTCATCCCATTCCCGGTGTCGAAAATAATCAAGGGCTTTTGCTGGATGCCGGGGGCTTCATGCGCATGACATCCTCCGCCACTTCGACGTGATCCACCTTGGCCAGCAGCTCGGCGAAGCTGTCGAAGCCGTATTCCTGCCAATTCCAGCGTGGCCTGACGTACTTGCCGACCGCATCAATGCTGGCCCAGCCCTTGGCGCTCTTGAACTTGTTGCAAGCCTCGTCCAGCAGCTTGACCAATTCTCCGAACGGGATTTTTCGGCAGAACATGCGGCTGGCTTCATCGACGCGAAATTGCAGGCCGCGCAAATCGCGCAGCATGCCGGAGAGTTTCGCGTAGCCATGGCTGCGCGAGTCGAAATCCGGGCGGGTCTGGCTGATGATGCTGGCGATCTTGCCGACGAAGGCCCAGCCGGTGTCTTCGTCGGTGGCATCCTTGATGGCCCTGTAAAGCAGGCTTCTGGTGTCGGCATCCATCTGCCGAATGGCGCCGGGCTTGTCGGGGGCGGCATCGCCTGTCGCCGGGACGCTGGCCACAGGTGCCGTTGCCGATGCGGGTTTTTCCTTGCCCGGCTCGCCCAGATTTTCCACGTAGAAGAAGCGGTCGCAGGCCTGGCGGAACGCCTCGGGCGTGCTCTGTTTGCCAAAGCCATAAACCACCAGGCCCGAGGCGCGGATGCGCGAGGCCAGCGGGGTGAAGTCGCTGTCGCTGGAAACCAGACAAAACCCGTGGAAGTTGCCGCTGTAGAGCAAATCCATGGCGTCGATGATCAGCCCCATGTCGGTGGCATCCTTGCCCTTGGTGTAGGCAAATTGCTGGATTGGCACAAGGGCATGGCGCAACAAGATGGCACGCCAGCCATTGAGTGAGGGGCTGCTCCAGTCACCATAAATCCGCTTGACGCTGGCCGTGCCGTATTTGGCGATTTCCTCGAACAGGGCTTGCGCCGTGGCCGCCGAAGCGTTGTCGGCGTCGATCAATACGGCCAGCTTGTTTTGCTTGAACTCGCTCAGGGACATGGGGCACCTGTCAAGAAACCATGCGGGCATGGTAACAACCCCAGCAGTGACAGATGAGGGCAGCATGCACTGCTGACAGGAACTGGCGCGCGCCCGCGGTATGCTGGCCGCTCTTCCACTTCCAAAAGGTGCAGCCATGAGCCAAAACCCCAGCATCCTCTCGCATGTGTCTTTGGGCACCAACCGTTTTGAACAGGCCGTGGCCTTTTACGACACCGTTCTGGCTACGCTCGGCATTGGCCGCGTGATGGATTTGAGTGAATACTTCGCCGTGGCCTATGGCCGCGCCTACCCCGAGTTCTGGATTCAGGCCCCGCACGACCGTGGGCCCGCACAAGCAGCCAACGGCGTGCATATCGCCTTTTTGGCCGAAACGCCCGAGCAGGTGCACGCCTTTCACGCCGCCGCGCTGGCCGCCGGCGGCACGGACGACGGCGCGCCCGGCCCGCGCCCGCATTACGGTGCCGAGTATTACGGCTGCTTCGTGCGCGATCTGGACGGGCACAAGATCGAGGCCATGGCGTGGCTGCAAACCGGCTAAAGCAGCCTTCTTTCAGGCGGGCAAACATGCCGGGGCACAACACACCCGGTTCACCTGCCACGAACTACACTGCCCCTTGCCATTTTCCGGCAGCATTTTTCCCGATTTGAGGAGCTCCCCCATGACCACCCCGTTGGACAAAGTTCTCTACACCGCCCACACCCATACCACCGGCGGGCGTGATGGCGCCGCGCGCAGCGATGACGGCCGCTTGGACATCACCCTGACCCCGCCGGGGCAAGCCGGCACAGGCACCAACCCGGAGCAACTGTTTGCCGCCGGTTATTCGGCCTGCTTCATCGGCGCGATGAAAGCCGTCGCCGGGCAGCAAAAATTGAGCCTGCCAGCCGATTTGGCCGTCGATGCCGAAGTCGATCTCGGCCCCACCGCCAAGGGCTACGGCATTGCCGTGCGGATGAAGGTCAGCCTGCCGGGCATGGCTCGCGATGCAGCGCAAGCCCTGCTGGAAGCGGCACACCAAGTCTGCCCCTATTCTAACGCCACCCGTGGCAATATCCCGGTGGATATTGAACTGGCCTGATCTCTCATGCCCTGTCCCGATTTTCCGCGATGCCCGTACCGGCACCGGAAAATCGGGGCCACGGCCTGCAACGCGCAAACGCCTGTCGCTTTTTTCAAGGTGATTTTCGGAGTGTAGCCATCATGCGCCCCTTGCACTCATCCACTCTGCTGCTGGCCGCACTCAGCGCCGGCACGGCACAAGCCGAAATCCTGTTTTCTTGCACCACCACCCAGGGCAAACCGTTGCAAATTGAAATCCGGGGCAACGATGTGCATTACCGCTACGGTGCGGCAAATGCGCCGGGGCTTGCGTTCAGCCAAGCAAGAAGTGACATTGAACACGGCGCTTGCAGCAGCAAAGGCCGCCGCCAGGACTGGCTGGCCATGACCACAACAAACAACGATATATACACGATCACGGTCGAAAGCGGCGCACATCCACAAGCCACGATAGAGGTGCATTTTTACACGGACAGGCCCAGCAACGAGGCCTTTTTGACCTGCAAAGCCGACAGCATTGAAAACCGGCTCAGCCAACTCGGCAGCATCTCCAGCCCTTGCGAAGAATGAACAATGAAGGTCGCGCGGATTTTCCAGAAACGCGACCAAAATGTGCTTTCCGTTTCTGGCAGCGTGCCACACCACACTAATCTGCCCTTTCGCCCAAGCCCAGACTCGCACCATGTCGCGCGGCCGCGTCGCACGTGGATACCGGAAAAACCGGCCTACCCCACAACACCGTGCTGCTCGATTACCCCGTGACAATATCCAGATGGATATTGAGCTGATGCCAAACCGCAGTTTTCCCGACCCGCTTGCACCGGCAGGGGAAACGCTCAATCCTCTTGCAATGGCTCGCCCCACAGCATTGGTAGACGCTCACCAATATAAAAATGCCGATTGCCACTCAATCGCCGCCACTGTTCTGTCGGCGCCTGGCCCTCGCCGCTGATTTCTGTAATCTTTTCGCGCCCAGTCAGGTAATTGATACTGTTTTCTCGCGTTGCTTCAGGATCATTACGGATAAAGCTTGAATGATCCAGGCCAATCAAACGTACCCGTTGCCCCTCCATGCGGAAGGTATAGGTGTAAGTGTTAGTCCCCCAAGAGCCGCAAGACAGCCAGTAATGCAGTGTCACGAACAAGCGGCCACGTTCGATCTTCAACGCCCCCTCTTCCAGTGGGTCTATCAGGCAAGGGGCCTCAAGATCTCCCTCCGATGGCAGCCAATCACGCTGCGCGGCCAGCATTTGATAGCTTTGCCCCTGTCGCAACAACACCCGCAATTCGCGAGGGTTGGTGTCCAGCTCAGATGCACCCATCCCTTCATTGCGCACTCTCTTGGCAGCATCTTGCTGGCGAATGATCAACACCGCGTCGGCCTGTCCATCGCCGTTCAAATCACCTTCGGCCACCTTATCCAGCCCCCAGCCGGCAGGAATATGTGCAGAAAAATCTCCCGCCACTGCCATGATCGGCATCAGCAGCAAAACCGTTGCCAGCAAATTGCGCATCTCGCACCCGCAAGATCAGGACACCAAAGCAATCTATATAAAGCCAAATCACGGCGCAATCACGGCCAGCAACGCAGCCATCGCTTGTGCCACATGGCATCCCCTTTCACCCATTCCCGGGAGTTGTGCCATGGCCCCCACCTTCTACACAAACTCCATATCACCCGCTGAAGGCCGCTACATCGACTTGGACGAAACTGCCCCGCCCCAGCTTGAACTCTGGATCGTGCAGGCGCTGGCACACAACCAGGAGCTGTGCCCGCACAGACGCATCCCTTTCCCCTGAACTGAGCCAAGGTGCCATCATGCCCACACCCAAGCACATCGACTTCATCGAGTTCCCCGCGCCCGACGCCGCTGCCCTGCGCACCGCCAAAGCCTTCTATACCCGGGCCTTCGGCTGGCGCTATCAGGGCTGGGGCGATGATTACAGCGACACGCAGGCGCAGGACAGCGGTATCGGCACCGGCATCAGCAGCCAGCCCGGCACCTGTCCACACCCTTGGTCGTGATCTACAGCGACCAGCTGGAAGCCGCCCGGCAGAACGTGCTGGCTGCCGGCGGTGAAATCACCCGGGAGATTTTCAGCTTCCCCGGCGGACGGCGCTTCCATTTTCGTGACCCGGCAGGCAACGAGCTGGCCGTGTGGTCGGACGTACCGGGCTGAGGCGAGCTACCCCACTGCTGACAGAAACTGACAGCCGGCCACGCTATGCTGGGCAGAAATCCCCTGCTGGGGATGCCTTCCTTTTTCAATGCCCTCTCGGGAGTACCACATGAGCATCACCTTCTACACCCACCCCATGTCGCGCGGCCGCGTCGCCCGCTGGATGCTGGAAGAAACCGGCCTGCCCTACGACACCGTGCTGCTTGATTACGGCACCACCATGAAAGCGCCCGAATACCGTGCCGTCAACCCGATGGGCAAAGTGCCCGCGCTCAAGCACGGCGATACCGTCATCACCGAAGTGGCGGCCATTTGTCTGTATTTGGCCGATTTGGTGCCCGAGAAAAAACTTGCCCCGCCCGTGGGTGCACCTGAGCGCGGCACGTATTACCGTTGGATCAGCTTTATGGCGCCGCTGGAGCAATTGATGACGGCCAAGGCCAGCGGTGCAGCTCTGCCTAAACCTGAGACGGCCGGTTTCGGCACCGAACAAGACCTGCTCGACACGCTGGAAGCCGCCTTGAAAGACCGCGACCATTTGGCCGGCGACCACTTCACCGCCGCCGATTTGCTGGTGGCCGCCTATGTGGGCTGGTATTTGCAGTTCAAACTGCTGGAGTCGCGCCCGGCCTTTGTGGCTTTTGTCGAAAAACACGGGCAGCGCCCGGCCGCGCGACGCGCCGATGAAATCGATGATGCGCTTCTGGCGCAGCAGCCGTCCTGATTAACAAGCACGCGCAGGTTGGTTGACAAACCCAACACAAATTCAGTTTGTCTGAATGTCGGGTTTAACAATTCAACCTATTTAAAACAGTCAAACAAAAAACAGCAAGGCATGTCTGAAAACACCAAAAGGAAAGCGCATGAGCCATCAAGTGATCCGTAGCGCCGAATTTACCGCCAATCGTGCATGGGGTGCGTTGGATATTGCCAATATAAACGGCACCACCATACGCCTGCATTGGACGAACCAGCCTTACAAGTGGCACGTTAACGACGGCGAAGAAGTGTTCGCCGTGATGAGCGGCACGGTGGATATGCACTATCGCGAGCACGGGCAGGAACACATGGTGCGCTTGCAGGCGGGCGATATTTTCTTTGCCGGCATCGGCACCGAACACGTCGCCCATCCACAGGGCGAAGCACGGATTTTGGTGATTGAAAAAGAAGGCAGTGTTTAGGCCATAAATCATGCAAGGCTGCCTGAAAACAACAGTAGATCAGCCATTCATGTCCACCCTGCACACACCAGCATTTTGATTGTAGTATGAAAACTTTAATTACGCCGAAGCAAGAATGGATTATTAGATATCAATTTGCCATTGATATTGACCACCTCTGGTCGTGATGAATCACCTATTATTCACAGCACAAAGTTTTCAACAAAGAGTGTTTACCTGCTGAAAGTTGATGAGCAAGGCGTAGTCAGCTCGGCAATATTTTCCATGGATTAGAGTGCGCAGACCGGCATCTGTGTCCGACAAAAACCGGCAAACGATAAAACCGTGTCGGGCATCGATGCCCGACCTGCAAAATCGGAGTAAAATCGCATGCCCAGCTTCCTATCGCCTGCCTTGCCCGAAACCTTCGAATTTGCCGCCTGGCGGACACGGCGTATCACCGATTTTTGCCAACGCTGGCAGCGCCATCCCACTCTGGATCCGCTGGATGATGAAAATGATCCTATCGAGCGCTGGTGTGCAGTGACTTATATCGATTACGAGGCACTGTACGATCAATTTTGTCAGGACGCGCAGGATTTCTGTCGCTTGGCTGCCTTGATGCTGGGCGAATGCCTGGTGCATCATTTGGGTATGCGCTGGTGCCGCAGCCCACTGTTTGCCGGTGAAGATCTGCTGGTTCACCATCCCGACTATCCAAAGCTCATCCGCAACCTGTATGCGCGGGTGGTGCACCAATGGTTGAATCACAGCTCTTATGCCTTATCCGATCTCTTGACCCATATCATCGTGGAATGGCGTTATCACTTAGCCTACCCGCTGGATGAGGTGCTCGGGCTTTCCTGGCACGAAGCCGAACCCCTGTACCTCAGGCGCTGGGGCAAGGTGCCGCCGCAAGGGTTGCACCGGCGGCTGCAGCGCATTTTTGAAATCAACGACGAAACAGCGGTGCGCTATATTGGCGATATCGCATTTCGCCTGCCCATCACCGGCCCCGGCCAGCGCGACTGGCTGGGGCTGGAATACGCCATCAAAGCCTGCGAGGAGTATTTTGAGCAACAGGCACAAAATTGGCACGGCACCGATACGGACAGTTTGTAGATCTGGCATAAATGCCGGAAAAGGTTTTATTATGCCAGTCAGGCATCAATTTCCGATCTGCACATTAAACTCGCCACCGATGCTTTCATTGAAACCCGCCCAAGGAGATAGCATGACTCTACCACCCCTCACCGATATTCTTAACCGCCTTGCCGCCATCACCGAAAAACGCACGCCGGGCTACCTGAACAGCCTCAACCCCGGCCTTGGCCGCGAAGCCTTACAGGAAATACTGCGCCAAGCCGGCTTTGCCTACCAGCCGCCCGAAGAATGGTTCGCGCTCTATCAGTGGCATAACGGCTCGCAATGGTTTGAATTCATGTACAACATCTGGCAACGTGCCTCGCAAGCGTTTGAACCCGAAAAGGTATTCCGCCGTGAATCGCTTTTTCACTACCACGAATTCCTGCCCATGGACGAGGTCGTAGAGCAATTGCAGCGCATGGAAGCGTCGCGCCGGAGATTTCCTGACGATCCCGAT
>JBHADJ010000014.1:0-2786 GCA_041855065.1 Lysobacter sp.
AAGGGCCGCGATGGTCACAGTGATGTCCACGGCATGATGTGGAAGCCCTCGCACTTCGATGCCGGCAAGAAATACCCACTGGTCAATTACATCTATCCCGGCCCGCAAGTCGGCTCCATCCGTACCCGCGCCTTTGCCCCGGCCCATCTCGACCATCAGGCACTGGCGGAGCTTGGCTTCATCGTCGTGGCGATGGACGGCATGGGCACCCCCGGCCGCAGCAAGGCCTTTCAGGATGCCTACTACGGCAACATGATCGACAACACCCTGCCCGATCAGGTCAGCGGCATCCGCCAGCTGGCCGAGCGCCACCCCTGGATCGATCTTGACCGCGTCGGCATCTGGGGCCACTCCGGCGGCGGCAATGCCACTGCCACCGCCATGTTCAAATACCCGGATGTTTTCAAGGTCGGCGTTTCCCAGGCCGGCAACCACAACAACCTGAGCTATGAAGACGACTGGGCCGAGCGCTATCACGGCCTCAAGCAGGACAACCCCGACGGCAGCAGCAACTACAGCGGCCAGGACAACGCCAGCCACGCCGCCGGATTGCGCGGCAAGCTGCTTCTCGTCCACGGCATGCTCGATGACAACGTCCCGGTGCAAAACACCCTGCTGGTGGTCGATGCCCTGACCCGCGCCAACAAGGATTTCGATCTCCTCCTCCTCCCGCATGCCCGGCATGGCTTCGGCAACGGCGACATCGGCATGTACGTCATGCGTCGACGCTGGGACTACTTCGTCAAGCACCTCCTCGGTGCCGAACCCCCGGCGCAATACCGAATCCGCCCTGCCAGCCCTTGAGCCCCTGCCTGCTGCCGGCTTTGACATTTGCCCGGCACTCGCTAACCTGCGGGCCTTCGCTTCGCATCTTCTTTTTCTTTGCCCTCATGACCCACCATCCCCCTTCGGAAGTCCCCTCCCTCGGCCCGCTCTCCCGCCTCATCTTTGCCTCGCGCTGGCTGCAATTGCCGCTTTATCTCGGCCTCATCGTGGCGCAGGTGGTGTATGTCTTCTTGTTCATGAAGGAGCTGTGGCACCTCATCTCCCATGCCAGCGAGTGGGGCGAGCAGGAAATCATGCTGATGGTCCTTGGCCTCATCGACGTGGTGATGATTTCCAACCTGCTGGTGATGGTGATCGTCGGCGGCTACGAAACCTTCGTTTCCCGCTTGCGGCTTGAAGGCCACCCCGACCAGCCCGAATGGCTCTCGCACGTCAATGCCAGCGTGCTGAAGGTGAAGCTCGCCATGGCCATCATCGGCATTTCCTCCATCCATCTGCTCAAGACCTTCATCGCCATCGGCAACCTGGGCGCCGAAGGTTCCGGCTACACCGTGCAGGGCGTTGTCTGGCAAACCGTGATCCATTGCGTGTTCATTCTCTCGGCCATCGGCATCGCCTGGACCGACCGCCTGATGACCGCCGCCGCGCACAAACGCGAGCATTCTTGAGCCGTGGATGTTTCCCACCTGATTGATGCGCTCAACCCGGCCCAGCGCGATGCCGTCACCGCGGCGCCGGGGCATTGTCTGGTGCTGGCCGGGGCCGGCTCGGGCAAGACCCGGGTGCTGACCCACCGCATCGGCTGGCTGAACGAAGTTCACGGCATCCCGGCGCACGGCATTCTCGCCGTCACCTTCACCAACAAGGCGGCGGCGGAAATGCGCCATCGCACCCAGGCCCTGCTGCAAGGCGGCGGGCGGGGCCTCTGGATTGGCACCTTCCACGGCATTGCCCATCGCCTGCTGCGCCTGCACTGGCAGGACGCGCGCCTGCCCGAAGGCTTCCAGATTCTCGATGCCGACGACCAGCTGCGCCTCATCAAGCGAGTGATGCAGCCGATGGAAATCGACGAGGGCCGTTTTCCGCCGAAGCAAATCATGTGGTGGATCAACGCGCAAAAAGACGAAGGCCGCCGCCCGCAACACATCCAGCCCGAACGCAACGACGAATGGGCCCAGACCCGTCTGGCCGTTTACGAGGCCTATCAGGCCCGTTGCGACAACGCCGGGCTGGTGGACTTTGCCGAGATCCTCCTGCGCGCGCTGGAGCTGCTGCGCGATACCCCGGCTTTGCTTGCGCATTACCGCAACCGCTTTGGCGAGCTTTTGATCGACGAGTTTCAGGACAGCAACGCCATCCAGTATGCCTTTGTCCGCCTGCTCGCCGGCGAACAGGGCCACGTCTTTGCCGTCGGCGACGATGATCAGGCCATCTATGGCTGGCGCGGGGCCAAGGTGGAAAACGTGCAGCACTTCCTGCGCGATTTTGCCCCGGTCAACACCATTCGTCTGGAGCAGAACTACCGCTCCAGCGGCAATATTCTCGCCGCGGCCAATGCCGTCATCGCGCACAATCCCGAACGCCTCGGCAAGCATTTGTGGACTGACGCCGGCGAAGGCGAAGCCATCGACCTGTACGCGGCCTACAACGAAATCGACGAGGCCCGCCATGTCATCGCCCGCATCCGGCAGTGGGTGGAGCACGGCGGCCACTGGGGCGATGCAGCCATCCTCTACCGCAACAATGCGCAATCGCGCATGTTTGAAGAAACCCTGCTGGCCGAGCAAATCCCCTATCGCGTCTATGGCGGCATGCGCTTTTTCGAGCGCATGGAAATCAAGGACACCCTGGCTTACCTGCGTCTTGTCGCCTCGCGCGTGGACGATGCCGCTTTCGAGCGTGCGGTCAACACCCCGGCGCGCGGCATCGGCGAGCGCACCCTGGACGAAGTCCGCCGCATTGCCCGTGGGGCGGGCCTGCCACTGTGGCAGGCTGCGCAA
>JBHADJ010000015.1:0-7741 GCA_041855065.1 Lysobacter sp.
CAGCCCCAGCTTTTGCTTCATGCCGCCCGATAGCTTGCCCGCCGGGCGGGCGGTAAAGCGGTGCATGTCCATCATGTGCAGCAGGCGGGCAAAGCGCTCGCGCCGCACGGCCTGCGGCACGCCGTGCAAGTCGGCGTACAGGTCCAGGTTTTCCTGCACGCTCAGGTCTTCATACAGGCCAAAGCGCTGCGGCATGTAGCTGATGCGGTCTTGCACCGCCTGCGGCTGGCGGGCCACGTCCAGCCCCAGCACCTGCAACTGCCCCTCATCGGGGGCAAGCAGGCCCGCCATCAGGCGCATCAGCGTGGTTTTGCCCGCGCCGTCAGGGCCGACCAGGGCCGTCAGCTCACCGGCACAGGCCTGAAAGTTCAGCCCGTCCACGGCCTTGCGCGTGCCGCCGTCTGGCGCGGCAAAGGTCTTGACCAGCCCCCGGGCCTGCACGGTCAGGGCGGGTGCGGCAGCCAGGCTCATGGCTGGGCCGTGGCGCTGGCAGCGGATACGGCGGGCGCAGCGGGCGCAGCGGGCGCAGCGGGCGCAGCGGAAGCAGCAGGCGTGGCGGAGGCAGCAGGGGCCGCCGCCGGGGCCACCGCGCCTTCCAGCAGGCGCACGGTCACGGGCTGGCCCAGGCGCAGCGCATCGACCGCGTCCTGCACCTGCACCCGCACTTCGTAAACCAGGCTGGTGCGCAGCTCGGTGGTCTGCACCGACTTGGGCGTGAACTCCGCCACCGAAGCGATGTAGCCCACCTGCCCGTCAAAGCGTTGCGCGGGCTGCCCGTCGGTCACCACCTGCGCGGCCATGCCGGGTTTGACGCGGCCCAGATCCGGCTCGCTCACATACACCCGCACCCACTTGGGCTGGGTCAGCGCCAGCGCAAACACCGGGCGCTGCGGCGTGGCCATGTCGCCCGGCTCCAGCAGGCGCGATCGCACCACCGCATCCTGCGGCGCGCGCAGCTCGCCCTGCTCGATCTGGTAGCGCAGCAGCGCCAGTTGCGCCTCGGCCGCTTGCAGCTGCGCCGCGCCCGCGTCCACGTCTTCGCTGCGCGGGCCCACTTCAGCCAGACGCAGAGCCTGGCGCAACTCGGTCAGGCGCGCTTCGGCCGCGCGCGTGCTGGCCTGGGCGCGCTCCACATCCAGCGCGCTCACCCCGCGCCCGCCGGTGTCGGCGGCGGTGCCTTGCAGGCGCGCCAGCTCTTGCCGCGCGCGCGTGGCCTCGGCCTCGGCAGCGGTGACGCGGCTGCGCGCCTGGGCAATTTCCTCAGGCCGCGAGCCCGCGCGCAAGCGGCGCAGCTGCTGTTGCTGCACGGCCACCTGTGCCTGGGCCTGATCGGCCTGCAAGCGCAGGGCGTCGGTGTCCAGCACAGCCAGCACCTGGCCTTGCTGAACGGCATCACCCGCATCCACATGCAGCGCCGCCACCCGGCCACTGCCGTTGAAAGCCAGCGACACCTGGCGCACGTCCACATTGCCTTGCAGCACCAGCGCGCCGCTCTGATCCGCCTTGGCAAAATGCCGCCATGCCCACACGCCACCTGCGGCGAGCGCAACAACCGCCACAGCGGTCACGACCGTTTTCTTGTTCATTGAAGAGGTTTCCCGTCTGCTCACCCGTTGACCACCATGGTCGAGGCTGAGCAATGCGGCGTAATTTAAATTGAATTTAAAATTAAAGTCAAGCAAAATAATGTCTGTTTCAGCGCATGCCTTCCCTGATGTCCCGCACCCCCTCCCGCAGCCCCCGCGCCGATGGCGAAGCCACCCGCACCCGCATCCTGCAAACCGCAGGCGAGCTGTTTGCCCGCGATGGCTATGCCGCCACTCCCAACAAGGCCATTGCCGCCCACGCGGGGGTGGATCTGGCCTCCATCAACTACCACTTCGGCAGCCGTGCGGGTCTTTATCAAGCGGTGCTGATCGAGGCGCACCACCGCATGATGGACGCCAATACCTTGCAGCGACTGGCGCAAAGCACCCTGCCGCCCGAGGAAAAGCTCTACCGTCTGATTGATTGGATCGTGCCCGGCCACCCCGGCCACCCCGGGCAGCAGGATGCCGCCGCCGCATGGCCGCTGGCCGTGTTGGCGAATGAAGTGCTGGCGCCCAGCCCGCACATGGAAACGTTGTACCAAAGCGCCGTCGTGCCCAAGGTGGCGCATGTATTGGACATCCTGAGCCAAATCAGCGGCATCGACCGGCAAGACCCGGCACTGTTGCGCTGCGCCGTCAGCGTCATCGCCCCCTGCCTGTTGCTGGTGCTTAGTCAGCGTGGCTTGCCTAGCCCGGCACGGGTGGTACTGCAGCAACCCCGCGCCGATGTGGTCGATCATCTGCACCGCTTTGCCCTGGCCGGGTTGCGGAAAGTCAGCTCGTCAAAATAAGCGACTCCATCGGCAAGCCCGCCGCCCATCTCGTCCACCGGGCTGCCGCCTACCAAGAAGTGAGGTCCTTGCGAGGATCAAGGGCGTTGGCCACCCTCTGCTTCAGCGGCCTGCCCCTCTCCATCATCAGAAAACATATCCTACCTGCAAATAGAACCGCCTCGGCTCACCCGGAAAGTGTCCCTGGCGCACACCGAAGCCGCTGGCGGCATACACCTTGTCGAACAGGTTTTTGACATTGAGCTGGAACTTCCAGTTGTTCCAATGGGTTTGCCAGCTGATGTCATAGATCGTGTAGGGTTTGACCCGCTGGCCGCCCAAACTCATTCGCTCGCTGGTGTAATCAAGCCCGAAGCCAAGTGCCGAGCGGATGCCCGGAAAGTCACGACGCGCCCAAACACCGAGTTTGTTGCGTGGCGCATTGGCAAAACGATCGCCAACCGAGTTGGTGATGCCATTGGCACCGGCATCCAGCACACGTGCATCGTTGTAGGCGTAAGCCACATTCAACACCCAATGCGCGCCGATATCGGCAAGCACATCGACTTCCAGCCCTTCACTGCGCACCAGCCCCAATGCCGCCAACTGATTGACGCCATTGATCACTTCACCAGTACTTTGCACGATATTGCTGCGCTCTATCCGATACAAAGCGGTATTGAGTGTGAGCCGCTCACCAAGCAGCAGCGTCTTGGCGCCTATTTCCCATTGGCGGCTGTGCTCAGGGTCGAACGGCCCACCGGCCGCCGGGCTCTGATTGCTGCTGGACTGCGGTACAAAACCACTGGCAATGCTGAAATAACCATTGATGCCTTCGCGAATCTGCCATGTGCTGCCGATTCGCCAGCTCACATCACTGCCACTGATCGAGCTTTGCCCAAGCAAATCCTCATCACGAAAACTATCCCAGCGCAGGCCGGCCAATATCTGCCATGTCGGTGTCAGGGTGATTTCATCTTGCAAATAGATGCCATAGCGCAGCCCGCGAGTACTCTCATGCCGCCAGGGCAAATTTGCCAAGCCGTAATCATGATGCGACATCAACCCGTATTGCGGATTTTCCAGCGCAATGCCCGGCACCGGCCCGGCACCATTGCGCAAATTGAGGCTATTGGCCGTTTGTGCGCGAAAATCCTCGTCAAGCCGATAGCCATCCACTCCCATCAACCATTTGTGTGCGATGCGGCCAGTCTCCATCCGCCACAGGGCATTGACGTTGGCCGCCCAGGCTTCATTGGCACGAAACTGGTTGCGCAGCTGGCGTGTCATCCACTCCGCCACCCCATCCCCGTCCCGGTCGATCAAGCCCATCGGCTCGTGATAAACCTGATGCTCATCATTGACAAAGCCGCGCACGGCCATGTCCACCTCCCAGTCAGGTGCAGGCGCTGCCCGGTATTGCAGCAGCAACACCTTCGCGCTCATGTCGAGGAAATCCGTCGGTTCGTTGTGATTCCAGCGGCGATCGGCAAGAAACTCGCCGTCATCATTGACCGGCACACCACGCAAGCGATGTCCCCCCTGATCCTGACGAATATAGGTGTACTGCGCGACCAGCTCGCCCGTCTCACCCACATCCCAAGCCAGCGAGGCATCCGCCATTTGCTTCTGGGCATCGACATTCCAGCGTGGCCCTTCTTCGCCATCGGCATACAGGCCCAGTCGATAGCGCCCGCGCTCGCTGCCTGTCACCGGCCCCGTCGCCTCAAAGGACGCTGCCGCAAAGCGCTCGTTGCCAAACTGCATTTCCAGTCGCCGCTCCGCCACCGCCTTGGGCTTGCGTGTCACATAGTTGATGACACCGCCGGCATCACCGCCGCCATACAATGCGCCGGCCGGCCCTTTCAGCACTTCGACCCGCTCGATATTGAACAGCTGCGGCACCGAGAAGCCGGAATACGGATCGCCTCGCAGACCGTCATACAACACATTCTCCTGGCGAAAGCCGCGCAGCGTGACACCGGCATAGCTGAAATGGCTGATGCCGCTGATGCTGCGATACAAATCCGTCACTTCGCGCGCGGCCTGATCATCAATCAAATCGCGCCCCATCACCTGCACCGACTGCGGCACCCAGTTCAGCGGGGTATCCGTGCGTGTTGCGACAGCAGCCTCCTCGGCTTTGTACAAGGTCTGCGCACGGCCACGCACCTCCACCCGATCCAGAGCCTGTGCATCGTCAGCTTGTGCGGATGTCTCGTCCTGGCCTGCTGCCATCGCTGCAGATGTGCATGTCAGCAACAAAACGGCCGTCAATGGGCGGGGAAGAAATCGGATGACAAGCATGTACGCCCTTTTATTGATAATGATTATCAATGATAATGCGCGCATTTTGTCTTTCTTGCACGTCCTCCGTCACCAACCTCGGCAAGATGCAAAAAAACGGCGCACGCTCTAGAATCGCCGCCTTGTCCGCCACGCCGGTCTTCTGCATGAACCCGAACTATCTTGATTTCGAGCAGCCTCTTGCTGATCTGGAAGCCAAAATCCAGGAACTGCGGCAAGCCGGGGATGGTCAATCCGTGGACATGAGCGAGGAAATCCACGCCCTGCAGAACAAGCTGCGCCAACGCACTGCCGTGATTTTTCGCGATCTCGCGCCATGGCAGGTCTCGCAAATGTCGCGCCACCCATTGCGCCCGTACACGCTTGACTACCTGAAAATCATGGCCAGCGAGTTCCAGGAGCTGGCCGGTGATCGCGCATTTGCCGACGATGCGGCCATCGTCGGTGGCTTGGCACGAATCGGTGGCCGCAGCATGATGGTCATCGGCCACCAGAAAGGCCGCGACACCAAGAGCAAGATCCGGCGCAACTTCGGCATGCCGCGGCCGGAAGGCTACCGCAAGGCGCTGCGGCTGATGAAAATGGCCGAACGCTTCAAGCTCCCGATCGTCACCTTCATCGACACCCCCGGCGCTTATCCCGGCATCGGCGCGGAAGAACGCGGCCAGAGCGAGGCGATTGCCCGCAACCTGCTGGAAATGGCCGAGCTGCGCGTGCCGATCGTGTGCAACGTGATTGGCGAAGGCGGCTCCGGCGGCGCGCTTGCCATCGGTGTGGGCGATGTCACCAACATCCTCGAATACGGCACCTATTCGGTCATCTCGCCCGAAGGCTGCGCCTCGATTCTGTGGAAGGATGCGGCCAAGGCCAAGGATGCCGCCGAGCAAATGGGCATTACCGCCAAGCGCCTGAAACAGCTCGGGCTGGTGGACAAGGTGGTGCGCGAACCGATCGGCGGAGCACACCGCAATCCGCGGCAAATGGCCGTGCGCCTGAAAGCCGTCATCCTCTCTCAACTGGAAGTGCTCGAGGCACAACCGATTCCGGCACTTCTGGAACAACGCTATCAGCGCCTGCGTCGCTACGGCGCCTACGCCTGAGGAAGGCCACTTCCCCCCCCCTTCCGAACCCGACAACAAGACAAGGCGGCACAAGGCCGCCTTGTTCTTTTCGTGCAGATGCCGGACTCAGCCGGCCACCAGCTTCACCCGGGCAAAATTGCGCTTGCCCACTTGCAGCACGCCTTCGAAACCGGGGAGAAACAAGTGCTGGGCGTCCTCGAAGGTTTCACCATCCACTTTGATCGCGCGTTCCTTGAGCTTGCGGTTGGCTTCGCTGTTGCTCGGCGTGATGCCGGCAGCGGTCAGCAGGGCCGCGATGCGCAGCCCCTCGGCCGGCACGGCCACTTCCTGCAACGGCAGTTGCGAGGTATCGCCCTGCCCGGTGACGGCCGCATGCCAGCCGGCAATGGCCGCTTCCGCCGCCGCTGCGTCATGGAAGCGGGTGGCGATTTCCCGTGCCAGCCGCAGTTTGACATCGCGCGGGTTGAGGCGGCCGGCCGCGACTTCCGCCTTCAGCTGCCGGGCTTCTTCGATGCCGATGTCGAAACTCAACAGCTCGATCCAGTCCCACATCAGGGCATCGTCGATTTTCATGGTCTTGTTGACCATGTCGATCGCCGGATCGGTCACGCCGATATAGTTGCCGAGCGATTTGCTCATCTTGTTGACGCCATCGAGCCCCACCAGCAGCGGCATGGTCAGGACGATCTGCGGCTTCTGCCCATGCTGCTCCTGCAAGCCGCGCCCCATCAGCAGGTTGAACTTCTGGTCGGTACCGCCACATTCCACGTCCGCTTCGAGCGCCACCGAGTCGTAGCCCTGCACCAGCGGGTAGAGAAACTCGTGGATGGCGATGGGCTGCTGCGCGGCATAGCGCTTGGCGAAGTCATCACGTTCGAGCATCCGCGCCACGGTGTGCTGGCCGGCCAGGCGAATCATGTCGGCCGCACTCATCTGCCCGAACCATTCGCTGTTGAAGCGCACTTCGGTCTTGTCGCGGTCCAGCACCTTGAACACCTGTTCCTCGTAGGTACGCGCATTGGCCAGCACATCCTCGCGCGAGAGCGGCTTGCGGGTGACGTTCTTGCCGGTGGGGTCGCCAATCATCCCGGTGAAGTCGCCGATGAGGAAAATCACCGTATGCCCCAGCTGCTGGAACTGGCGCAGTTTGTTGAGCAGGACGGTATGGCCCAGGTGCAGATCCGGGGCGGTCGGATCGAAACCGGCCTTGATGCGCAACGGGCGGCCTTCCTTCAGCCGCGCCTCCAATTCCTCGCGTTTGAGCAGCTCGTCGCAGCCGCGCAGGAGGATTTCCAAGGATTTTTCTGAATGAGTGGCGGACACGAGAACTTCCTGAATACGTTGAATTGACGGCGTTGCCGCGTAAATCTTGCGTTAAATCGGGCCTTTGTCAAAAAATCCATTCAGATCAATGGTTTGACTCCGGGAATTGAAGTGACTATGTTAGCGCGCTGATTTCATCACACTGCGTGGAGATTGCTGAATGGCTGACACTGGTCTGGATGCCGCCCGCAAAAAACAACGCCGCCAGGAACTGCGCGCCAAAGCCTTGAAGCGCTATGTTACCGCACGCATTCCGGAAGCCATCAATGGCCGCTGGACGCGGCGGCAGTGGGCGCATGCCGGCCTTGCCGCCAGCATTGCCGGGCTGTTGGCCGCCCTGGTGCCGGGCTTGAATCAGGCACTCAGCCTGCCCGGCCACGCACCGCAAGCCTCGCTCGCCCTGCCTCTGCCCAGCATTGGCCCCGGCCGCAGCGTGCAGGTTTCCCGGGAAAAAGGCGATAGCTGGCAGATCGTGAATGTCCGCGCCGGCGAAACCGCCAGCCAGATTTTCGAGCAGCTGCAAATCCCGCAAGCCGATCTTGCCCGGCTGCTGAAGTATCCGGGCGTGCAGCTGGAAATGCGGCGCCTGCGCCCCGGTGCCGAGCTGGCCTTCGACTTGCCGCAAGGCGGCCCGCTGCGCGGCTTTCGCTATACCCGCATGGGCGAGAAG
>JBHADJ010000016.1:0-13659 GCA_041855065.1 Lysobacter sp.
GAAGCCTTCATGCGCCAATACGATCTGGGCAGCGAAGAAGGCGTGCTGCTGATGTGCGTGGCCGAAGCGCTGCTGCGCATTCCCGATCAGGCCACTGCCGATGCCCTGATCCGCGACAAGCTCGGTGATGCCAACTGGCGCCGCCACCTCGGCCAGAGCGACTCGTTTCTGGTCAACGCCTCCACCTGGGGGCTGATGCTGACCGGACGGCTGGTCAACCTTTCCGATGCCACCCAGCGCGACGCCCACGGCGCCTTCGACCGTCTGCTCGGCAAGCTCGGCGAGCCGGTCATCCGCACCGCCGTGCGTCAGGCAATGAAGATCATGGGGCACCAGTTCGTGATGGGGCGCACCATCAGCGAAGCACTGGAGCGCTCGAAGAAAGGCGAAAACGCCAAGTTCCGCTATTCCTTCGACATGCTCGGCGAAGGTGCTCTCACCAGCGCCGATGCCACCCGCTACCTCGCTGCCTACCGTCAGGCCATCCACGCCATCGGCAGCAGCGGCAATTTCACCGATGTGTTCGCCGCGCCAAGCATCTCGGTCAAGCTCTCCGCCCTGCATCCGCGCTACGAGCACGGCAAACGCGCGCGCGTGCTGGCCGAGCTCGGCCCGGCGCTGCTGGAGCTTTCCCAGCTGGCCAAACGCTACAACATCGGCCTCACCATCGACGCGGAAGAAACCGACCGGCTGGAAATCTCGCTCGACCTCATCTTCCAGGTGCTGGCCGACGAATCGCTCAACGGCTGGGAAGGCTTCGGCATCGTGGTGCAGGCCTACCAGCGCCGCGCCCCGTTCGTCATCGACTACATCGCCGCCAAGGCGCGCGAGCTGGGCCGCCGCATTCCGGTGCGTCTGGTCAAGGGCGCGTACTGGGACGCCGAAGTCAAGCGTGCCCAGGTGGAAGGCCAAAGCGGCTACCCGCTGTACACGCGCAAGCCCAATACCGACGTCAGCTATCAGGCCAACGCCCGTCGCCTCTTGAAGAACATCGACGTCATCTACCCGATGTTTGCCACCCACAACGCCCAGACCATCGCCGCCATCCACCAGATGGCCAAGACCGAACTCGGCGGCGGTGCCCGGCAAGGCAATGGCTTCCGCTACGAGTTCCAGAAACTGCATGGCATGGGCGACGACCTGTACGCCGAAGTCATCCCGCAGGAGCGTCTGGACGTGCCCTGCCGCGTGTACGCCCCGGTCGGCAGCCACGAAGACCTGCTGCCCTATCTGGTGCGTCGCCTGCTGGAAAACGGCGCCAACTCCAGCTTCGTCAACCGCATCACCGACGAAGAAGTCGCCATCGACGACCTGATCCGCGACCCGGTGGAAACGGTCGCCGCCTTCACCCAAATCCCGCACCCCCGCATCCCGCTGCCGGTGGATCTCTACCGCAGCCAGCACCAGCCACGAGACAATTCCATGGGCATCAATCTCGCCAACGACGATCAACTGCGCGCACTCGCCGCCGAACTCCACAATGCCGGCAGCGGCAGCTGGGAAGCCGCCCCGCTGGTACCGGGCTACAACGCGCAGGGCAAAAAGCTCGCCGTCACCAACCCGGCCGACCGCCGCGAAATCGTCGGCCACTGGCTGCCGGCCGATGCCGCTGCGGTGGAGCAAGCACTGAAGAACGCCGTCGCCGCCCAGCCCGGCTGGGACGCCACCGCCGTCGATACCCGCGCCAAACTGCTGGAAAAGGCTGCTGATCTTCTGGAAGCCCGCATTGCCCCGTACATGGCGATGTGCACCAAGGAAGCGGGCAAAACCCTCGCCGACGGCGTGGCCGAAGTGCGCGAAGCGGTCGACTTCCTGCGTTATTACGCCCTGGAAGCGCGCAAGCACTTCAGCGTCGAAGCCATGCCCTCGCCCACCGGCGAGAGCAACACCCTGCAGCTGGCCGGGCGCGGCGTGTTCGTGTGCATCAGCCCGTGGAACTTCCCGCTCGCCATCTTCATCGGCCAGATTGCCGCCGCCCTTGCCGCCGGCAATACCGTGATTGCCAAACCCGCCGAGCAAACCAACCTGATCGGTTACGCCGCCGTGAAGCTGATGCACGAAGCCGGCATTCCCGCCGACGTGCTGCAATACCTGCCCGGTGACGGCGCCACCGTCGGCGCTGCCCTCACCCGCGATGCGCGCGTGGCCGGCGTGTGCTTCACCGGCTCCACCGAAACCGCCCGCCACATCAACCGCGCCCTGGCAAGCCGCGAAGCCGGCCCGATCGCCACCCTGATTGCCGAAACCGGCGGCCAGAACGCGATGATCGCCGACAGCTCCTCGCTGCCCGAACAAGTGGTGAAAGACGCCCTCGGCAGCGCCTTCACCTCGGCCGGCCAGCGCTGCTCGGCCGCACGCATCCTGCTGGTGCAGGACGACATCGCCGACAAGGTGGTGCAGATGCTGGCCGGCGCGATGGCCGAACTCAAGGTCGGCAACCCCGGCGAGCTCTCCACCGACGTTGGCCCGGTCATCGACCAGGATGCCAAGGCCATTCTCGATGCCCACGCCGAGCGCATGGGCCGCGAAGCCCGCCTCATCGCCCGCGCCAACATCGACGCCGACACCGCCCAGCACGGCACCTTCTTTGCCCCGGCGGCGTGGGAACTGCCCACGATGGCGAGCCTCACCGAAGAAAAGTTCGGCCCCGCCCTGCATGTGGTGCGCTGGAAGGCCGAAGACCTCGATGCCGTGGTCGATGCCATCAACGCCACCGGCTACGGTCTCACCCTCGGCATCCACTCGCGCATCGACGCCACCGTCGAGCGCATCGTCAGCCGCGCCAAAGTCGGCAACATCTACGTCAACCGCAACCAGATCGGTGCCGTGGTCGGCGTGCAACCCTTCGGCGGACAGGGCCTTTCCGGCACCGGCCCCAAAGCCGGCGGCCCGCACTACCTGCCGCGCTTTGCCACCGAAAAAACCGTCACCATCAACACCACCGCTGCTGGCGGCAACGCCAGCCTGCTGACGCTGGGCGAATAAGCCAGATCGCCGCCTTAGACGCAAAAACGCGCCGGTTTTCCGGCGCGTTTTTGTTTATTACGCTTACACACAGCACCACCGAGGGCTGATCAAAAGAGCTCCATTTCTTCAAACCCAACCCAGTCATTGACAGGTTCACTGCAGCTCCCTGTTGGCCTTGCTTTCGGACGAGCATCCCCCAGCCAAGTTACTTGCTTTATTTTTTCACGCGCCACCCCTGCCTCCAATAACCAGCGCTCTACCAACAGCGCCCGTTGCCGCGATAACGCCATATCGGCCTCCGCCCCCAAGCAAGCATCCGCATTACCCACAATATTGACACTCCTGATATCCCTTGGCACGGTTTTTACCAAACCACGAATTGCCTGATGCATTGCACAGCGCCCCTCCTCTGTCAGCACCAGTGTCTTGGGGACAAAAGACACTTGTGCATGCATATTCCGGCGCATAGCCTCACTACAAGCAAAATGGCTATCCGCCGCGCCTGTCAAGCCAACCTACCGCTCAGGAGAACCCGCTGCAAGCAACGAGGGGAAAGCTACCAATACAAACAATAAAACTGCCCCCGTGCTTTTTACGCCAAAAGATACCTTCTGCATTAATCAGCTCCCGGATATTTTTCCTGCTAGAACCATTGAAGAATTAATAAATCCTCGCCTCAAAAGCCTGGGAGGCTTGCCAGACCAAACACCACAAGTTTCGGTCAGCAAGAGATGCCGCAAGCTCAAAAAACAAGATCAACCTCCACCCTATCATTCATTGGCAGTTCGCAATGCCCAGGATCCGCAAGAAGCATTCGCTTATGGCCATACCAGACCACCTCCACTATCCGCTCAGGCGGCAAGCCCAACTCCAGCAGCTTCAGCTCCACCAAACGGGCACGCTGAAAAGAAAGCCGCATATCCTCTTCTTCGGTACCGCAATTATCAGCATGCCCGGCGATACGATACACATGCTCGGGATACCTGTTTGCCCACCTAATTACATTATGAATACCCGGCAAAGACAAAGGCCCAAGCGTCGCACTGCCACGCTCAAAGTGCATGCTTGTTGAGTTGGCTTTTTTTATCTCGTAAGTTACCTCCTCCCAGCTTGGAAATGTGCCTTCCTTCGGCTCAGCCGGTTTATTCTTGACAACAGAGCACCCCACCAAAAAAGCAAAAATCATAAAAAATGAAAAATTACATGCCAGATTCATCTTTCATATCTCCTCTTATACACTTCTTCATAGTGCTCTTGAAGTCTCCTTAGCGCACCCTCCTTATCCGATGAACCCCTTACAATATTTACTGCCGCCCAGGCCTCCATGCTAAGCCCACTTTGTATCGAGAGACCAACTCTGACAGTTACCCAATAAGCCTCATAAGTCGCTATGGATTCATTCTTCGCCCACACTTCACGTGTCACCGGAATCCCTGGCAATACCAACCGGTATTTATTATGGTAGATCTCATGCGCCAAAGAAAAAAACGCTGCGCCCAATCGAAAGCTTGGTGGGCTCAAAACCCACGCCGGGACGACAATTACCCTTTCACCCGGCAAATAAAGTAGCTCGTCAGACGCTCTTATGCGAAAACTCCCACTATCTCTAATAAAGCTGGCAAATGCCTCGGTCAATTCCGGATCACTGAGCACTGCTGCCTTCATCTCCCGGTTCAGCTTTTGAAACTCCGGGCTTGCAATCAGTGTTCTCAAATCAGAATCTGCAACATAGTAGGGCTCTGTTTCTCCGATAGA
This sequence comes from Lysobacter sp., assembly GCA_041855065.1. Lineage (GTDB taxonomy): Bacteria > Pseudomonadota > Gammaproteobacteria > Xanthomonadales > Xanthomonadaceae > Solilutibacter. Next base: position 4,723 of record JBHADJ010000016.1, read on the forward strand.
CGCCTCGCTGGTATCAGGCTCATGCCTACCACCATTCATCGAATCAAGCCAATCGTTAAGCTCGCCTACTCCAGAGAAACCGGCAAAGCGCCTGGGATCCCGGGTGCCCCTGACAACAATCCTCGCGATCGTACTCATAACACTCTCCTCGGGCTGCAGCACAGGGCAATTACTATCACCAGACTCGTGAATAAACAATTAACAAATATTCAGAATATTCCTGCCATAAGCCCCCATCCCTGGCGGCAATGGGATCAAGATCTTCGCAATACTGACCTTATCCATGCGCGCTGTGGCAATAAACGCTGTGGCTCATTGCAGCGCGTCAACAGAAGTCCCCCATTTCCCCGCACGACAGGCCGTTGCCAGCCCGTCACAAGCAGCGCCCGCCTGCCCCTCAAAAATCCTCAGGGGTATCAATGTACTCGCAAGGTATAACCGCCTTCGGCATAGCCGATGGACGTCACCAGCAGTCGGCCTTCACCTTGATTGTCCAGCGTGATGGTCATGCGGGAATTGGTACCGTCGCCGCCATCATCATCTTCATTTTCCAAAATGAATCCGTTCTGCGTAAAAATCCCCCAACGCAGTAAGGCATCGAAATCACTCGACTCCAACTGCACGGTAATACGCTGGCCAGGGCTTCCATTGATGGCGTATACGTCGAAATATCCATCTTCTTCGTCTTTTTCGTTCAGAAGGTCGCTTTTCTCAAGACGACCTCGCACGGTGGTCCCCACATCGATGCGTGTTGGTGGTGTTTGCAATTGCCCTTTGCTGTTCATCGCCATCAATGTGTAACGCCCCGTACCGCCGGGATCGAATGAAAGCGCTCGCACACTCGCCTGTCCATTACCATCGAGTGTCACGATAAGTCGGGCATCGGTGCTGCTGCCGCTGTCGTCATTTGTGTTTTGCAAATGAAAGCGCCCATTTGCCATGTGTCCGACTTGCAACAGCGCATCAAAATCTTCCGATTGCATGCGCACGACCACCCGCTGCCCCGGACTGCCCTGCACACGCCACCAATGATAGGGGCGCATTTCTTCATCCAGGGGTGAGTTATCACCAAGCTGCTGGCTGACTTGCCCCCCCACCTGCAAATTCATTTCGCTTGCCGCCGGCGGTCTGGGCAAGCTTGATATATGCAGCCGATAGCGGCCACTGCCGCCGCTTTCAAAAGCACCGGCGCGAATCCAGACATCACCACTATCGGGCACGAAATAGCGCAGCCGGCTGTTGGTCCCCGAGCCTGCATCATCATTGTGGACACACCCATTACAACGCCCTTCCCCCACCGAAGGCGAGCCCGAGCCTACTGTCAAGGTGGTGTCAAAATCGTTCGACTGCATTTCGATCATGATCAACTCGCCGGGTTGCCCCCGGTAGCGGTACAACTTGTACAGTTCACCAGCTTCCTCCTGCAGGTCTGCGTACAGGCCTTCGACCGCTTGTCCAGCGCTAAGAACAGGCAAACCATCGATATCCACCGTGCCCACGACTTGTGCCTGCTCGCCCCACTGGGTTCTCTCCTCCCCCGGGTTGTGAACCTGCGGAACGGCATTTGCATCAAATACCGCCTCCTGCTGATCGCCGGTGGGAAAACACCCCGGCAGGAGCAGGCAACAGGAAACAACAAGGGCCAGGCGCTTCATGCAATCAGCTCGGATGGAGAAGGCTAGAATTGTGCCATGACCAACCCCGCAAAACAGTACGCCGAACTCATCGCCCGCATCCGCGATGCCGATCACCGTTATTACATGCTGGATGCACCGGACATTACCGATGCCGAGTATGACGCGCTGATGCGCGAGCTGGCATTGCTGGAGACTCGCCACCCCGAACTATCCAGCCCCGACTCCCCCACTCAGCGCGTTGCCGGCATGGTGGCCGACAAGTTTGCCAGTGTGCCGCATCAGGTGCCGATGCTCTCGCTCGCCAATGCATTTACCGACACTGAAGTCGGTGAATTCGTCAGCCGAATTGCCCGAGAAATCGGTGATGCCGAACCGCTGTTTTCGGTCGAGCCGAAGCTCGATGGGCTGGCGGTCAGTCTGCGCTATGAAAATGGGGCGCTGGTGCGCGGTGCCACTCGCGGCGATGGTATGCATGGCGAAGATGTCACCGCCAATTTGCGCACCATCAAGACCATTCCACTGCGGCTCGATGGAAGTCCTCCGGCCATTCTGGAAGTGCGCGGCGAGGTCATCATGCCGCGCGCGGATTTCGAGCGCTACAACGCCATGGCACGCGAGCGCGGCTGGAAAACCTTGGCAAATCCACGCAATGGCGCAGCTGGCAGCCTGCGCCAACTGGATCCGGCCATTACCGCTCAACGGCCACTGGCGTTTTTCGCCTATGCGCTGGGCGAAGTCTCCGGCAGCGATCTGCCTGCCCGCCATTCGGAAATCCTGACATGGCTGCGCCAGTTCGGCCTGCCGGTCAGCCGTGATGTGGATGTTGCCCAGGGATTGGCAGGTCTTCTGGCCTATTACCGCCGCATCGGCGAGGCGCGTGCCGCATTGCCGTATGACATCGACGGCGTGGTCTACAAACTCGACCGGCTGGAACAACAGCGTGCCATGGGCTTCATTTCGCGCGCCCCGCGCTGGGCGATTGCACACAAATTTCCCGCCGAGGAAGCCAGTACCCGCGTACTCGCCATCGAAGTCAATGTCGGTCGCACCGGTGCCGTCACGCCGTGGGTGCTGATGCAGCCGGTCGCCGTCGGAGGCGTCACGGTCAGTCGCGCCACCTTGCACAATGCCGACCAGATTGCCCGCCTGGACGTGCGTGTCGGCGATACCGTCATCATCCGCCGTGCCGGCGACGTGATTCCGGAAGTGGTGCGCGTGGTGGAACGCGAGCGCCCAGCCGACAGCCATCCTTGGCAGATGCCGGTGCAGTGCCCAGTCTGTGGCTCGGCCATTGAACGCGAAGCCGGCGAAGTGGTGGCACGCTGCAGCGGTGGTTTGTTCTGCCCGGCACAGCGCGTGCAGGCGCTGTATCACTTTGCCAGCCGCCGAGCGATGGATATCGAGGGGCTCGGCGAGCGCTTTGCCGAGGATCTGGTCGCTTTCGACAAGGTTCGCAGTGTTGCCGACCTGTATCGATTGACCGTGGAAGACTTGCTCGACATGAAGCAGCGCACCGACGCGCGCGATGGCGCAGCAGTACAGAAAGGTGGCAAGGTCGCTGACAAATGGGCACACAATCTCATCAACGCCATTGCCCGCAGCCGCGACACTCGGCTTGAGCGACTGCTGTTTGCACTTGGCATTTCCGATGTCGGCGAAAGCACGGCCAAGACGCTAGCACGCCATTTCGGCAACCTCGACGCCCTGATGGCGGCCAATGAGGCGGCTCTGCGTGAAGTACCGGACATCGGCCCAATCGTGGCGGCCCATATCGTGCATTTTTTTGCCGAGCCCCATAACCGCGACGTCATCACCGCCCTGCGCGAAAATGGCGTGCATTGGCCGGAAGAAGTACCGCAGCGTGCCCATGATGGCCCGTTGAGTGGCAAAACCGTAGTGCTGACCGGGGGACTTGCCAGCATGAGCCGCGACGAGGCCGGTCATCGTCTTGAAGCCTTGGGGGCAAAAATCAGTGGCAGCGTCTCGAAAAAAACCTCGCTGGTCATTGCTGGCGAAGCAGCCGGCAGCAAATTGACCAAGGCCGAAACGCTGGGCATCGAAATCTGGGACGAAGCCACCCTGCTGGCATTCCTGGCCGAGCAGGAGCCTGTCACATGAGTCATGACCACTGGCGCAACAGCGCACCGTTTGCCCATCTTCATCTGCGTGCGCAACTCAACCGGCAAATCCGTGAGTTCTTCCATGCCCGAAATGTCCTGGAAGTGGAAACCCCCGTGCTATCACTGGCCGGGGTAAGTGATATCCACATCGCACCTTTTCACCTGCAATTTTCCGGTCGTACCGACGGTGCCCCGCGCACGCGCTGGCTGCGCACCTCGCCGGAGTATCCACTGAAGCGGCTTCTGGCTGCCGGGTTCGGCGATTGTTACGAGCTTGCCCGTGTATTTCGCGATGGCGAGGCGGGCGGGCGGCACAACCCCGAATTCACCCTGTTGGAGTGGTATCGCCTCGGCTGGGATCACCATCAATTGATGGAGGAAACCATCGCCTTGGTACAGATGGCACTGGCACTGACTTCACGCATTGCCGACACGATACGACGCGTCACCTATCGCCAGTTGTATCAGGATGCACTGGGGCTGGATCCGTTCGATGCTCCGCTGGAAATCCTGCAGGCAGCCATGGGCGATGTGCACGTGTTTGCCGACGGATTGAGCCGTGATGACTGGCTGGATCTTTTGATGACCCACCATATTCAGCCCGACTTCGACAAGGACACCATCACCGTACTGCATGACTATCCCGCTAGCCAGGCCGCATTGGCGCGCCTGCGCGATGACGGCGACGGCCATCCTGTGGCCGAACGATTCGAGCTGTATCTCGGCCCGCTTGAGCTTGCCAATGGCTATCACGAGTTGGCCGATGCCAACGAGCAGCGTCAACGCTTCGAGCGCGACATTGCCATGCGCCAACAACGCGATGGCAGCGCCCCGCCACTGGATGAGCATTTGCTAGCTGCCCTCGCCCACGGCCTGCCCGACTGTGCCGGCGTTGCACTGGGCGTCGACCGCCTGCTGATGGCGATGCTCGATACCCCGCACATTGCTGATGTTCTGGCATTCGACTTCAGCCGCGCATAGCGGTATTGCCCGCGACAGCAAGGTGCATTTGGCTCAGCCCCAAAGCGAGATGCCACTTGCCAACTGCGATCTGTTTCCAGCCATTTAGCTGAAAGTGATTGGCAGAGCAAACTTCCATTGCCACTCCGAAAGCCAACCCGCTTGCCAAAAGCCAAATCACCCTGCACGTGCGGTTAGCGATGCGGTGGGGCCGCGACGCATCGATGCTGGCCTTGCGAGCGGCATTGGAAAATACCTGTCGAGCCCTGGTTCGATCCATCCACTGGTTGGATAGCATGGGCAAGTTGGCAGTGGCTGTCTCGACATACCGGTACTACTCAGAGCTGGAGCCCCTTCCCGGCAGGTAGGGGCGTTCGAGCATTCATGCACTGATGACGAGCACTGCCATCCCCAAGGCCTGGCAATGAATTTTCAGCGGTGCGCCATACACACTCACTGCTGCCGCAGCGCCTCGATCGGGTCGAGCAGCGAGGCCTTGCGCGCCGGGTAATAACCGAAGAAGAGGCCGGTGATGATCGAGAAGGCGGCGGCCAGGCCGACCACCTTGGCGTTCAGGGCAATGGAGAGGTCGCTGAACTTGCCGACCAGAAGCGCGCCGGCAACGCCGATCAGGATGCCGATGATGCCGCCGATCATGGAAATGAGCAGCGCCTCCATCATGAACTGGCGGCGCACATCCGAAGGCCCGGCGCCGACGGCCATGCGCAGGCCGATTTCGCGAATGCGCTCGGTCACCGAAACCAGCATGATGTTCATGATGCCGATGCCGCCGACCACCAGACAAATGCCGGCCACCGCGCCCAGCATCTTCGACATCATGCTGGTGGTGGCATTGCGGGTGGCGACGATCTGGCTGATGTTGCGCACGTTGAAATCGTCTTCGGCACCGGGGCGGATGTTGTGGCGCTGGCGCAGCAGCGATTCGATCTCGCCCTGCACATAGGCCAGATCGCGGGCATCGGCCACGGTCAGGGCGATCTGCATCACCGCACCGGGCGGCAGGCTCATCCCGCCCATCAGGCGGCGTCGGGCGGTTTCCAGCGGCACCATCACCACATCATCCTGATCCTGGCCGAAGCCGCCGGGCCCCTTGGCCGCCAGCGTCGCCACCACGGTGAAGGTGGAGCGGCCAAGGCGGATGGTTTCGCCGATGCCCGAATCCTCGCCGAACAGGGTGCGGCGCACGGTTTCACCGATCACCACGTTGCGCGAATTGCCGCCGTAGTCGCTGCTCTCGAACAGGCTGCCCTGCGCCACTTCCCAGTTGTTGATGGCAAAGAAGTCCGCCTGCACGCCCTGCCAGCTGGTCGAGGCATTGTTTTCGGCAAATACCACCTGGGTGCTGCCGCGCAAGACGCCGGTGACGTATTGCACTTCGGGGATTTCCTCGCGGATCGCCTCGACATCGCCCTGCGTCAGGGTGAAAAAACTCGACGAGCTGCCGCGCGCGCCACCGCCCGGCGTGCGGCTGGCGCCGGGAAACACTTCCAGCCGCTGCGAGCCCAGCCCGGAAACCAGTTTGTCGATTTCGCGCTGGGTACCCTGCCCGACCGACACCATCACGATCACCGCGGCAATGCCGATGATGACCCCGAGCGAGGTCAGCGCGCTGCGCATCCAGTTGCCGCGCAGGGCATGGAAGGCGGTACGGAAAATATCGAGCCAAGTCATCGTGCGGCTCCCGCAGGCGGGGGAATGGAAAGCGCGGTATGGGCATTCTCGGCGGCATACAGCTCGCCGTCGCGCATCACGAAGATGCGGTCGGCATGTTCGGCCACTTCCGCATCGTGGGTAATCAGCACCACGGTATGCCCGGCATCGCGCAATTGCTTGAACAGGGCAAGGATTTCCTCGCCGGTCTTGCTGTCGAGCGCGCCGGTCGGCTCGTCGGCCATCAGGATCGGCGGCTGGTTGATCAGGGCGCGGGCAATCGCCACGCGCTGCTGCTGCCCGCCGGAGAGTTCATTCGGGCGATGATGGCCACGCTCGCCAAGGCCGACAGCGGTCAGAGCCGCCTGTGCCTTTTCCAGCCGAACCGATTTGGGCACCCGCGCATAGCCGAGCGGCATCGCCACGTTCTCCAGTGCACTCATGCGCGAGAGCAGGTGAAAGCCCTGAAAGACGAAGCCGATTTTTTCCCGGCGCAAGGTGGCGAGCTGCTCGGCATCGAGCGTTGCCACATCCACGCCGTCGCACAGATATTGCCCGCTGCTGGGCGTATCAAGACAGCCCAGGAGGTTCATCAAGGTGGACTTGCCCGAGCCCGAAGGCCCCATGATGGCGACGAACTCGCCCGGCTGGATGGTCAGATCCACCCCGACCAGTGCCACCACCTCGGCCTCGCTGCCCTCGGCATAGACCTTGCGCAACGCGCGGGTTTCGATGACCGGCGTACTCATTGGCTGGCAGCCGCCGAAGCCGAGCGCTCGCCGGTAATGACCTCATCGCCGGCCTTGAAATCGCCACTGATTTCCGTGCTGTTGCCATCCGAAGCGCCAACCCGCGCCATCACCCGGCGCGGCTGGCCATCCACCAAGAGATAGATCGCCGTGCGGGTGGCATTGATGAGGGTATCCACCTCGCTGTCCCACTGGCTGCGCTGGGCTTCGTTCAAGGTCTCGCGGAAGGCGGCGAACTGCTCGCGGAAACGCTCGCGCATGCGCTGGCGCATCTGCGCCTGCATGGCGGCGGCATTGGCATTGTTGCCTGCCCCCATCATGCCCGGCGGCGGCCCGCCTGTGCTGCCGGTGTTGGCGGCACGTCGTTCGGCCTCGCGCGCTTTCATCGCCGCCAGGGCTTCGTCAAACGCAGCCTGCTGGCCGGCTTCGAGCTTGAGGCCCGCGGCAATCGGGGTCAGGGCATCGCTGATGCTGCCGCGCGGCGGCGCTTCGCCCGTGCCCATCGCCTGCTGCTGCGCCTCGCTCGGCTTGTAGCGCAACGCGGCATTGGCCACCTTCAGCACGCCTTCACGCTTGCTGACTTCGATTTCGGCGTTCACCGTCAACCCCGGCAGCAGGATGCCGTCGCTGTTGTCCACCGTCACCACCACCGGATAGGTCACCACGTTGTTGCTGGTGGTGGCCGACAGGCGCACCTGATCGACCACACCGCGGAACTGGCGATTGGGGAAGGCATCGACGGTGAAGCTCACGCCCTGTCCGGACTTGACCTGGCCGATGTCCGACTCGTCCACCGACAGCTCGATCTTCATCTTGGAAAGGTCTTCGGCGATGGTGAACAGCTCCGGCGCTTGCAGGCTGGCGGCCACCGTCTGGCCGGGTTCGATCTGCCGGGTCAAGACCACGCCGTCCACCGGCGAGCGGATCACGGTGCGGTCAAGGTTCAGGCGCGTGGTCTGGGTGCTGGCCGTCTGCTGGCGGATTTGCGCCCGCGCCACATTGATCTGTGCCCTGGCCTGTTCCATCGTCGCGCGGGCGGCATCGGCATCACTGCGCGAAACCAGTTGCTGCCCGACCAGCTCGTTCTTGCGCCGGTAATCGGCTTCGGCATTGCGGAAGGTGGCCTCGGCCTGCGCCAGCGAAGCGGTGGCACTGGCAATCGCCGCCGAGCCTTGGGCAATCTGCGCCTGATAGGTGCTCGGATCAATGCGCGCCAACACATCGCCCTTTTTCACCGGGCTGTTGTAATCGACCAACACCTCGGTGACCTGACCGGAAATCTGGCTGCCCACGGTGACGGTGGAAATGGCCGAGAGCGTGCCGGTGGCGGAAATCGCCACGCGAATGTCGCCCGACTCGATCGTGGCGGTACGCCACTGCCCCTCGGCATTGGCGGCCTGTTTCTGCTTCCACCACCATCCGCCGCCAGCCGCCAGCACAACGGCGCCGACCAGAGCAGGGACAAGAAGGGATTTGCGCTTGCGCGGCACGGCTTTGTTTGGGCTCGACATCGGCTGACCTTGGGTTGGGCGGCGGGCTTGAAAGGGGGAGAACGCGCCAGCGGGTTACGGGTTGACGCGCGTTTGAAAATACAGGCTGGCGGTGGTGCCTTCGCCCGGCGCGCTTGTCAGGACGATTTCCCAGCCAAAACGCTCGGCCAGACGGCGCGCCAGCGTCAGGCCCATGCCCTTGGCATGGTAATCGGAAATATCCGCCCGCCAGAATGGCTCGAAAACCCGCGCCAGTGTCTGCGCATCCATGCCGATGCCGGTATCGCACACATGTACCGCATCCGCACAC
>JBHADJ010000017.1:0-15912 GCA_041855065.1 Lysobacter sp.
CACGGCCATCTGCGGGAAAGCGAAATTGCACAGCATCACCGTATCGAGCGCCACCGCATTGCAGGGATAACGGTCGTTGTGGATACCGTCCAGGCCAATCACCTCGCCGGGCAGATGAAAGCCCAGCACTTTCTCCCGCCCCTGGCTGTCGATGACGAAGGTCTTGACCATGCCTGCCCGCACCGCGGCAATCGCATTGAACGGCTCGCCCTCGCGGAACAGCAGCGTCCCTTCCGGGTACGGGCCGACATGATCGACCAGCACGTGCAGATCGCGCAGGCGCGCCTTCTCGTAGCCTTCGGCAAGACAGGCGGCGGAAAACGCGCAGGTGGAACAAAAGTGCATGGCATCGCCATCATCGGCCATGCCGGGCGAGGCATGGGGCGGCACCAGTGAAAGCACACCACGTCGGGCAGAAAAAGAGGAATTCATCACCGCGCCATGATAAGCCGTCGGCAAGGCGACAGAACACGGGGTGCCAAGATGAAACCGCATTCCGCGTCTGGCCGAAGCATGGCTGACCGCTGCTTCCTCATTGCCGGCATGTGCGAATGCGGCACGCCTTCAACTCGTCAACGTCAAACGTAGGTATCGAGAATGGCAACGGCGGCGCGAGCGACCGCTTCCTTATTTTGGCTGGCGTCGATGAGGCGAAAGCGCTCCGGATCGGCCTTGGCGCGGGCGAGGAAGGCGGCACGCACGCGGGCGAAGAAAGCCTCGCTCTCGCGCTCGATGCGGTCGGGGCTGCCGCCGCGCTCGCGGGTGCGGGCAAGGCCGGTGGCGGTATCGACATCCAGCAGCAGGGTCAGCCCCGGCACGAGGCCGACGACTTCGCGCTCAAGCCTTGCAATCAATTCCGCCTCCACACCGCGGCCACCGCCCTGATAGGCATAGCTCGAATCGGTGAAACGGTCGCACAGCACCCAGTGGCCGGCAGCCAGTGCCGGGCGGATGCGGCAGGCCACATGCTGGGCGCGGGCGGCAAACATCAGCAACAGCTCGGTTGTCGGCAGCAGCGGCTCCTCGCGCGGGCTGAGCAGCAATTGGCGGATATCTTCGGCAAGCGCGGTGCCACCCGGCTCGCGGCTCAGGACGACCGTTTCCCCGCGTGCTTCAAGGGCATGGCGCAAGGCATTGATGACGGTGCTTTTGCCCGCGCCCTCGCCGCCCTCGATGCTGATGAAGCGCGGATGCTGCGGCAATGCGCTCATGGTTGCGTTTCCTGTTTTTCCAGTGCCTCCGGCGGCGCCGTGCCACGTACCGGCTCGCCGGCATTCGCATTGCGCCGGTTGGCCAGATAGGCCGCGACGTTGCGCTGGTGTTCGGGATAGGTACGGGCAAAGCGGCTGCGCCCGGAGCCATCGCCGATGGCAACGAAGAACAGGGCATCGCCTTCGGCCGGATGGGCGCTGGCACGCAGTGCGGCGCGACCGGGCATGGCAATCGGAGTCGGCGGCAGTCCGGCGCGGGTACGGGTGTTGTAGGGGCCATCGGTACGCAGATGCGCCCAGGTGAACTTGCCGTTCCAGGCGTCGCCAAGGCCATAGATGATGGTCGGGTCGGTTTCCAGACGCATGCCGATGGCAAGGCGACGGGCAAACACGCCGGCAATCTGCGCCCGCTCGTCGGCGATGCCGGTTTCCTTCTCGACGATCGAGGCCAGCGTCAAGAGTTCGTACGGGGTTTTCAGCGGCAGCGCCGGATCGCGCGTCTGCCAGACATCGGCCAGCAAGGTCTCCATCGCCGCATAGGCTCGGTGCAGAAGCGTCAAATCACTTTCGCCGCGGTGATATTGGTAGGTTTCGGGCAGAAAGCGGCCTTCGGGATGCTCGCCGGGCTTGCCGATGGCCGCCATCAGCTCGGCATCGCTCAGCTCGGCGCTCTCTTGGGCAAGATGCGGCGCACGGGCAAGGGCGCGGCGCACATCGCGGAATGTCCAGCCCTCCACCAGCGTGAAGCGGTAATTCACCACTTTGCCATCGCGCATGTCTTCAAGAAGCCGCAGCGGGGTGATGCCGGGCTTCAGGGCGTATTCCCCGGCCTTGATGCGCCCGGCCGCACCGCTGTAGCGCGCCAAGAGGCGCCATTCCAGCGGATGGCCGGCCTGCACGCCCGCGGCACGCAGCTTGTGGATGACGGTGTTGAAGGAGTCCCCGCGCGCCACCAGCAGATGCGCATCGGCATCCAGCCCGGCCAGCGGCGTGTGCGCCAGCCGATGCAGCCGCCACGCACCGGCCGCAAGCAGCAGCCCGGCCAGCAGCATCAGGGTGATGAGTCCGCCGAAAACGCGGCGGCAACCTGTCTTTTTCACAACGGCTCCTTGAATGAGGCAAAGCCCGGATTGAGGCCATGCAGGTGCTGCCCGAGCTTGGCGATGGCCGGATGAATCCCGGGCCAATGGCGCGCGCCAAGAGCGGCCACCGGCAGGATACCGCGCACCGCATTGCAGAGAAAAACCGCCTCGGCATTTTCCACCCGTGCCGGCACGATCCGCCCCACGCGGGCGTCGCTTGCGGCCAGAAGATGCGCACGGCACACCCCGGCCACCCCCGCCTCGTCCACCGCCGGGGTATGCCACTGGCCGTTTTCGAGGATGAAAAGATTGGCACTGGTGGCGCTGATGACCTGCCCCTGCATATCGCACAGCAGCCCTTCATCGGCACCGGCCGCCACTGCCTCCTGCCGCGCCAGAATCTGCTCCAGCCGATTGCCATGCTTGAGACCGGCCAGCCGGGGTTGGCAGGCAAGGCGGATTTGGCACCAGTGCAGTTCGAGCGCCGCCTGCGGCGCCGGCAAGGGATGCAGGGACAGCATCCACAACGGCTCGGCATCGGCCGGAGCGGCATAGCCACGCCCGCCCCGGCGCGACAAGCGCAGCTTCAGCACCGCACTTTGCCCGGCCAGAAGCGCCAATGCCTCGGCCTTGACCTGCTCTTCAGCAGGCAAGGGCAAACCGAGCCGAGCCGCGCCCCGTGCCAATCGCGCCCAATGCGACGCCCACCACGGCAAGCAGCCGCGCTCGGCACGCAAGGTTTCAAACAGAGATTCGCCGTAATGCAGGCCGCGCTCGTCCGCGGGAATCGCCGCCAGCGGCATCGCCCCTTGGTACAGGCGCCAGCTCATTCGCCAACGCCCAGCGCACGCAACATGCCACGCGCCTTGGCGCGGGTTTCGGCCAATTCCTTTTCCGCCTCCGAATCGACCACGATGCCGGCGCCGGTGCGAAAGCGCAGGCATGCGCCTTCCAGCTCGGCGCTGCGAATGAGGATGTTGAGATCCATGTCGCCATCGCGCCCAAGCCAGCCCATCGCCCCGGTATAGGCACCGCGGCCGACACCTTCGAGTTCGGCGATGATTTCCATGCAGCGCACTTTCGGCGCGCCGGTGATGGTGCCGCCGGGAAACACCGCCCGCAGCACATCCATCGGGCTTTTCTCCGGCAACAGCTCGCCGCGCACGTTGCTGACGATGTGATGTACGTGGGCATAGCTTTCCACGGCCATCAGCTCGTCCACCACCACCGTGCCGCCCCGGCATACCCGGCCAAGGTCGTTGCGCTCCAGATCCACCAGCATGATGTGCTCGGCCTGTTCCTTGGGATGGCCGATCAGCTCGCGGATGCGGGCTTCTTCATCCTCGCCCGGCAGGCGTGGCCGGGTGCCGGCAATCGGCCGGGTTTCGATCTGCTGCCCGCGCCGCGACACCAACCGCTCGGGCGAGGCGCTGACCACGGCCCAACCGGGCTGGGCAAACACGCCGGAAAATGGCGCCGGATTGGCCGCATTCAATTGTTGCTGCAAGGCAGCCGCATCGAGGGGCGCGGCGAAATCCGCCTGCCAGCCGCGCGAGAGATTGACCTGAAACACGTCCCCGGCCGCCAGATACGCCTGCACCTTGTGCACGCCGCTGATGAAGTGCACCGCCGCCTCTTCCCGCACGGCCAGCGGTGGCTGCCATGCCGGCAGCAGCGGCAACGCGGGCAAGCGCGCGATATCGGCCAGCACCGCATCGCGCAGAGCTTCAGCCCCCGACTCGTAGACAAGTTGTACGCGGCCATCGTGATGATCGCGCACAATCGCCGCCGGGCAGCGCAGTGCCATGGCCTGCGGCAGCGCACCGGCCGCGGCAGGCAAATGCAGCCGCGGCTCGATTTCCGCCGCCATTTCATACGCCAGAAACAGCGCCCAGCCGCCACCAAAGGGCAGCCCCGTTTGTGCACGCGGGACACGCTGCGCCTGCCAGGCGGCATCCAGCGCCTGCAAAAACCCACCGGCCAGCGCCCTGCCCTGCATATCGCGCAAACGCCCATCGGCATGGCAAACCAGCCCACTGCCATCGCCGATCAGCAGCATGTCCCAGCGCGCGTGCTTGCGCGCCGAAGGTGCCAGCGCCGTGGCGGCAGAGAGAAGCAGCAACGGGTAACGCCGGGCGTCGAGCCGGCGCAAGGCGGCAAAATCCAGCGCCGCATCCAGTGCCTCGACCTGCACCGGCATGTTCAACCTGCCCGGTATTCGGCCACGTCGTGATAGCTCACGCCGTAATGGCTGCGCATGAAGCCGGCCGGGTCCTGCCCGATCTGCGCCAGCAAGGCATCGGCATCGCGCGCCACCATGCGGCTGTAACCGCCATCGTGTTCGTGGCTGAACACCACGCCGCGATACGGGCCCTGGGTAGCGAGAAAAAACCGCTCCGGCGCATAGCCGAAACCGGCAAACACCACGGCGCTCGGCCACCAATCCGGCAGGCCGTAGAAGTTCAAATCGCCGCGGGCAAGGCTGCCGTCTTCTTGGTAATCCGGGGCGCCTTCCTCGCCCAGCCGCATCCAGGCCTCCAACCCGGCCTTCTCCGCTGCCATTTGCGCAATCGGCACGAAGAAGAAGCACTGCTCGACATCGCGCACATCGGCAAAAAGGCGCAGACCATCCCAGTGCCGATACAGCGCCAGCAGGCTGTCGGCACTGCCGGCAAGCGCCGCCTCCAGCCGAGCCAGCGCGGCCGGATCGGCCGGCGGCCAAGCCTCGGCCAACAGCTCGGTAACGTGGCCGCCGGCACTGGCGGTATCAATGAAGTGCGGCGCGGGGGCATCCAGCAATTGCCGGATGCCGTCAATCAGGGCAGCGCTCACGCTCACACCCGCTTGAATACCAGGGTGCCGTTGGTGCCGCCGAAGCCGAACGAGTTGGACATCGCCACCTCCACCTGATGCGCACGCGCAGTGTGCGGCACGTAGTCCAGGTCGCAGCCCTCGGAGGGATTATCGAGATTGATGGTCGGCGGAATCACCCCGTCATGCAGCGCCATCGCCGAATATACCGCCTCGATGCCACCGGCCGCACCGAGCAGATGCCCGGTCATCGACTTGGTCGAGCTGACCATCACCCGGCGCGCGGCATCACCCAGCACCGATTTGACCGCCAGCGTTTCGGCCAGATCGCCGGCCGGGGTGGAAGTGCCGTGGGCATTGATGTAGCCAACCGCATCGGCATTCAGACGTGCATCGCGCAGGGCATTGATCATGCAGCGTGCAGCGCCTTCGCCGCTTTCGCTCGGTGCAGTCATGTGGAAGGCATCGCCGCTCATGCCGAAGCCGACGATTTCCGCATAAATGCGTGCCCCGCGTGCCTTGGCGCGCTCGTATTCCTCGATCACCAGCACCCCGGCGCCATCGCCCATCACGAAACCGTCACGCTCGACATCCCAGGGACGCGAGGCTTGTTCCGGCGCATCGTTGCGGGTGGACATCGCCTTCATCGCGCAGAAACCGCCGACCGCGGTCGGCGTGGTGGCGTATTCGGCACCGCCGCAGATCATCGCATCGGCATCGCCATACTGGATCATCCGATAGGCTAGGCCAATGTTGTGGGTGGCCGTGGTGCAGGCGGTGACCGCCGCGATGTTCGGCCCCTTGGCACCGGTCATGATGGAAAGCTGGCCGGACACCATGTTGACGATGGTGCTCGGAATGTAGAAGGGCGACACCTTGCGCGGGCCGCCGGCGGCCAGCTTCAGGGTGGTGTCCTCGATGCCGGAAAGCCCGCCGATGCCCGCACCGATGGCGACGCCAATGCGCTCGGCCGCCTCGCCGTCGATTTCCAGCCCGGCATCGGCAATCGCCATCAGCCCGGCCGAAACGCCGTAATGGACGAACGGGTCCATCTTCTTCACTTCCTTGGCGGCGATGAAGCTGGCCGGATCGAAATCCCGCACTTCACCGGCAATCCGGGTGGCAAATGCCGAAGCATCGAAATGGGTGATGGGGCCGATACCGGAACGGCCGGCCTTGATGGCCGCCCAGTTGCTGGCCAGGTCATTGCCCAGGGGCGAGAGAATGCCAAGACCGGTAATGACGACGCGACGAGTGGACATACGGACTCCGAGATGCAAGAGGGAACAAGGGCTGCCCAACATGCAGGAGGCCGCAAACGCGGCCCCCTGCTGACAACCTGAAACGCCGGGATTACTTGGCGTTGGCCTTCACGTAATCGATGGCCTGCTGCACGGTGGTGATCTTCTCGGCTTCTTCGTCCGGGATCTCGCACTCGAATTCTTCTTCCAGCGCCATCACCAGCTCGACGGTATCCAGCGAGTCGGCACCCAGGTCGTCGACGAAGGACGAATTGTTGTTGACGTCTTCTTCCTTGACGCCCAGCTGCTCAACCACGATCTTCTTGACGCGCTCTTCGATATTGCTCATTTGTGACCCCTCCGGGGGATTGGTTCAGTGAAACAAGGTGGGTAGTTTAATGCACAAACCCGCCGCCGGTGGCGAAGCGGCTTCACACAATCGCAAACCCGCCACCGGCGCCGTCTTTTGCCCGATCAGGGCATGTACATGCCGCCGTTGACGTGCAGGGTTTCGCCGGTGATGTAGGCCGCATCCGGGCCTGCCAGAAACGCCACGGCATTGGCAATGTCGGCCGGCTCGCCCAAGCGCCCCAGCGCAATCTGCTGCTGCATCTGCGCCTTGGCATCTTCGGGCAAGTCGGCGGTCATGTCGGTGGCGATGAATCCCGGTGCCACCACGTTGACGGTGATGCCGCGGCTGCCGACTTCCTTCGCCAACGACTTGGAGAACGCGATGATGCCGGCCTTGGCCGCGGCGTAATTGGCCTGCCCGGCATTGCCCGTCACCCCGATCACCGAAGCGATGTTGATGATGCGGCCATGGCGCGCCTTCATCATGCCGCGCATTACCGCCTTGCTGGCGCGGTACACGCTGGTGAGATTCGTGTCGAGAATGGCCTGCCAGTCCTCGTCCTTCATCCGCATCAGCAGATTGTCGCGGGTGATGCCGGCATTGTTGACCAGAATGGACAGCCCGCCATGTGCTTTCTGGATGGCCTCGATCAGGGCTTCGATGGCACCGGACTCATTGACGTTCAACACCCGGCCTTCACCGCCGTGCGCCGCCAGTCGCGCACCGATGGCCGCGGCGCCGGATTCGCTGGTGGCCGTACCGATCACCTTGGCACCACGCGCGGCCAGCGTATCGGCAATCGCCGCACCAATGCCACGCGAAGCGCCCGTCACCAGCGCGATTTCATTACTCAAGGGAAGTGTCATATTGAAAGCCTCTGATTGATCGAACCCGGGCATCCGCCGGGCAAAGTACGTGATGGTTGCGGCAGGACGCTCTTGCCTTCTTGCCCGGCATTCATTGCCAGCCCCACGGCACCGGCGGCAACGCCACCGGGCGGCTCAGATCGAACTCCACCTTGAACATCCGGCCATTGGGGCGCGAGAGCTCGTAGACGAAGGTCTGCGGATGGATTTCCATCGCCCAGGTATTTTCCACCGAGGCGTTCAGCCCGCCCTTCTCGAACATCGCCACCGACTCGGCATCCACTGGAAAGGTCTGCCGAGTCTGAGTGCCGGCATCCTTGCTGTCGCCACCATACATCGTCATCGGGTCGGGACTGCCATCCTGATGCCGGTGATCATGCTTGAGGCGCAGCCCCTCGGGCAGACGTGTCAGAATCCAGGTGCGCGAATGATCGTCTCCGACATGGAACGGAATCTCCAGACGCTCGGCAGGCTTGTCGCAACCGCGCACGTGCATCACCAGACGCTTGCCCTCAAAAGCATCGGGGGTAGTCGGCTTCGGCTCATTGGCGATGATACGCCCCTCATACGCCTTGCCGCAGTGGCTGGCGATGGCCGCCATGAAGGCATCCACCGCCTCGCTCTGGTTGGCCACCATCTCGCTACGAGCAGCCGCCACTGCCGCATCAGCGGCAGCTTCCGCAGCTGCGGTGCGCGCTTCGGGTGACTGCCCATTGCTGCACGCGGCAAGTGCCAACAGCAGTGTCGATGATGTCGATTTCAGAAACAGGGTTCTCACAAATCACTCCGCAGGCAGATATTCACACTTCGACGACACCAAGCTCGTCCAGCGCCGCTTGCAGTGTCTGGCGGGCATCCTGGCTCAATGTTTCATGGTCAAGCGCATAGCGCACGGTGGCCTCGATCAATCCCAGATGCGTGCCGCAATCAAAGCGGGTACCGTGGAAGCGGAAGGCGTCCACCTGCTCGCGTTCGAGCAATTGGGCGATGGCATCGGTCAACTGGATTTCTCCACCGGCTCCCTCCCGGGTACGAGCCAGGAAGTCGAAGATTCGCGGGCTCAGGATGTAGCGCCCCACCACGGCCAGATTGCTCGGGGCATGCTCGGGCTTGGGCTTTTCCACGATGGCGCGAATCCGCCCCGCCCGCTCGCTGAAATCCGGCGCATCGACAATGCCGTAACTGCTGGTCTTCTCGTGCGGCACATCCTGCACCGCGATCACGCTGCCGCCGGTCTGACCGGCATGTTGGGCCATTTGCCGCAGCGCACTATCACCCCGGCTCCAAATAAGGTCGTCCGGCAACAGCACGGCAAACGGCTCATCACCGACCACTTCCTTCGCACACAAGACCGCATGTCCAAGGCCGAGCGCCTCGGGTTGGGTGACGAAAATCGCCCGCACCCCCTTGGGCAGCACGTTCTGCACCGCCTGCAATTGAGTTGCTTTGCCAGCCTTTTGCAGCCGGTCTTCCAGCTCATAGGCCTTGTCGAAATAGTCGGCCACAGCGTGCTTGTAGCGGTTGGTCACGAAAATCAGGGTGTCGCATCCGGCGTCCACCGCTTCATCCACGGCGTACTGGATGAGCGGCTTGTCCACCACCGGCAACATTTCCTTCGGCACGGTCTTGGTGGCGGGCAAGAAGCGGGTACCGAGTCCGGCCACCGGGAATACCGCTTTGCGAATCCGTTTGTGCATTTTTCATCTCCTGCTTGCTGGCACGCACTCAGGACACCGTCTCGGGTGCCGTCTCTGCCATGGTGGAAAGGGTTGTCGATGCAAACTCCGGCACGGCCGTTTGCAGCAGCTGCGCCATTGCCGGCTCATCGTAGCAGTCAACAACGGTGTTGAGTTGCGGCAACAGCACATCCAGGCCATCAGCCGCATTCTCGCGCACGCGACGGCGCATGATTTTCGGATGTGCCGTTCCTTGGTGACGTTTCTCATCCTCGTGATACAAGGCTTCGTGCAACTTCTCGCCAGGGCGCAATCCCGAGTGGACGATGGCGATATCCTGATGCGGGCGCTTGCCGGCCAGCCGAATCAACTGCTCGGCCAGATGCTGGATCAAAACCGGCGCCCCCATGTCCAGGGTATAGATCGCGTGGTGCCCGCCCATCGCAGCGGCCTGCAGGATCAGCTGACAGGCTTCGGGAATGGTCATGAAGTAGCGAGTCACGTCCGGGTGCGTGACCGTCACCGGCCCGCCCTTGCGGATTTGCTCACGGAAAATCGGCACCACGCTGCCGGCCGAGTCCAGCACATTGCCAAAGCGTACGGTGACGAAGTCGGTATCGCACAGACTGGCCTCGTGCTGGCAGACCAGTTCGGCCAGCCGCTTGCTGGCGCCGAGCACGTTGATCGGATTGACCGCCTTGTCGGTGGAAATCAACACGAAGCTCGACACCCGGGCCGCGGCCGCTTCACGCGCCACAGTCCAGGTGGCCAAAGCATTGTTGCGAAGCGCCTCGCGCAGCTGTCCTTCCAGCAAAGGCACATGCTTGTAGGCTGCTGCATGAAATATGGCATGTACCGGTGCCTTGCGCAGCGCATGGCGCACCACAGCCGCATTGCCGCAGTTGCCAAGCACCGGGATGATCGACAGCGCCGGAAACGCTTGCTCAAGACGCTGCTGAATCTGCAACAAGGCCAGCTCGCTTTGCTCCAGCAGGATAATGCCACCGGCCCCCAGTGCAGCACATTGCTGGCACAGCTCGGCACCAATCGAGCCACCGGCACCGGTCACCATGACATAGCGCCCGCCGAGCCACTCCCCGATGGCCGCCTTGTCCAAGGCAACCGGCGGGCGACCGAGCAAATCCGCGATGTCGACCTCGCGCAAATCGGCAAGCGTCGGAACACGTCCATTTTCGCGCAAGGTCTTGTCCAGCGTGCGAAACGGCAAGCCGGTTGCCTCGCACAGCTTCAGAACGCGCTGGAGAGCATCGCCTTCCAGCGAGGGAATGGCGATCAGCAGCTCCTCCGAAGCCGTTGCCCGCGCCACATCCACCACGTCGTCCAGCCGCCCGAGTACCGGGATCCCCTGAATTTCCCGATTTTTCAAGGCGGGATTGTCATCCAGCACACCAACCGCCACGAACTGCGAATTGTCCAGCATGCTCTTCAGCAAGCCGTTCGCCGCCGCTCCCGCCCCCAGAATCAATACCTTGATGGCATGTTCCTGATGGCGCGGACTTTCCTGATAATCCTTCCAGGTTCGATACAGAAACCGCGGCAAGCCCAGCAATGCACCCAGCAACACCGGATAGACCGCGATTGCCGTGTAGGGCAGCGTCGAAAGCCCGCTGTGGACATACAGCAACGGCATCGCCAGCAGCGTGCCCAGCAGGGTCGCCTTGAGAATGTTGTGCAGATCCGGCTTGCTGGCAAAGCGCCACAGCCCGCGATACAGGCCCACCCACCAGAAAACCGCCCCCTGCACCAGCAGCAGCAGCAGCAAATCGGACTTGCCAACTGCCGGCATTTCCACAGGCAGCCACGCATAGAACAACCAATGCAGGCCGAACCAAGCGACCACCACCATCATCAGATCGTGCATCACGACCAGAAGCCGCGGCAGTGCCGCCAACCTTCGCCGCCACCGTGGGGAATTACTCACACCTCACTCCTGTCGCGCTCCTTGCCATCGCACGCATGCCGCGCCACGCCAATGCGCCCAGAAAATACCAAATCAAAAGCCCCCATGGCAGCCATTCCGGCTTTGCCATCAACAAGACCGCCAACACGGCAGCTGCCGATGTCCATGCCAAATATCCCATCGTCACCGGTACATGACGGCCGACATGGCGGGCCAGCAATTGATAGCTGTGGCTTGAGTGCGCCTGCCACCAGCGCTCCTTTCGCCAGATTCGCCCGGCCAAGGTAAGTCCGGCATCAAGCAGAAACGCCGACAGTGGCAGCAACATGGCCAGTCCGGCCGTCACGCTCTGCTGCCCGGCCAGAAAGAGCAACGCCGCCATGGCATATCCCAGCACCCCGCTGCCGCCATCCCCCATGAAGATGCGGGCACGCGGGAAGTTCCAGCACAAAAAGCCCGCCACCACCGCCAAGGTAATGGGCGCCAGCACGCCACCAGTGCCTTGCTGCACCGCGAATGCCGCCACCACCATCGCCTGCGAGGCGGCAATGCCATCGATACCGTCCATGAAATTCCAGACATTGACCAGCACCAATGCCGCCAATGCCGCCAGCACGGCAAGCCACAGCGGACTGCCCATCGCCATCGCCGCCAATGCCATGCACACGGCAGCGATGGCATGCACCGCCAACCGCAAAAGCGCCGGCAAGGATCGGTGGTCGTCCCAGACCCCGACCACGCCCACGGCAAGCATGCCGGCCATCAGCCAGCCCCATCCCATGTCCACTTGCCAGGCCAGCCATGCCACCGTTGCAACAAGCAGTGCGGCAAAGGCGATGCCCCCACCGCGCGGCGTGGCGACTTGATGATTACGGCGCGCATCACCCGGCAGATCGAGAAGGTCGCGTGCCAGCGCATAGCGCCGCACCAGTCCGGTTCCAACGAGGCTCGCGACAAACGCCAGCGACATGGCGATGAAAAGATGGTTCATACCACCGCGTAATTGAGCAACGGCTTGACACTGCCCCATTGCCGGCAACTCGGGCACTGCCAATGGTGCGAACGCGCCCCGAAGCCGCAGTGATTGCAGCGATAGCTCGGATTGCGCACCAGAAGCTGATCGGTGATGCGGCCAAGCTCCTGCAAGGTTGCATGCGGATCACTGCCGTCGGCCAGCGTCAACTCGATCAGGGCCGCCTCACCGCGCACCGAGGGGCGATGCTTCAATTGCTGAGCCAGATAATCGCGTGCAGCATGCACACCTTCCTCACGCTGCACCAAACGTGTCAGCGCCAACACTGGCGCGACACCGGCATAGTGCTCGGTCATCTCGGCCAGGAAACGACGCGCGCCGGCCACATCGCCCACCCGCTCGTAGCATGGCAGCAAGGTCGGCAGGATGTCCGGCAAATAATCCGGATCATGACGCGCGGCCCGCTCGAAGGCCTTGATGGCGGCCAGATCGTTGCCCAATGCCGCTTCGATGCGGCCTTCGATCATGCCTGGGCGCACCGCATCGGAATCCGCAGCATACGCCCGTGCAATCGCCGCACGAGCCTCTTCCATGTCCCCATTGGCGCGATGCCGCTCGGCCAGCTCGCACTCGAACATGGCAATCACCTTGCCCATCGCCTCGCCGGTTGCCGCCTCGTAGCGCACCGCATTTTCGATGGCGCGCGGCCAGTCGCGCTCGGACTGGAAAATATCGATCAGATAGCGCAAGGCCTGTGGTGCACGCTGTTCGAGTGCGGCCAGGTCGACGAATACCGTTTCGGCACGATCGAGCAGGCCCGACTTCATGTAGTCCTCGCCAAGCGCCAAGAGCGCCTGCACGCGCTGCGCATCGGTCAAGTCCTTGCGATCCACCAGTCCGTGATGCAAGCGAATGGCGCGATCGACCTCCCCCCGGCGACGGAACAAGTGGCCGAGCGCGATCTGCGTCTCGAAAGTTTCCTTGTCCAGCTCGGCGATATGCTCGAACAGCTCGATCGCCTTGTCCGGCTGCTCGTTCAAGAGAAAATTGAGCCCACGAAAATAAGTCGTGGAAAGTTTGCTGACCTGACTATCTCGATGACGCGCCCCACTGCGACGCCCAATGACCCAGCCTGCCACCCCGGCCAGTGCGGTGAACAGAATCAACCAGAACCATTGCTCGAGAAAATCCATACGGTATCCGTATCCGACAGGGGGAAAAGGGCAGCGCGCATCATGCCACGCGCGAGGCGCTATTTCGTGACCGGTTGCGGCACGACTTCGCAAACGCGTTCGCGCAGATCCTTGCCCGGCTTGAAATGCGGAACCGACTTGCCCGGCAGAGCAACCGCCGCCCCCGTCTTCGGGTTGCGCCCGGTTCGCGGCGGACGGTAATTGAGAGAGAAGCTGCCAAATCCGCGAACTTCTATGCGCCGCCCCTCGGCAAGGTGGGCGCTCATCATCGCAAGCAATGCTTTGACACTCATTTCGACATCCTCGGCACGCAAATGCGGCTGGCGCTGATGAAGAATTTCGATGAGTTCGGACTTGGTCATGGCAAAAGCGAAGAAGCGGACGAGTGCTCGCAAGCGGAGCAGCGGAAAAATGCAACACTCAAATGAAACAAGGCCGAGGCCGGGAAGAGCGTTGCCCTCCCGACCCCGACCCAGAACCGATTACTCGGAGCGACCCAGCTGCTCGCGCAGCAGTGCACCCAGTTGGGTGGTGCCGCTGGCGGCTTCGGCATTGTTGCGGTTGTACTCGGCCAGAGCCTCGTTGGTTTCGTCCTGATCCTTGGCACGGATCGAAAGCTGCATCACGCGGCTCTTGCGATCGGTACCGATGATCTTGGCTTCCACTTCGTCACCGACCTTCAGCACATGGCTGGCATCGTCCACGCGATCCTGCGAGATGTCGCGGGCAGCGAGGTAGCCTTCCACGCCATCGGCCAGCTCAATCACGGCGCCCTTGGCGTCCACTTCCTTCACCGTGCCCTTGACCACCGAGCCACGGGTGTTGGAAGCGACATACTGACCCATCGGGTCTTGCTCAAGCTGCTTGACACCGAGCGAGATGCGCTCGCGTTCGGGATCGACCGCCAGCACCACGGCCTGCACCGTGTCGCCCTTCTTGTAGTTGCGGGCGAGGTCTTCGACATTGCTGTTCCAGCTGAGGTCGGAGAGGTGCACCAGACCATCGATGCCGCCGTCAAGGCCGATGAAGATGCCGAAGTCGGTGATCGACTTGATCTGGCCTTCCACCTTGTCGCCCTTCTTGTGGGTGGCAGCGAAGGTTTCCCACGGATTGCTGGAAACCTGCTTCATGCCGAGCGAGATGCGACGACGTTCTTCGTCCACGTCCAGCACCATCACTTCCACTTCGTCGCCGACCTGCACCACCTTGGAGGGGTTGACGTTCTTGTTGGTCCAGTCCATTTCCGAGACGTGCACCAAGCCTTCCACACCCGGCTCGATTTCAACGAAGGCACCGTAATCGGTGACGTTGGAAACCTTGCCGAAGGCACGGGTATTGGCCGGGTAACGGCGGGAGATGTTGTCCCACGGATCTTCACCCATTTGCTTCAGGCCAAGGCTGACGCGGTTGCGCTCGCGGTCATACTTCAGCACGCGCACGTCCAGTTCCTGACCCACTTCCACCACTTCGGACGGGTGACGCACGCGCTTCCACGCCATGTCGGTGATGTGCAGCAGGCCGTCGATGCCGCCGAGGTCAACAAACGCGCCGTAGTCGGTGAGGTTCTTGACCACGCCCTTGAGCTTGGCACCTTCCACCAGCTTTTCCAGGAGCTGTTCGCGCTCTTCGGAGTGCTCGGACTCCACCACGGCGCGGCGGCTCACCACCACGTTGTTGCGCTTGCGGTCGAGCTTGATGAGCTTGAACTCCAGCTCCTTGCCTTCCAGATACACCGGATCGCGCACCGGGCGCACATCCACCAGAGAGCCGGGCAGGAAGGCGCGCACGTCCTTGATGTCGACGGTGAAGCCGCCCTTGACCTTGCCGCTGATGCGGCCGGTGATGATTTCGCCCTTTTCCAGGGCTTCTTCCAGCTCGTCCCACACCATGGCACGCTTGGCCTTGTCGCGCGAGAGCACGGTTTCACCGAAGCCGTTTTCGATCGAGTCCAGCGCCACTTTCACCTGGTCGCCGATGCCCACGTCGATTTCGCCGGCTTCGTTCCGGAACTGTTCGATCGGCACGATGCCTTCGGACTTCAGGCCGGCATTGATGATGACCACGTCGTTGCGGACATCCACAACGGTCCCGGTCACGATGGTGCCCGGCTTCAGTTTCGCCAGCTGCTGCTGGCTCTGTTCAAACAGTTCGGCAAATGATTCAGTCATTTCTATTCTCTGGTTGATCTTCAGAAACGGGCGCACCTGACTGCATGGCGCCTGTTTCCACCCGTTTGTCGGCGCGGGCGGGATTGCCCATTGGCCGTGAGTGTTGAAGTGGATGACCATGCGCCGGATGACGCATGGGGCTTGCCTGCCGGGCAGGGCTCAAGACCGCAACGCGCTTCGGGAAGTGCTGTCGCCAGCCTCCAGCAAGGCCAGAATGCGCGCCACCACCGCCTCGATGCCGATGCCGGTGGTGTCGATGTGGACAGCCTCCGGCGCGGGCCTGAGCGGAGCAAGCGCGCGATTGGCATCGCGCTCGTCGCGGGCAAGAATCTCGCCCAGCAGACTGTCCAGAGTAACCGAAACCCCTTTTTGCATCAACTGCTTATGCCGACGCCGGGCGCGCTCCTCGGCGCTGGCG
>JBHADJ010000018.1:0-9298 GCA_041855065.1 Lysobacter sp.
CATCATCGCCGCGCTGGGCGGGCTGGGCTCGCTGCTGTTTGGCTATCCCTTCCTCACCAGCGGCCATCTCGAACCGCACCTGCCGCTGATCGGCGAATTGCCGCTGGCGAGCGCCATGATCTTCGACACCGGTGTTTACATGGTGGTGTTCAGCGGTTCACTGCTGATGCTGTCCACCCTCGGCACGGTCAAGCACCGCCAGAACAAGGAGAAATACGGATGGAATGGCTGATGGCAAGTGCCACCGGCGTGCTCGCCGCCTGCGGGGTGTATCTGATCCTGCGTGCCCGCACCTTCGACGTGATCCTCGGCCTGACCCTGCTCTCCTATGCCACCAATCTGCTGATCTTCTCTTCGGCAAGACTGGTGCCGGGCCGGCCGCCGGTACTGCGCGACGGGGTGGCACCGACGCTGGAGAACTACGCCGATCCGCTGCCGCAGGCACTGGTGCTGACCGCCATCGTCATCGCCTTTGCCATGTCCGCGGTGACGGTAGTGGTGGCGATGCGCGAGCACAACGACCTCAACAGCGACCACATCGACGGTGCCGAGGACGAAGATCGGGAGCTGCGCCGATGATGCAGCATCTAATGCTCGCCCCGATCCTGATTCCGCTGCTGACCGGTGCCGTGCTGCTGTTGCTTGAGCGCCGGCATGACGTGCGCATCCTGCGCATCGGTGCCTGGCTCGGCCTTGGCCTGTTGCTGATCAGTGCGCTGGCACTGTTCACCCGCGCCCTGCACGATGAGATCGACATCTATCTTCTGGGTGATTGGCCGGCCAAGCTCGGCATCGTGCTGATGAGCGATCGCCTCTCGGCCTTCATGGTGCTGCTCACCTGCCTGCTCGCCATTCCCTGCCTGCTGCATGCCACCGCCGGCTGGGATCGGCGCGCCCTGCACTTCCATACCCTGTTCCAGCTGCAATTGATGGGCCTGAACGGCGCCTTCCTGACCGGCGATCTGTTCAACCTGTTCGTGTTCTTCGAGGTTTTGCTGATTTCTTCCTACGGCCTCTTGCTCTCCGGCGCACGCGGGCCACGCCTGAAGGCGGGGATGCACTATGTGGTGTTCAACATCGCCGCCTCCACCCTGTTCCTGATTGCGCTGGCCATCCTGTATTCGCTGCTCGGCACGCTCAACATGGCGGAAATGTCTGCCCGCATTACCGTCCTGCCTGCCGAGCAAAGCGCCCTCCTGCGGGCGGGCTCCGGGCTGCTGCTGGTGGTGTTCTGCGCCAAGGCGGCACTGCTGCCGCTGTACATGTGGCTGCCGGAAACCTACTCGCGTGCCCCTGCGGCGGTTGCGGCGCTGTTCGCGGTGATGACCAAAGTCGGCCTGTATGCCGTGTTGCGCACCGGCACCCTGATGTTCGGCACCGATGCCGGCAACGTCACCGATCTTGCCTGGGGCTGGCTCTTGCCGGCCGGCATCATCACCGTGATGCTGGCCTCGCTCGGCGTGGTCGGCGCTGCCCGCCTGCGCATGGCGATTGCCTATCTCGTCCTGCTCTCGGCCGGCACCTTGTTCATCGCCTTCGCCCTGCAACAGCAGGCCAGCATCAGCGCCGGCCTGTATTACCTTGCACACAGCACCTTCGTCGCCGCCGCGCTGTTCCTGCTGGCCGATCTGGTGTTGCGGGTGCGCGGCGATACCGGCGAGCTGCTGCGCCAAATCGCCCCGATCGCCAACAAAGCCCTGCTCGGGCTGGCCTTTCTGATTGCGGCCGTGTCCGTTTCCGGCCTGCCGCCCTTGTCGGGCTTCATCGGCAAGGCAGCACTGCTGATGGCCGTGCCCGACCCCTTGCTGCGCTGGATCTGGCCGGCCATCCTGATCAGCAGCCTGCTGGCACTCATCGGCCTTTCGCGCATCGGCACGCAGATTTTCTGGCGCATCGAGCCGGTTCCGGCCGATTACCAGCCGCCGCCGCTGCGGCGGGCGGAAATCAGCGCCGTCTTCATCCTGCTCGGCTACGGCATCGCCCTGACCATCGCCGCCGAGCCCGTGCTCGAATACACCCGCGCTACCGCTGCCCAGCTGATGGCTCCTGACGACTATGTGCAGGCGGTGCGCGAAACCCTGCCCCTGCTTCGGAAGCCAGCGCCATGACTTCACTCAAGCAACGCTTTCTGCCCTCCATCCCGCAAAGCCTGACAGTCTTCCTGTTCTGGCTGCTCCTGGTGGACGAAGTGGGACTTGGCCAGATTCTGATGGCCTTGCTGCTGGCCCTCTTGATGCCGCAAGTCTCGGTACGGCTGGAGCGCGAGTTTGCCCGCATCGGCCAACTGCGGCACCTGCCCTGGCTGATCGTGCTGCTGCTCAAAGACATCGTCACCGCCAACCTCACCGTGGCACGACAAGTGCTCGGCCCGAACGACAAGCTGCATTCGCAATTCGTCTGGGTGCCGCTTGACCTGACCAATATCCACGGCATTTCGGCGCTTGCCAGCATCATCACCCTGACACCCGGCACGCTCACCGCCGAGCTGTCCGAAGACCGCAAGCATCTGCTGATCCATTGCCTCAGCGTGGAAGCCCCCGAAGCCCTGATTGCCGAAATCAAGACCCGCTACGAGGCACCGATGAAAAAGGTGTTCCCATGATGACCGTTGCCATTGTCGTTGCCATGTGCATCCTTGGCCTTGCCATGCTGTTCTCGCTCTGGCGGCTGGTACGCGGCCCCGGTGCGCCCGACCGCATCCTCGCCCTCGACACGCTCTACATCAACGCCATCGGCCAATTGATGCTGTTCGGCATGCTGCTGAAAACCTCGGTGTATTTCGAGGCCGCCCTCATCATCGCCATGCTCGGCTTCTTCGGCACCATGGTGCTCAGCAAATACGTCATCCGCCGGGACATCGTGCAATGAGTGCTGCCCTTCCCGCCCCTCTCGTACTGGCCTTTGACGGCGTGCTGCTCCTGCTGCTCGCGGTCGGCAGCTTCTTCTGTTTTCTCGGCAGCTTCTCGCTGATCAAGCTGCCAACCTTCTTTCAGCGCGTGCACGGCCCGACCAAGGCCAGCACGCTCGGCGTCGGCTGCCTCCTGCTCGCCTCGATGGGCTACCACGCCCTGCACGGCGAAGGCTTCCACCCACGCGAGCTGATGATCGCCCTGTTCCTGTTCCTGACGGCCCCGGTCAGTGCACACATGATGGCCAAGGCCGCCCTCAGCCTGAAAAAGCACAACCTGCCGCCACCGGCACCGGGCTGCCACCATTTCGACACCGCCGAAGTGGACAAAGTCTGCAATGCCGGTGACGATGCCGCCCCCAAACCCGCAACCGATTCTTCGACATGAGCGAAACCCAAGCCCCCCTCGCCGAACTCAACCCGATCGAAGCCCGCATCCTCGGCTGCCTGATCGAGAAAGAGGCCACCACCCCGGATGTCTATCCGCTCACCCTCAACAACATCCTCGTCGCCTGCAACCAGAAAACCTCGCGCCATCCGGTGATGAACCTGGAACAAGGTGCCGTGCACCACGCCCTGCGCCAGATGGAAGCCCGCGGGCTGGTACGCCTGCACCACAGTGCCCGTGCCGAGCGTTACGAGCATCGCTTTGCCCTTGCCTACAATCTGACCCCGCCGCAAACCGCCCTGCTTGCCCTGCTGATGCTGCGCGGCGCGCAGACGGCGCACGAGCTGTTTGCCCGCAGCGAGCGATTGGCCAAGTTCGAGAGCGTCGAAGAAGTCAGCCACATCCTCGAGCGCCTGATCCAGCGCGATACCCCGCTGGTCGCGCTGATGCCGCGCAGGCCTGCCCAGCGCGGCGAGCGCTACCGTCACCTCCTCGTGCCGGGCGAAGCCGAAGAGGAGTTTCATGAGGAACTTGCCGAAAACAACGGCAGCAGTGGCAGCCTGCGCGAGCGAATCGAGGCACTGGAGGCTCGGGTCGCGGCGCTGGAAGCACTGTTGCACCCGTCAAACCCTGAAGCGACGCTGGAGGCTGACCGCGAGCCAGCAGATGCGGATGCCGGTTGATGCCAACAAAGCGTCCGGCCAATTCAGGCTGGGCGCTTTTGCTGAACGTGAACTGTCCAATTGTTATTTTTGTGGACGCAATCACTCTCTTTAACGTTCGTGTAACATAATCCAAACATTTGCCCGTGCCTTTGCGGGCAAACTTCCCTTCCAATTTCCAACCAGCACAGTGAAGACCGCGTGATGAAGACCCAACTTCCACCCGGCCGCTCCGGCGCCCACCTTTTACCTGCAACACCTCGCAAACATCGCTCCATCCGTTTTGCATCCCTCGCCCTTCTGGCTACCCTTTTCTCCGCCCCCAGCTGGGCCGCGACCGATCTCCCGGCCGCCCGCAGCACCGATGTTCAAAGTGTCGATACCGGCACATCCAGCAAATCGGTCGTTGCCAACTTCGAGGCAACTGCAATTCCCGACATTCGCGATCTGATGCCCTCCGGCAACGCGCCCACCACCGCTTCGGCCGTACCGCAGAGCCGCATCCAGAAAATGCTGCAAGGCGCACTCAACCTCCTTGGCACCCCCTACCGCTGGGGCGGCACCACCCCGCAGGGTTTCGATTGCAGCGGACTTGTCGGATATGTATTCCGCACCACTCTCGGCATCGACCTGCCTCGCATCTCCCGCGATATTGCCACCCGTGGCGAACGCGTTGCACGCGACCAACTGGCCGAAGGCGATCTGGTATTTTTCAGCCGTACCGGTGGTCGCATCGATCACGTCGGCATTTATCTCGGCAATGGTCAGTTCGTTCACGCACCACGCACCGGTCGCGACGTTTCCGTCTCGCGCATGGACAGTGGCTACTGGGCCAGCAAATTCATGCAAGCTCGCCGAGTCACCAACTGATCTTCCCTTGCTCCAAAGCAAAAGCCCGGCCATGTGCCGGGCTTTTGCTTGACAAGATTTGGGCGCGATATTCCGCTCATCGCCCGTAGCGAACGCCCTCGGCTCGGCTGATGCGTCGGGCAATTTCCCGGCCGATGCCGGACACATGCGTGGCGCAAATGGCAGGCATGCCACCATCACCTGCCTCAATGCGCAACAACGAACTAACCCAGCCCTGCCCGCGCAAGCGGCGACCAAGGCAGCGCACGTATTCGATGCAACGCTCGCATGTCCCTTGCCGAGCATCGCTCGACACACAGGGCAGACACTCGCGAATCCGCTCCCAAACGGTGTAATCACTATCAGGCAGCAGAAACAAGCGCAGGCAGGTGCTACCGCTGGCATCGCAAAAGCGCAAACTTTCGCGAATGCCGTCGGCATCGATGCAACACTCCGCACAGACACGCTCGGCACATTGCAGAGCTCTCAACTCACTGCGCTGCGCCTCGGGGAACAGACACAACAAGGGCCCCACACGCGCCAGCAGATGTGCCGGTAAGGCCGATAGCGGTGCATGGGGAAAGGCAGTCTGGGCACAATGCATGGGACACCTCTATCGGCTCTGTCGACAATGAATATCTACTGCCGCCACAAAGCGACAGCAGACAGTTCGGAATTACTTGGTGAGAATCAGCTTGTCATTGCGGGTGTGCCGCAGTCGGTAACACTCACCGCCATGGCGGATGATGATTTCCCGTGCGCCAGCCAGCAGCATCACGCTGTCCAGCTCACGCTGGCGCGTGTTAGAAGCCGATGTGGCCGCGCCGCTTTCAAAGCCCGGATGGACACTCAGTTCGTGCAGATCAAGAGAAATGTGGCTGTGGTCGAGCATGGCAATGACTCCAGTAGCTTGTCAGTAATGAGAATAGTTATCACTTAATCAATTTGCAAGCCCTTTTCGTAAAATTCCGCCACTTCTTTCGGGGAGTAGCCCGTCGCTGTCGCGTCCTGCCGCAGCGGGGCGTGCGTCAACACACTTGGCCAGCCGGCCGTGGCGCACGAACGGCAAGCGCCGTGGGCAAGACCGGAAGCGCGACATCCCCCGTGGCCGGGCGTGATGCCGTGCTTTCGCGTCCATTGCTCGCCCGGCCCCCGGAGTTGCCATGACCGAGTTCCCCCTGCAAGCCCTTCTGGTGTCCACCGGCGCGGTGGCGCTGGCCGAAATCGGCGACAAAACCCAATTGCTGGCGCTGATTCTTGCCGCCCGCTTCCGCAAACCCTGGCCGATCATCTGGGGGATTCTCGCCGCCACCTTGCTCAACCATGCCCTCGCCGCCTGGCTTGGACAGCTGCTGGCCGGCTGGCTGACGCCCGATGTCCTGCGCTGGGTCGTCGCGGCCAGTTTCATCGCCATCGCGCTGTGGACGCTCAAGCCCGACCAGATGGACGAGGACACCGCACTGCCCGCGCGCGGCGCCTTCATCGCCACCTGCATCGCGTTCTTTCTGGCTGAAATCGGCGACAAGACACAAGTGGCCACGGTCGTGCTCGGGGCCAAGTACGATGCCCTCGTGCAAGTGGTCTGCGGCACCACTCTCGGCATGTTGCTCGCCAATGTCCCGGTCGTACTGCTCGGCAGCCGCTTTGCGCACAAGCTGCCGCTGAAGGCCGCCCGCCTCGCGGCCGCGGCGCTGTTCTTCGTCCTTGGCCTGTGGGCACTTTTGGCCGGGCGTTTTTGAGCCCATCACGACAAGGCCAGCGCCCAGCACCGCCCGCCCGCGCAAAGTACCTCATGAAGCCATTGCCGTACTGACATTGGCACAGCGTGGCCACGCTTCGTGCCCTATCCGGCAACCTCCGCTTGGCCGATAATGGCGGCTTTCCTGCCCCCGGTTTTCCCATGCACGCACTTTCGCAAATCGGTTTCGGTCTGTTTGGCCTGGCTGTCCTCGTGGCATTCACCTGGCTGTTTTCCGCCAGTCGCAAACAAGTCAACTGGAAGCTGGTGGGCACCGGCATCGCGCTGCAAATCGCGCTTGCCTGCATCATCCTGCTGACCCCTTGGGGGGCGGGTTTCTTCGATTTTCTGGGCGCGGGCTTCGTCAAGCTGCTCGGCTTTACCGAGCAGGGCGCACGCCAGGTATTCGGCGAGCTCGCCAGCGGCACTTCGCTTGGCTTCATCTTTGCCTTCCAGGTGCTGCCCACCATCATCTTCTTCGCCAGCTTCATGAGTGTGCTCTACCACCTCGGCCTCATCCAGCGGCTGGTGCAGGCGATGGCCTGGGGTATCACCAAGGTGATGCCGGTTTCCGGCGCCGAAACGCTCTCGGTCTGCGCCAATGCCTTCGTCGGCCAGACCGAAGCGCCCCTCGTCATCAAGCCCTACATCGCACGGATGACGCAATCGGAACTGCTCACGCTGATGGTGGGCGGCATGGCCACCATCGCCGGCGGGGTACTGGCCGCCTACGTCAACATGCTGGGCGGCGATGACCCGGTGCAAAAGGCGTTCTATGCCAAGCATTTGCTGACGGCCAGCATCATGGCGGCACCGGCGACGCTGGTCATTGCCAAAATCCTGCAACCGGAAACGCAAGTCCCCGATACCTTGGGCCGGGTCGAGGTCAAGGTGGAAAAACTGAGCAGCAACGTGATCGATGCCGCCGCGGCCGGCGCTTCGGATGGCCTGAAGCTGGCGCTCAACGTCGGGGCGATGCTGCTCGCCTTCGTGGCGCTGATCGCGCTGGTCAACGCGCCGCTGGTATGGCTTGGCGAAGTGACCGGGCTGGATCAGCTGCTCGGCCAACCCACCACGCTTGCCAACCTCCTCGGCAAACTTCTCGCTCCGCTCGCCTGGGTGATTGGCGTGCCCTGGAATGACGCGTCCACCGTCGGCAGCCTGATCGGTACCAAGGTGGTCATCAACGAGTTCATCGCCTATCAGGAACTTGCCCGGATTGATGCCGGCCAGGTCGCGGGAGTTGCCCCGCTTTCGGCCCAGGCCAAGCTCATCGCCACCTATGCGCTGTGCGGGTTTGCCAATTTCTCCTCGATCGCCATCCAGATCGGCGGCATCGGTGCCCTTGCGCCCGAGCGCCGTCAGGACTTGGCCCGCTTTGGCCTCAAGGCAGTGCTCGGCGGCTCCATCGCCACCATGATGACCGCCACCATCGCCGGCGTGCTGCACGCACTGGGAGGCTGAAATGGGTCAGGTCATCGTGGTCGGCTCGTTCAATGTCGATCATGTCTGGCGCTGTCCGCAATTGCCGCCCCCCGGTGCGACCCTCGCCGGGCACTACCGCCACGGCCCCGGCGGCAAAGGCTTCAATCAGGCGATTGCCGCCTGCCGCGCAGGTGCCGATACCGCCTTCATCTGTGCCCTCGGCGATGACGAGGGCGCCCACCTTGCCCAGCGCCTTGCCGAGGCCGACCGGCTCCGCCTTGCCGCCCGCCACTGCACCCATACCCCCACCGGCACTGCCGGGATTTTCGTCGATGGCGAAGGCCGCAACAGCATCGTGATTGGCGCCGGCGCGAATGCCGCGCTCGATCCGGCGCATCTGGATGCCCACGCCGGGCTGCTGGCGCAAGCCCGGATCGTGCTGGCGCAACTGGAAAGCCCGGCCGAGGCCATCGCCCACGCCTTTGCGCTTGCTCAAAACCCCGCCACCCTGCGCGTGCTGAACCCGGCACCGGCCAATGCCGAAACCTCTCCGGCGCTCCTTGCCCAAGCCGATATCCTCACCCCGAACGAAACCGAGTTCGCCGCCCTCATCCGCCGCCATAGCGCCCTTGCCATACCTGCCGAAGCGGTGGCCGACGCCAACGACGCGGTGCTGCACAGCCACTGCCGCCAACTGCATCCGGACGGCACCGTGGTGATTACCCTGGGCGCAGCCGGCTGCTTTGTTTCCCACGCCGACCCACAACGGCACGGCGATACCCTACCCTGCTACCGCGTGCCGGCAAGCCCGGCCAATGTGCTGGACACCACCGGCGCTGGCGATGCCTTCAACGGTGCCCTCTGCGCCAGCCTCGCCACCCGGCCACAGGCCGCATTCGCGCAACATATCGCCTTCGCCAGCCACTACGCCGCCCGCGCCACCGAAAACGAAGGCGCAGCCCTGGCGATGCCGCGGCTGCGGAGTGAGGCGTGAGAAACGAAGATTGAGCAACGGCAAGTGCGGCGCTGCACCTCACTTCCCGTTGCTTGAGCGTTGTTTTCGGCCGCGCGCTGGCAGCGGCTTACACCTCGGCAAACATCTTGAAGCGCTCACCGTCGTCGATGAAGGACTTTTCGCCAAAGCCGCCGCCGTGGCCGCCGAAGGGCATTTGCGCGCGCAGCTTCCAACTAGGGCCTGTTAACACTACCGTAACCCGTCGGCGATGAGAGCAAAGCAGATGAAGGCAAGGAACATCACGTCGAGCTTCTCAAACCTGGAGAAGATTCGGCGGTAGCCCTTGAGGCGGCGGAACAGGCGCTCGACCTCG
>JBHADJ010000019.1:0-3990 GCA_041855065.1 Lysobacter sp.
GGATGATGCCGACCGCTACGCCCTTGCCCGCGATGACATCGGCAATCTGTCCAAGCTGGGCTTGGCGATTGAACGCACCTACAAGGCAACGCGCGATTACGGCCTTGAATCGGGGATGCACACCTTCCGAAATCATGTGTTCGACTGGGGGAATATTGGCCGTGCTGTTCCGGGTGAGCAAAACGGCATCCGTGCAAGCCGTGATGCGCACTATCTTGAGGAACTGGCCGGGGCGTTTTCTTCCAGCTTGAAGCGTGCCGAAGCCAAGTACGCCATTGCCGCCCGCGCCCTGTTGCCGGACTCTTTGCCCGAATCCATTCGCGGCAGTGATTTTCAGCATGCCGTTCAATTGGCGAGCATCGAGCGCCAAGCGCAGCAGCGGGAAGCCCCGCAAAGCCGTGCGACCGAGCAGGCATTCAGGGAGCTGGAGGCCGCCAGCAAGGGAGGGTTGCTGGATGCGCTGCAAGCATGGGCACGCAATCCGCGTGCCGTGGGCATCACCATTGCGCAGTCGCTGGGGTTGGGGGCGGATGGTTTGGCGGCCACGGCGGCCACGGCGGGTGGCTCAAGGCTCGTCACGGCGGCCACCGCGGGTGCCACTTCCGGGCACACGGAATACGCCAGCACGCTGTTCGAGGTGATGAGGGAATCCGGTGTTGACCTGGCCGACCCGCACGCCTTGCGCCGGGCAATGCAGAACCCGGAGTTGATGGAGAAGGCCAAGACCAAGGCGGCGCAGCGCGGCTTGGTGGTAGGGGCGTTTGACTTCCTGACCGCTGGCCTTGCAGGCCATTTCCTGAAAAATGCTCGCGCGAGCCTTGGCTCTGTAACGGGCGCGGTAGCGGCTGAAGCCGGGGTGCAGGTGGCCGGTGGCAGTGCGGGTGAACTGACCGCGCAACTGGTGAGCGGCGACAATGTGAACTGGGTGGAGGTCGTTGGCGAAGGCTTGGCCGAGATAGGCATGGGGGCGGGTGAAGTCCACGCCAATTACCAGACGGCCAAGGCGCATGGCGAGCTGCGCGCGCAGCGGGAAACCTTGCAGACGATGCTGGCTTCGGATGCGGGTGCCCGCCAGTTGGGCGACATCATGGAGGCCGCCCAAGCCAGCCAGCTTGCCCAGCAATCGCCGGAAGCCTTCGCCGAATTGCTCTCCAGCACCACGTCGCCGGATGCCAGCGTCTATCTGGACGTGGAGGCGGCACGCACGTTGTTCCAGTCCGAGCGAATCGGGGCGGATGCGTTCATTGACGAACTGGTCGGAGAACAAGGTGCGGCTTTCGAGGCGGCAGCCACCGGCGGGGATTTGGTGATTCCGCTGGCGGACTTTGTGGCCAAGCTCGCTCATCGCCCGGACGCGGCAGAGATTGCCCGCCATGCCCGTCTGGATGCCAGCCATATATCCCGCGCGTCGCTGGAAAGCGAGTCCTTCATGGACGAGCAACTGGCGAAGTGGTTCGGGGATACCGATGAAGCCGCAGAGCGCGCCCAACCGGCGGAAAACGAAGCAGGCCGTGAGCGCGTCAAGCAGGACGTGCTGGGCATGCTGATGGCGACTGGCCGCTACAAGGGCGCGGATGCGGAAGCCAATGCCGAGGCGCTATCGCTGATGGTGGGGCGATTGGCGGACATGGCCGGAGTTGACCCGTGGGAGCACTATGCCCGCTACAAGCTGCGCATCAACAACCAAGGCGGCCAGCAGGTCGCCGGACAGAAGCCCAACACCATTGATCCGGTATCCGATGGCCTGCTGCTGGATGCCCTGAACGGGGTGATGCCATCCGAAAGCGAAGCATTTGGCCCCGGACTTGCCCGCTGGCTGGTATCGGCTGGCGGGATTCAGGACTTCGCGGGCGAGTTGGCCGCGATGGATGCGCGCCTTGCCATGCCCGGCCTTGTCAGCAAGCGCGGCATGACGCTGGACAGGGCACTGGAGGCCGCTACGGAAGCAGGCTACTTCACCGACCGGGAGGAAGCGGAAACCGGGGTGAAGTCCTTGACGGTCGCGGATTTTTTGGACGCGCTGCGCGAAGACCTGAACGGCAACGGGGTTTACTCCCCGGGCCACCATGATCCGGCGAAAGTAGCACGGCGCGAAGAAATCCAGCGCATCCAGCGCGCATTGGATGCGCATGAAGTGCTGCGCGAGAAAAGCCCGTCGGAACTTGCGGCGATGAACCGGCAGGATATTTGGGACATGCTGTTTCCGGAGGCTGTGCTGGAGCAGCCTGCTTATCACGGCACACCACACCGGGGCATTGAGAAGACCGGCTTCAAGCTCAACAAGATTGGCACAGGTGAAGGCGCGCAAGCCTATGGCTGGGGGATGTACTTTGCCAGCCAGCGGGAAGTGGCTGAGAGCTACCGAAAAGACCTGGCGGG
Organism: Lysobacter sp.; assembly: GCA_041855065.1. Lineage (GTDB taxonomy): Bacteria > Pseudomonadota > Gammaproteobacteria > Xanthomonadales > Xanthomonadaceae > Solilutibacter. Next base: position 2,380 of record JBHADJ010000019.1, read on the forward strand.
CACGGTGTCGGTGGATGGCAAGCCCATCGTCCAGCACAACCAGCGGGTGGGCAGCACCGGCAACGCGGATGCGGATGATCTGCTGATTGCGAACGACGGCGATTTGGATGCTGCCATTGCGCAAGCGCAAGACGGCTTTGAAGATGTGGTGCCGCATCTGCAAGCCCTGCGCGGGCGCGTGCAGGTCAGTCAGGGCGGCCAGCTCTACAAAGCAGAGGTGCCCGAGGACAGCGATTTGCTGGACTGGGACAAGCCACTGCGCCAGCAGCCTGCCAAGGTGCGCAAAGCCATCCATGCCATTGGCCGCCGCCTGCCAGCAGAAATGCGCTGGATGTGGGAGGGCGTGGACGACGACACGACTGGCAAGTCCATTTACGGCTTGCTGGGCGAGATTGCCGCCGAGCTTGATGCCGATGGGTATGACAACCTCCAGCAGGCGGCCAGCCAGATGCTGCTTGAGGCAGGCATTCCCGGCCTGCGCTATCTGGACGGCATCAGCCGCGCCGATGGCAAGGGCAGCCACAACTATGTGATTTGGGACGAGGCGCTGCTCACGCCGGAAGCGGCGCAGATTGAGGCGCTGTATCAATCAGGCAAGCAGGATAGTGAGAGCCTCCTTGAAAGCGAAGGCTTCCGCCAGTGGTTCGGCGGCAAGTCCATCGACGCACTGGAAGCCGACTATGCCGCCTTGACCGACGACAAGGGGCGCAAACTCACCGATGACGGCCACCATATCGACACGGATTTGGTGCGCGAGCTGTCGCCAGCCTACCGGGCAGACCGCAGCCTGTCCGGGCAATTGCATCCCTATGCCAGCGCCCTGACCAGGGAGCTGTTCAGGCGGGCGCTGGAAAGGCCGGTGCGTGAAGGCAAGTCGCCGGTGGTGGCATTCTTGGCAGGCGGTGGCGGTTCGGGCAAGTCCACGGCAGGTGGGCCAGTGATTGCGGCTATCAATCCCGACATCACGATGGATGGCACGCTGTCCAGCTTGAAAGGAGCGCAGCAGAATATTGAGGCTTCGTTGGCCAATGGGCGTGGCGTTGAGGTGGTGTTTGTTTACCGTTCGCCTGAGAAGTCCGTGGCCGGAGCTATTGGCCGGGCAATCAGCAAAGGCCGTCCCGTACCTGTATCGGCGCTGGCCGAAGCTCACGCGCAAGCACCGGAGAATGTCAAGGCGCTCGCAAAGGAGTACAATGGCGATGAACGGGTAAGCATCACTGCTGTTTGGAATGATGGTGACACAGCCAGTGAGGTGCGTAGAATCCAGGTAGAGGAGATTCCCTATGTTGACCGAGAGCAAGCAGAACGCATCTTCCGTGATGCCGTTGAATCCGAGCGAGCCGCTGGAAAGCTCCCAGACAAGCTCTATTCGGCGTTCTCCGACGGGAGCGCCGGAAGGCTGGTTCGAGAAGTTCTTGGAGGAGTTTCGCAAACTCGACCCCAACAACATGCCGGAAACCCCCTAACCCTCCACCAAAGCCCCGCCGAAAGCGGGGCTTCTTCGTTGCAGGAAGCGGAACAGATTGCCGCCGAGCGTGCCGCCACGGAGCGCGCCTATGGTGGCCGTGCGGCTTATGACAAGGCCAAGGCTGAAGGGCGTACCAAGCTGAC
>JBHADJ010000020.1:0-22758 GCA_041855065.1 Lysobacter sp.
ATCAGCTTTGTCGCGATTGCCTACTTCTGGATTGTCGGCTTCTCCAACGCCGTCAACCTAACCGACGGGCTGGACGGCCTTGCCATCATGCCGACCGTGCTGGTGGGGGGTGCATTGGGCGTGTTCGCCTACGCCTCCGGCCATGCCGAGTTTGCCCGCTATCTGCAAATCCCGGCGGTGCCCGGTGCCGGCGAGCTGCTCATCATCTGCGCGGCGATTGCCGGGGCGGGGCTTGGCTTCCTGTGGTTCAACACCTATCCGGCGATGGTGTTCATGGGCGACATCGGCGCGCTGGCGCTCGGTGCCGTGCTCGGCACGCTGGCGGTGATCGTGCGGCAGGAGCTGGTGCTGGTGATCATGGGCGGGCTGTTCGTGATTGAAACACTCTCGGTGATGATCCAGGTGGCGAGCTTCAAGCTGACCGGCAAGCGGGTGTTCCGCATGGCGCCGATTCATCACCACTTCGAGCTCAAGGGCTGGCCGGAGCCCCGCGTGATCGTGCGCTTCTGGATCATCTCCGTGGTGCTGGTGCTGATCGGTCTTGCCACGTTGAAGGTGCGCTGATGGACGGATACCACGACCCCGCCGCCCGCCTGCGCCAGCAAGCCATCCGCACCAATGCGGCAGGCGGGCGCTTTGACCCGTGGATTCTCGGGAGCAGCATCTGCCTGCTCTCGCTGGGCATTGTCATGGTGGCATCCAGCTCGATGGGTGTGGCGGAAAAAGAGGGTGTGGCGCTGCTGTCGTTCTTCTATCGCCACATTTTCTATGTCTTGCTCGGCATCGGCGTGGCATTGTTCGTCATGCACAAGGTCGAAATCCGCGCGCTGACAGACTGGGCCAAATGGCTGCCGCCGATCGGCATGGTGCTGCTGTTGCTGGTGCTGGTGCCCGGGCTGGGCCATGAGGTCAACGGCGCACTGCGCTGGATCCGCTTGCCGGTTGCCGGCACTTTCCAGCCCTCCGAAGCGGCCAAGCTGATTCTCATCATCTGGCTGGGCAGCTATCTGGCGCGCTTCAGCGAGGAAGTCAAAGGCAGCTGGGTGGCCGTCTTCAAGTCGTTCGGCATCGCATTCGCCTTCTCGGGCATCCTGCTCTTGGTTCAGAAGGACTTCGGCTCCACCGCCCTGGTGCTTGCCATCACCGCCGGCATGATCGTTCTGGGCGGCCTGCCCACTTCGCGCATAGTGGTGGCGGCCTTGCTGCTCGTGCCGCTCGGCATTCTGATGATCATCATCGAGCCATACCGCATTCGTCGCCTGACCACCTTCCGCAATCCGTGGCAAGACCCCTATGGCGACGGCTACCAGCTCAGCAATGCCCTGATTGCCATTGGCCGCGGCGATTTTTCCGGCGTCGGCCTGGGTGGCTCGGTGCAGAAACTCAACTATCTGCCCGAAGGGCATACCGACTTCATCATGTCGGTGCTTGCCGAAGAGCTCGGCTTTGTCGGCGTGTGCACGATCATCATCTTGTACGCGGTGATCGTCGGCCGCGCACTGTGGATCGGCCAGCAATGCGTCAACAAACGCCGCCACTTCTCCGGCTATCTGGTATTTGGCATCGCCCTGTGGCTGGCACTGCAATCGATGATCTCCATTGGCGTGAACCTTGGTGCCCTGCCCACCAAGGGTCTGACCCTGCCGCTGATTTCCTTCGGCGGCTCCAGCACCCTGATGTTCTGTCTGGCGCTGGGCTTGCTTCTGCGCGTGTCCTGGGAGCTCGAACGCAGCCAGCAGCAGGCCGCGACGCTGCGTCATGAAGTACTCAATCCAGGCAAGGCAGCGGTGGATGAGTCGCTTGGCGCAGCGAGCCCGGCCGCATCCCCGATCGAGCCGCGCCGCATGCCCGACATCGGCAACTGGTTGCAACAGCAACTCGCCCGTATCCGCTCCCGTCCCGAGCGTGGTGCCCGCACCCCCTCGCGTGAACGCATCGACCCTTCGTTCGGGGAGGCGACGCGATGAGCCAAGTCGCCCCCGTGATGATTCTCGCCGGTGGTACCGGCGGCCATATCTTCCCCGGTATCGCCGTGGCCAATGCCCTGCGCGCGCGCGGCGTGCCGGTGGTATGGCTGGGCGCCGAAGGCGGCATGGAAACGCGGCTGGTGCCGCCGCACGATATCCCCATCGAAACCATCCGTGTCAGCGGTGCGCGCGGCAAGGGTGTGGGCAAATTGCTGGCGCTGCCATTCAAGCTGCTGAAGGCCGTCAGCGCCGCCAAGGCGGTGTTGCAGCGTCACCGCCCGCGTGCGGTGGTGAGCTTCGGCGGCTATGCTGCCGGCCCCGGCGGGCTTGCCGCCAAGGCGCTCGGCATTCCGCTGCTGGTGCACGAGCAGAACCGGGCCGCCGGCCTCACCAACCGCGTGCTGTCGCGGCTGGCCGGAAAAGTCCTGACCGGCTTCCCCGATACCTTTGCCGGCGAAACCGTGGTCGGCAATCCGGTGCGGGCGGAAATCGCCGCCCTGCCGCCGCGCACGCAGGTGCCCGCCCTGCCACTCAAGTTGCTGGTAATCGGCGGCAGTCAGGGGGCACGCGCCTTGAACGAGGCCGTACCAAAGGCGTTGGCACAGCTTGCAGAACCGGCCGCACTGGCCGCCACCTTCGTGGTGCGGCACCAATGCGGGGAAAAAATGCGGGAAGACGCGCGTGCGGCCTATGCCCGCGCTGGCCTTGGCATCGAGCCGGAAGCCTTCATCGCCGACATGGCGGCTGCCTGGCAATGGGCCGACGTGGTGGTTTGCCGCGCCGGTGCGCTGACCCTGGCGGAAGTCTGTGCCGCTGGAGTCGCCTCGATTCTGGTGCCCTTCCCGCAGGCGGTGGACGACCACCAGACGCGCAATGCCGAATACCTCGCCAGCCGAGGGGCGGCCTTGTTGCTGCCGCAGGGCGATGATCTGGCCGCACGTCTGGCCGCGCATCTGCAGGCATTTGCCGCGCAACCGCAAACCGTTTTCACCATGGGCCAAGCCGCGCGTGCGCTGGCGCTGCCCGATGCCGCCGATCAGGTGGCCGATGCCGTATTGGAGGCGGCACGCCAATGATGAGTACCGTCAACCAGCGCCGTTTGCAGGATCCGGGTGATCTGGCCCGCGCCTTCCGTCGCGTGCATTTCGTCGGCATCGGCGGGGTCGGCATGAGCGGCATCGCCGAAGTGCTGTGCACGCTGGGCTATGAAGTGTCCGGCTCCGACCGGGCCGACAACGCCGCCACCCGCCGCCTTGCCGCACTCGGTGCCCGCATCGACCACGACCACACGGCCGCCAATGTGCTGGGTGCCGATTGCGTGGTGGTCTCCTCGGCGATCAAGCCCGACAACCCGGAGTTGATGGAAGCCCGTGCCCAGCGCATCCCGGTGGTGCCGCGTGCGGAGATGCTGGCCGAGCTGATGCGTTTCCGGCGCGGTATCGGTATTGCCGGTACCCACGGCAAGACCACCACTACCTCGCTGGTGGCAAGCGTGCTGCACGAAGGCGGCAAGGATCCGACCTTCGTCATCGGTGGCAAGCTGCTGGCGGCCGGCGCCAATGCCAAGCTCGGCGACGGGCAGTGGCTGGTGGCCGAGGCCGACGAGAGCGATGGCAGTTTCCTGCGCCTGAATCCGCTGATTGCCGTCATCACCAATATCGACGCCGACCATCTGGAAAACTACGACAACGACTTTGCCCGCGTGCAACAGGCGTTCAACGAGTTCCTGCATCGCCTGCCGTTCTACGGCCTTGCGGTGCTGTGCATCGACGACCCGGAAGTGGCCGCGCTTGCAGCCGCCACGCCGCGCCATGTGCTGACCTACGGTTTTGCCGAGAATGCCGAAGTGCGTGCCGAGAACGTGCGTCAGACCGGCGCGGCGATGCACTACACCCTGTGCCTGCCCGATGGCTCGCGCAGCGAAGTCGAGCTGGCCCTGCCCGGCCGCCACAACGTGCAAAACTCGCTGGCCGCTGCCGCCATCGGCTGGCAGCTCGGCATTGCGCCGGAAACGATGGCGAATGCCTTTGCCCACTTCAAGGGGATTGGCCGCCGCTTCAACCATCTGGCCGATCTCGCCCTGCCGGCAGGCGGCAAGGCGATGCTGGTGGACGACTACGGCCACCATCCGGCCGAGCTTGCTGCCGTGTTCGAGGCCGCCCGTGGCGGCTGGCCGGAAAAACGGCGGGTGGTGGCTTTCCAGCCGCACCGCTACAGCCGTACCCGCGATCAGTTCGACGATTTTGCCGCCGTGCTCTCGAGCGTCGATGCACTGGTGCTGACCGAAGTCTATCCCGCCGGTGAAGCCCCGATTGCCGGGGCTGACGGCAAGGCACTGGCACGTGCCATTCGTACCCGTGGCCGGGTCGATCCGGTGCTGGTGAACACCCCCGCCGAGCTGCATGCGGTACTGCCGGATGTGCTGCGCGATGGCGATTTGTTGCTGGTGATGGGCGCCGGTGACATCGGCGCGGTATCGCAGCAGTTGGCTGCCAATCCGGGACTCGGGGAAGCGCAGAACCAGGCAGTGAGCCAGCCCGGTGTTGAAGGCCGTGGAGGTGCGGCATGAACCTGCTGCCACCACTCAAAACAGCGAATCCGGCCGATTTCGGCAAAGTGGCCGTGCTGCTGGGCGGCACGTCCAGCGAGCGCGAAGTCTCCCTGCGCTCCGGTGCCGCAGTGCTGGCCGCCTTGCAGGCGCGCGGCATCGAAGCATTCGCCGTGGACGGCATCCCGGCGCTGCTGGCGGCGATCAACGCCGGCCAGGTCAGCCGGGTATTCAATATCCTGCACGGCGGCGATGGCGAAAACGGCGTGCTGCAAGGTCTGACCTGCGCCCTCGGGTTGCCGGTCACCGGCACCGGCGTGCTCGGTGCGGCGCTGACACTCGACAAGATTCGCACCAAGCAAGTGTGGATTGCCGAAGGGCTGCCGACGCCGCGCTTCATGCGCATCCCGCCCGGCAGCGACATCCGTGCCGCCGCCGCCCAGCTCGGCCTGCCGGTGTTTCTGAAGCCATCCAGCGAGGGTTCCAGCGTCGGCGTGGCGCGCGTGCTCGGTGCCGAGGATCTCGATGCGGCCGAGCGCACTGCCCGCGAATACGGGGGCGAAATGCTGATGGAGCAGATGGTCGATGGCGAGGAATACTCGGTGCCGATTCTCGGCGACATCGCCCTGCCATCCATCCACATCGTGCCCGAAGGGGCGTGGTACGACTATCAGGCCAAATACCAGTCGAACACGACTCAATACATCACCCCCGGCCTGCAGGGTGAAGACGAAGCCGCCATCGGCGCACTGGCGCTGGCCGCGTTCAGGAGCGCCGGCTGTACCGGCTATGGCCGGGTGGACGTGATGCGCGACAAGGTGCGCGGCTGGCAGCTGATCGAGGTCAACACCGCCCCCGGCATGACCGCGACTTCGCTGGTGCCCAAGGCCGCCCGCGCCATCGGCGTCGAGTTCGACGAGCTGTGCTGGCGCATTCTGGAGCAGACGCTATGAGCGCGTTCGCACGCACCAGCGGCATCGTGCTGGCCCTTGCCGTGATTGCGCTGCCGGTGGTGGCCATCACCCAAGGCGTGGGCGCCGATCGCTTTCCCCTCAAGCATCTGCGCGTGACCGGCCAGCTGCAACATATCAGCGACAGCCAGTTGCAGACGACGCTTGTGCCGTTCATCCGGCAAGGCTTTTTTGCCGTGCAGCTTGAAGAGGCACAACGGGCCCTTGAGCAAATGGACTGGGTCGATGAGGCAAAAATCAGCCGCAAATGGCCTGATACGCTGGAAGTGGAAATCGTCGAGCATCGCCCGTTTGCACGCTGGGATGACAATCAACTGCTCTCCGAAGACGGCGAGCTGTTCACGTATCAACCCGACACAACCTCCCTGCCCACCGATTTGCCGCAGTTGGGCGGCAACCCGCTGCGGGTCAAGGAGGTGGTTGCCAGCTACAACCAGGCACGCGAATTGCTCGCCCCGAGCGGCCATCTGATTGGCGAGGCGCGTCTTGATGCACGCGGCAGCTGGATTTTCCGCACCCGGGACGGCCTCGAGATTCAGGCCGGCACGCGTGATGCCATGGTGCGTTTCGAACGCTTCTCACGCCTGCTGCCCTATCTGATTCCGCCACAAAACCGGAAGCTGGTTCGCGCAGATCTGCGCTATGCCAACGGCTTTGCCCTGCGCTGGGAAGAAAACAATTCCCCTTCGAGCCAGCCCACCGTCCAGACCCCCGTGGAGGCACCCAGCACATGAACCGCAAAGACGACAAAAACCTGATCGTCGGGCTGGATGTGGGCACGTCCAAAGTGACCGCACTGGTCGGCGAATACCTGCCGGGACAGCCCGTGGAAATCGTCGGCATCGGCAGCCACGAAATGCGCAACGGCCTGCGCCGGGGCGTGGTGGCCGATATCGACTCCACCGTGCAATCCATCCAGCACGCCATTCAGGAAGCCGAACTGATGGCCGACTGCGAAATCCGCAGCGTGCACGTCTCGATCAGCGGCAATCATGTGCAATGCCGCAACTCGCAGGGCATGGAACCTTTGCGCGATGGTGAAGTCACCCCGGCCAATACCGCACGGGCACTGGAGGCAGCCAAGGCCGTGGCACTGCCGTTCGATCAGCGCATCCTGCATGCGATTGCACGCGAGTACGTGCTGGACTCCTCGCAGGAAGGCATCCGCAACCCGATCGGGATGAGCGGCATCCGTCTGGACGTCAACGCCCATCTGATCACCTGCGCGCACTCGGCCGCCACCAATCTCGGCAAATGCGTGCAGCGGTGCGGTTTGCAGATCGACAACATCATTTTCTCCGGGCTCGCCTCCAGCACTGCCGTGTTGACCGACGACGAGCGCGATCTCGGCGTGGTATTGGTTGACATGGGCGCCGGCACCACCGATATCGCAATATTCGTGCAGGGCGCGATTGCCCACGTTGCTTCGCTGCCGATTGCCGGGGACCTGATCACCAGCGACATCGCCCAGATGCTGCGCACACCGCCGACCGAGGCAGAGAAAATCAAGGTGCGCTATGCCTGCGCACTGACCCAGATGGCAACGGCGGAAGAATCCATCCAGGTGCCCGGCGTCGCCGGACGCCCCGCCCGCCGGGTATTGCGCCACTCGCTGGCACAGGCCGTGCAGGGGCGCTATGAGGAAATTTTCGAAATGGTGCAGGCCGAATTGCGCCGTGCCGGATTTGAGGATCTGGTGCGCGCCGGCATGGTGCTGACCGGCGGCAGCGCCAAGATGGAAGGCGTGGTGGAACTGGCCGAGGAAATGCTGCAAATGCCGGTGCGCATCGGCACTCCGCAACATGTGGCCGGGCTGGCCGAAGTCGTCAACAACCCCGCCTATGCCACGGCTACCGGACTACTGCTGATGGCAAGCCAACCCGACGAATCCATCCAGGATCCGGTACTGACCAACAACAAGGTCAGCAGCTTTTTCAAGAAATTCCATGACTGGTATCGACGACGATTCTGAGTCATCCCTTCATTCCATCGGGTACTTCCGCAGCCCGCTGGAACAGGCGGCAGCGGTAGCGGCAAGCAGGCGGCGAATTGGCGGCACAACAACTTCAACAACCAAAGCAACACCGGACAAGCGGGCACTCCAAACCCACCGGACAACAACGAGGACGAGCAACATGGCAACTTTCGAGCTGATGGAAAAACTGACCCCCAATGCAGTGATCAAAGTGTTCGGCGTGGGCGGCGGCGGCGGCAACGCCGTGGCACACATGATCAGCAACCAGGTCAATGGCGTTGAGTTCATTGCCGCCAATACCGATGCCCAGGCACTGGGCAAAGCCGGTGGCAAACTGCAACTGCAACTGGGCAGCAACGTCACCAAGGGGCTTGGCGCCGGTGCCAACCCGGAAGTCGGCCGACAGGCTGCGCTGGAAGACCGCGAACGCATCATGGATGCGCTGCAGGGCGCGGACATGGTCTTCATCACCGCCGGCATGGGTGGCGGCACCGGCACCGGCGCCGCGCCGGTAGTGGCGCAGCTCGCCAAGGAAATGGGCATTCTCACCGTGGCGGTAGTGACCAAGCCGTTCCCGTTTGAAGGCCCGCGCCGCATGCAGGCCGCGCTCAAGGGCATCGAAGAACTGTCGCAGCACGTGGACTCGCTGATCACCATCCCGAACGAAAAACTGCTCACCGTGCTGGGACGCAATGCCACCATGCAGCAGGCCTTCCGCGAAGCCAACAACGTGCTGCAGGGCGCAGTACAGGGCATTGCCGACCTGATCGTGCATCCGGGGCTCATCAACGTCGACTTTGCCGACGTGCGCACGGTGATGAACGAAATGGGCCTTGCCATGATGGGCACCGGCATTGCCCGCGGCGATGACCGCGCCCAGGCCGCAGCCGAAGCCGCCATCCAGAACCCGCTGCTCGATGACATCGATCTCAACGGCGCCAACGGCATTCTGGTCAACATCACGTCGGGCGCCGATCTCACCATGGCCGAGTTCGACGAAATCGGTCGGGTGATCGGTGCATTTGCTTCGGACGACGCCAACGTCATCATCGGCACCTCGCTGGATGCCGACATGCAGGACGAGATCAAGGTGACGGTGGTGGCAACCGGCCTCAACCGTGCAGCCAGCGTGCGCCAGCCGGTACGCAACGAATTCGGTTTTGAAGCACGCAAAACTGCCCGTCCGCAAATGGAGGTTGTGAGCGCACCGGCAATGGCCAAGCGTGATGCCACGACGGGTCTGCCGATCGACGATCTCGTTGCCGGCGGCTTCAATCCGGCACAGGGTCTGGCCTCCGGCCTGCGCCGCAGCACCACCAGCCAAGCCGCACCCACCGTCGCTGCCGGCCTCGCCCCGGCCCAGGCTGCGGCCCCCGCCGAAGCTGCCGCTGCTCCGAAGGCTGCCGACTTCGGTGGCAACGACTATCTGCACATTCCGGCCTTCCTGCGCCGTCAGGCCGACTGAGTCCATGCCTCATCCGGAGTCCGGGGCTTCTCCTGCCCCGGCTCCGGGTAGCTGGCAGAATTTCATTTGACATGCTGTGCTTGAACCCCCATTCAGGCCAGTATGCTAATTTCCTTCCAACTCCCATTGACCACGAGGCTTTCATGGGCCGTCAACGCACGTTGCAAAATCCGGTTCGCGCCACCGGAGTGGGGCTGCACAGTGGCGAAAAAGTCTTTCTGACGCTGCGTCCGGCACCGGTGGATACCGGCATCGTGTTCCGTCGCGTGGATCTTGATCCGGTCGTGGAAATTCCTGCACGTGGCGAGCTGGTCAGCGAAACCACCCTGTGCACCGGACTGTCTTCGGGCAGTGCCAAGGTACAGACCGTCGAGCACCTGCTCTCGGCACTGGCCGGACTCGGCATCGACAATGCCTACATCGAGCTTTCCGCTCCCGAGGTGCCGATCATGGATGGCTCGGCTGGCCCGTTCGTGTTCCTCATCCAGTCGGTCGGCATTCTCGAACAGGAGGCGCCGAAGCGCTTCATCCGCATTCTGGAAGACATCGAAGTCCGCGAAGGCGACAAGATCGCCCGCTTCACGCCCTATTCGGGCTTCCGGCTGGATTTTTCCATCGCCTTCAACCATCCGGCCATTCCGGCACGCCTGTCCAAGGCCACCCTGGAATTCTCCAGCAGCAACTACATCCAGGAAATCAGCCGCGCCCGCACCTTCGGCTTCATGCAGGATCTGGAATACATGCGCGAGCGCAACCTCGGGCTTGGCGGCTCAATGGACAATGCCATCGTGCTCGATGAATTCCGGGTACTGAACGAAGACGGGCTGCGGTATGCCGACGAGTTCGTGCGCCACAAGATTCTGGATGCGGTCGGTGATCTTTATCTTGCCGGGCATCCGATTATCGGTGCCTATCATGGCCACAAGTCCGGCCATGCGCTCAACAACAAGTTGGTGCGCGCCCTGCTGGCCCAGCCCCGCGCTTGGGAGCTGGCAGTTTTCGATGATGCCAGCGAGGTCGAGGCCTCCGGCATCGGTAACATGTTCCTGCCGCCCAATCCGGCACCGGCACTGTAATCGCCCCGCCAATACCGTCCCGTCCTGACCACATGCAGCCGGGACGGCTCGGGCGCTGCACTCAGCGCACGGCCGCCAGAAACGCACGCAGCGAGGCCGGCTTGATCGGCTTGGTCAGCAGCACGACATCCTGTTTTCGACAGGCCTGCTTGACCGCCTCGCGGCCATCCCCGGTCAAGAGCGCGGCTGCAAGCGGTCTTCCGGCCTGCTCGCGGAGGTGGGCAATCAAGGCCAGGCCATCCAATGCCTGATGCAGGTGGTAATCCACCAGCAGCACATCCGGCGCATGTTGTTGCTGCATCCTTCCGGCACAAGCCACATCCTGGGCCGTCGATACATCCACCTGCCAGCGACCGAGCAAACTGCGCATTCCCTCCAGAATGTCGGGCGCATTGTCGATGCACAACACCTTCAATCCTGCAAGGCTCTGTCCACCGCTCGAGCGTGGCTCACTTGCCTGTGCCACGGCCAGAATCGGAGCCGCCACCCGCGGTACGCGAATCCCGAACACACTGCCCTGCCCGATTCGTGAATGCACCTCGAGCGGATGCTCCAGCGTGCGGGCGATGCGCTGGCAAATGGACAGCCCAAGGCCAAGTCCGTGCTCGCTTTGCCCGGGGGGAGCAAAGCGGCGGAATTCCTCGAAAATCTGGTCAAGGTGATGTGGATGAATCCCGCTGCCACTGTCACGCACCTGCAAACGGATACTGTCGCGGGTCGGCCGTGCCACCAGCATCACCCGACCGTCTCGGGTATAGCGCATGGCGTTGGCCACGAAGTTTTGCAGGGCACGACGCAAAAGACGCCGATCGCTGCGCACATGCAGCCCGGCACGCGCACGCACGATCAATTCCAGTCCGCGCTTCTGTGCCACCGGCGCATATTGAGCCGCCAACTCATCAAGCAGCTCGCTCACATCGAATACACCGACTTCCGGTTGCAACGCCTGCGCATCCAGTCGGGAAATGTCGAGCAGCCCGTCCAGCAAATCCTCGGCAGCACGCAACGACGCATCAACCCGCTCGGCCAGATGCTGCTGCTCTTGTGCCGACTGGCTCTCGCGCAGAGCACTGGCAAACAACCGAGCGGCATTCAGCGGCTGCAGGAGATCATGGCTGACCGCCGCCAGAAAGCGGTTCTTGGCCTGTTGTGCACTCTCTACTTCGCGACTGCGCTCGGCCACGCGCTGCTCCAGCGTTTCATTGGCCTCGCGCAGGGCGCCTTCAACCAGCTTGTAGGCAGTGACATCACTGAAAGTGGTCACGTAACCGCCGCCAGGCAGTGGTCTTCCGCGCATCTCGATCACCTGTCCGCTGCTGCGCACGCGCTCGAATATATGCGGGGTTCCGGCAGCCAGATGGGCAATGCGGCGCTGGATGAAAGTATCGGCGTCCCCCTCGCCCATTTCACCATGCTCGGCATTCCAGCGAATCAGGTCGGCAATCGGGCAACCGACATACAGCAGATGATCGGGGTAGCCGAACATGTCGCGGTATTGCGGGTTCCAGGCCACCAGTCGCAATTCGGCATCGATCACGCTGACCGCCTGCGAGAGATTGTCCAGCGTCGCCTCCATCACTTCGCGATTGAATCGCATCGCCTGTCCGGCCTCATCCAGCACATTGGCCACTTCGCCCAATGCCAGACCGGAGCCGCGCAGGGCGCTGGTCAGGATGAGACGTGCCGAATCCGCGCCGATTGCCGAGGCCAGCAATCGCTCGGTGAATTGCATCAATACCCGATCGACCGAGGCATCCGGTTGCCATGGCTGACCGGCCGCGTCCCGGTAATCGGCAAAGGCACGACGGGCACTGTCGGCACCGACGATGCGCTCGGCCAGCACGGCCAAATCCCGCCCCTGCAAATTGGCGATGCCCTGCCCCTCCCCGCTCGGCTGGCGCATGTCCGCTGCCATCGTTTCGGGATTGATGAAGGCCGCGGCGATGAGCTGCTCCCGCAGACGCGGGCGCCAGCGCAGGGAAACCAGCACAAACGCCATGACATTGCCCAGCAATGACCAAAACGCCCCGTGGCTCAGCGCATCCCAGCCCTGCAGGCCGAACAGGTGTTCCGGGCGCAAGGCGGCAATGCCCAGCGGGCCATTGGCCAGCCAGTCATGCCAATTCAGCCAGCCGGCATGCACCAGTGCCGGAAGCAGCAGGGTATAGCCCCACAAAACCGCCCCCAGCAACGTGCCTGCCCATGCCCCCTGTCGACTGGCTCCCCGCCAGAACAATCCACCCACAAGTGCCGGTGCAAACTGCGCCACGGCTGCCAGTGCCAGCAATCCATGCTCGGCCAGATCCCCATGCCCCAATACTGCGCGATGGTAGGCAAAGCCGAGCAGTGCCAATACCAGAATGGTCAGGCGGCGCACCCACAGCACTTGACTTGCGATCGCCTGACGCGGGCTACCGGCCCGCCAGCGCAACCATACCGGCATGACCAGATCGTTGCTGACCATGGTTGCCAATGCCACGCTGGCCATGATCGCCATACCGGTTGCTGCCGAAAATCCCCCGAGGAAGGCCGCCAGGGTCAAGACCTCGCTATCGAAGTGCATCGGCAGTCGCAATACATAGCTGTCCGGCGCAAAGCCCATTCCGGCAAACAGCGACTGGCCCATCTGGCTTTGCGGGATCACCATCAGCGAAAAAAGCACCAAGTAGCCGGCAAACAACCAGCGTGCCGGACGCAAATCCTCCACCTGTTTGCACTCCACCACGGCCACATGGAACTGGCGCGGCAAGCAGAGCAGCGCTAGAAAAGCCAGCAATGTCTGCATCAACATGCTGCCCGGCCAGGACTGGCTCGCCATCTGGCGCGCCGAATGCGCCATCTGCTGCCACAGACTCTCGCCGCCTGGCAAATGCCAAAGCGCGAACACGCCAAGCAACATGAAGGCCAGAAGCTTCAGCAAGGACTCCAGCGCCACGGCCAGCACCAGACCGCGATGGTGCTCGGTGGCATCACTTCGCCGGGTGCCGAACAAGATGGCAAACAGCGCAAGCGACAACGCCACATACAGCGCCGGATCTTTCCAGATCGCCGTATCCGCACCACTTCCGGCCTGGGTCAGCACTTCCACACTCATGGCCACGGCGCGGTACTGCAAGCCCAGATAGGGCAAGGCCGCAAGCAATGCCAGCGATGCCACCAGTGCGGCCAACCCGGGGACGCGGCCATAGCGTGAAGAAAGAAAATCCGCAATCGAAACGATGCGCTGCTCGTTGCTGATTGCCACCAACCGCTCCAGCAGACGCCAGCCCAGCAACATCATCAGGATCGGGCCAAGATAAATCGGCAAGAACCCCCAGCCATGCGTGACGGCCGTGCCCACCGCGCCGTGGAATGTCCATGATGAGCAGTACACCGCCAGCGCCAGCGCATAGATGGCCGGACGCAACCGTTCAAGCCAGCGCGGGCGGGCACCCTGCTCGCCCCAGAGCGCCACGACAAACAAAAGGCCGACATACAACCCGGCCACCAGCAGCAAAGTCCAACTGGAAAACATGGCAACACATCACACAGGGGGTTTCGAGTTTATCCGTCAGGCAGTAATCTCGGGAAATGAATCGTCATTTCACGGATTCATCGCCATGCACAGTCCCGGTCTCGATCTTGCCCAGCCGCCATTCGACCTGCTGGATGCTGCCGCCCACACCCGGCTGACTGCCAGTGTGGATATCGGCTTCTTCCCGGCCGGCCAACAACTGATCGAAGCCGGCCAGCCCTCTACCGAAGTCATGGTGGTGATGAAGGGACAGATTCAGGCATTCGATACCGATCCCACCGGCCTTGAGGAGCATTTTGCCGACTATGGCCCCGGCGACATTCTTGGTGCCTGGGCAGTCATGGCCGGGCGAGCCAGACACAGCTACCGCTGCAAGAGTGATTGCCTGCTGCATCTGATTCCGGCCGAGCTGTTCCGCCAGTTGCTGGCCGAATATCCGGCATTCTCGGCATGGTTCAACGAAGGACTGGCTGTCAAGGGACAGGCACGCGGGCAGAGTGCGGAACTGGCACAGCTGATGGCCACGCAGGTCGGCGATGCGCAACTGGCACCAGCCGTTCAAATCGATGCCGACAGCAGCATCGCCAGCGCCACCCTCGCCCTCAAACAGGCACGGGTGGACTGCTTGCTGGTCAACGACCCGGCACATGCCGAGCCGGGCATCCTCACCCGCACCGATCTTCTCGAAGCCATTACCCTGAAGGGACTGACGCCCGATACCCCGGTTGCAACACTCGCCAATCGACCGGTCATCCATGTCCGTCATGACGAAGTGCTGTTCCAGGCACTGGTGGTCATGACCCATCAACACATCGAGCGGGTGGCCGTGCAAGGCCCGCAGGGCATCATCGGCACGCTCGGCATGGCCGAGCTGCTCTCGCACTATGCCAGCCACTCGCATCTGGTCAGCTTGCGGCTTGCACGCGCCCGCACATTGAGCGAGGTCATCGAGGCCGCGCACGGCATGTCGCCACTGATCCGCACCCTGCATGCACAAGGCGCGCGGATGAGCTATTTGATGGAGCTGGTCAGTGCCCTCAACAGCCGCATCATGCAGCGCATCTTCGAGCTGTGCGTGCCCGCCTGCTGGCATGACCGGCTGTGCCTGCTGGTACTGGGCAGCGAAGGTCGTCGCGAGCAGCTTGTCAAAACCGATCAGGACAACGCCCTGATTCTGGATGGCGACCTGCCGGCCGACGAAATCGCTGCACGGATGCAGGATTTCAGCGACGCACTGGGAGCGGCAGGTTATCCGCCCTGCCCGGGGCAGGTCATGGTCAACAATCCTCATTGGCAGCTGACAAGCGATGCGTGGCGAAAGCGCATCGACGGCTGGCGCATGCTGCACACGCCACAGGCAGCACTCGATCTTGCCATCACCCTGGATGCCCGTCCGATTGCCGGCAACCCGGCGCTTTTTGCCCCATTGCAAAACCATCTGCAACAGCTGGGAGAGGATGGACGGCTGCTCAATCAGCTGGCAAGTGCCACCTTGAATTTCGACACCCCGCTCACCCTGTTTGGCAAGGTGCGCGACGACGGCGATGGCATCGACCTGAAAAAAGGCGGCATTTTCCCGGTAGTACATGGCCTGCGTTGTCTGGCACTCAAACACGATATCCGCCAGACCAATACCCTGGCACGCTGCACCGCCCTGCAGGCGGCCGGACACCTTCCCGATCACCTTGCCCATGATCTTGCCCAAGCATTTACCGTGATGCAGCGGCTGCGACTGGATGCCCAACTGAAGGCCATGGCAACCGACACCCCCCCGGACAATCGCATCCATCCCGACAGCATGAACCGGATCGAACGCGAACTGCTGCGCGATGCCCTGCGCATCGTCAAAACCTTCCGACAGGAAATCAAGACCCGCTTTCATCTTGCCCAATGAAACCCGTCGCCTCACTTCGCCGCTGGTGGTTGCGCCGTCTCCATGGCCAAGGGGAGTGGGCTGCCCTGCTGAACACGCCACCCGCCGACGAATGGGTCAGTCTCGATCTGGAAACCACCGGTCTTGATACCCGCCATGATCACATCCTGAGCCTTGCCGCGATTCCGGTGCGCGCCGGGCGATTGGTGCTGTCCGAGCGCTTCGAGCGCCGGGTTCGCCCCGAGCGCGAATTCGGCATCGAATCCATCCGCCATCATCACATCACCCCGCAGGAAGCCGCACAGGGGCAACCGGTGCGCGAAGTGGTTCACGACTTCCTGCATTGGCTCGGGCCTCGTCCGCTGCTGGGCTACTACCTCGCTTTTGATCTGGCCATGCTCGCTCCGCACGTCCACGCCCTGTGCGGTTTCGAGCTACCCAATCCGCGTGTTGATCTGGCCGATGAAGTGCTTGCCCGACAGCAACGCCGACACCCCGACAGCCCACCCAATCTCGACTTCCAGTACATTGCCGATACCCTGGGCATCCCGGTCATCGAACGCCACAGCGCACTGGGGGATGCAATCACCACCGGCCTGTGCTGGATTGCCCTGCAAACACGCGGCTGGCGCTGAGCCGCCCGCGCATCACGCTCCTGACCAAACCGCTGAAGCCCGCTTCCTTGCGCGCGTTTTTGGCCGCGCACCGGCCCGCAGGCACTGCTTGATTGGCGGCAGCGCGCCTAAGCGTGCAAGAACGCACGCAATGTCGCCTTCAGCGCATGGCCGTGCTGGCGCAGATAATCACGCTCGCAACGCCAGTCGGGGCAGCGCGCTTCCACCTCGCGCCAGAAGGCCGGGCTGTGGTTGTGCTGGAGCAAGTGGCACAGCTCGTGCACCAGCACATATTCAAATGCCGATGGCCGCGCCAGAATCAGGGCCAGATCCAGCACCATGACGCCCTGCCAGGAGAGCGAGCCCCAGCGCGAGGACATTTGCTTCAGCACGATCCGCGCCGGATCGCGGCCAAGGCCTGCACGATGGCGCGGCAAAAAGCGGGCGATGTCGGCACGGGCATGGGCAAGATAGAAATCGCGCAGGGCGCGGCGCATCGCTGCATCCAGCGGCTGCCCGGGAATCGGGTTGCGCACCGCAAATACCACGCCTGTGTCTTCAAGATGCAGCCCGGTGGCGCGTGCCGCCTGCCAATGCAGGGGCAGTGCCTCGCCGCGCAGCGGCAAATGACGGCTCTGCCCGACCACCAGCGCCGGAGCCGGGGCGTGCTGCGAAAGTTGCTGTTGCAGCCAGTCGCGGTGCTGCATTACGAACGCCTGCCCGGCAGCGATGTCCATACCGGGCGGCAACGTCAGACGTGCGCCGCGCTCGTCCAGCGCGAGCTTGATGCGTCGTGCCTGCGCATGGCGCAGGACGCGAATGGCGAGGTTTTCGCCGTTTGCCAGCGCCAGCTCGAAAGTCTCGTGCGACACCCGGGCGGTCAATCCGCCGGGCTGAACTTGAAGATGCCTTCCAGCACGGTGAACAGGCGCCTGAACTCGCCGGCCATCAGGGCAAAGCGGGCATCGAGCTCGGCACGCAGGTCATCGCGTTCGGTCGATTCGAGCTGTTCCACTGCGCCATCGAGCAGCTTGAACTTGCGAATCACCAAATCCTCGCCGAGCACGAAGCTCACATGCTCGTCCAGCGTCAGCGCCAGCCGGGTGACTTGCTTGCCGGCGGCCAGATGGGTTTCGATTTCCTCCCCGGCCAGTTCCATGCGCTGGATTTTCACCACCGCACCGGTATCGGCCGGGTCGCGCAGCTCGCATTCGTCACCGAGCGACAGCCCTTCGGGCAGGGCATCGCCGGCAATCCAGCCGGTCATCACCGCGCGCGGCGCGACTTCGGCATTGATCGGCAGGGCGGGAAAACTGCCCAGCGCCTCGCGGATTTGCGAGATGACATTCTCGGCCGACTTGCGCGAGGAAGTATCCACCGCAATCACGCCATGCTGGGTGTCGAGCAGGGCATCGGTACGGCTCGGGCGCACGAAGGCGCGCGGCAGCAGCTCCTGAATCAGGTCGTCCTTCATCTGCTTGCGCATCTTGCTGCCGGGGCGACGGGCATTCTGCGCCTCGAACTCGGCCACCTTCTTCTGCAGAAGATCGTTCACCACCGCACCGGGCAGGATCTTGTCCTCGCCGCCCAGCGCCAGCCAGATCGCGTCTTCGATGCGGTGCAAAAGCGCCGCCTCCTCGCCCTCGTTGCGGCCAAACGGCGAAATGAAGCCGCGCGAAGACAGCTCCATCGCGCCAACCGGCTTCAGCGCCACATCGGCAAGGCGGGTTTCAAGCTCGCCAAGATCCAGCGTCTTGGGAAAACGGAACAAGGTCAGATTGCGGAAAAACATCAGGCATCCAGTGCAGTCGTTTGCCCGGGCGCACCGCCAAGCCAGGCATGGGCATCCGGCAGCGCGGCATCGGTATGGCGCCCCAGGGCGAGAAAATCGAACAGCTTGCCGTCGGAAAGCTGCGAAGGACGGATATCGGCCAAGGCCCGGGCAATGGTTTCGATGCGCCCCGGCGTCTCCTTCTCCCACTGCCGCAGCATTTTCTTCACCTGCGCCCGTTGCAGGTTTTCCTGCGAGCCGCACAGGTTGCAGGGAATGATCGGGAAGGCCTTGTGCTCGGCATAGGTTTCGATGTCGTGCTCGGCCACATAGGCCAGCGGGCGGATCACCACGTGCTTGCCGTCATCGGACAACAGCTTCGGCGGCATCCCGGAAATCTTGGCGTGGAAGAACAGGTTGAGAAAGAAGGTATTGACCAGATCGTCGCGGTGATGGCCCAGCGCGATCTTGCTGAAGCCGTGTTGCTCGGCATAGGTGTAGAGCGCGCCGCGGCGCAGGCGCGAACACAGCGAGCACAGGGTTTTGCCCTCAGGCACCACCCGGCTCACCACCGAATAGGTGTCCTGCTCGATGATGTGGTAATCCACCCCGATCGAAGCCAGGTATTCGGGCAGGACATGCTCGGGAAAGCCCGGCTGCTTCTGGTCGAGATTGACCGCGGTGATGGAAAAGCGCACCGGCGCCTTCTTCTGCAATTGCAGCAGAATGTCGAGCAGGGTGTAGCTGTCCTTGCCGCCGGAAAGGCAAACCATCACCTTGTCGCCTTCTTCAATCATGCCGAAATCGGCAATCGCCCGCCCGACCTGATGACGCAGGCGCTTGGCAAGCTTGTCGGCCTCGCGCTTGGCTTGGCGCGGGGTGGCGGTCGGCTGCGCCGCGGCGCAGTCATTGTCCAGCAGGGTGAGGGGAATGGCGTTCATGGAACCGCGCATTGTAGCCCGGCAAGCTACCGGTTACATCAACACCACTTCTTCCGCACTGGTCGGGTGGATGGCGAGGGTATCGTGCAAATCGGACAGGCACACACCGCGCCGGATGGCCACGGCAAAGCCTTGCAGCATTTCGTCGCTGGCATCGCCCAGCAGATGCAGGCCAACCATCCGCGCCTCGCTGCCGAGCAGCACCAGCTTGAATAGGCTGCGCGCCTCCTTGCCCAGAAGCGCATTGCGCATGGGGCGGAACTCGGCACGGCGCACATGGATGGCCGCATCGCCATAGCGCTTGCGCGCGTCTTCTTCGGACAGCCCGACGGTGGCGAGCGGCGGATGCGAGAACACCACGCTCGGCACCCATTCGGCCGTCATCCGGGCCTCCTTGTCGCCGGCAAACAAGCGATCCATCAGGCGCCGCGAGGCAGCCACCGCAAACGGCGTCAAGGCCGGCTGCGGAGTGACATCGCCCACCGCATAGATGCCCGGCACCGAGGTGTTCTGGAAGGCATCGATTTCGATCAGACCACGCGCATCCAGACGCACACCAGCCGCTTCCAGGCCGAGATTCTCGGTATTCGGCCGCCGACCGGCAGCAAACAGCACCTGATCGAATCCCGTCAGCGCCCCCTGCGAGGTGGCAAGATCGAGCGTGCCTGCCGCATTGCGGCGGATGCACTCGAGCTGGCTGGAGAAATGCAGCGAAATCCCCTCGGCCTGCATGTGTCTGGCAAGTGCCGCGGTCATCTCGGCATCAAAGCGCGGCAGCACGCGCTCATCACGCGCCAGAAGCGCCACTTCACTGCCCAGCGCCCGCAGCACGCCGGCCAATTCCACTCCGACATAGCCGCCACCGACCACCGCCACCTTGCGTGGTGCCGCCTGCAGAGCAAAGAAATCATCCGAAACCCCGGCCAGTTCGGCGCCGGGAATCTCCGGCTTGTGCGGCCGCCCACCGGTGGCGAGCAGGATATGCCGCGCCTGCCAGAGGCTTCCACCACTGCACACCTCGCCCGGCTGCCCGGTCAGCTGTGCCCGCTGCGCCACCTGCTCGATGCCGGCAGCATCGAGCTGGCGGCGATAGCTGGCATGGATGTTGTCGATATAGCCCTGCCGCCGTGCCAGCAATTGCGGCCAGTCAAGAGGCACCGCATCGGGCAGGGCAAAGCCGAGTGCACGGGCATGGGCAAGTTGGCTGGCCATCTCGGCCGCCAGCCACATCGCCTTCTTCGGCACGCAGCCCTGATTGACGCAGGTGCCGCCCAAAAGCCCCGGCTCGAACAGCACCACGCGGGCACCATGACGCGCCGCACGCAAAGCCCCGGCCAGCCCGCCGCTGCCGGCGCCGATCACGGCAAGGTCAAACCGGCTCATGCAAAGCGTGCCGGCGAGAACGGTGCCGGATCCACGGCCGGCGCTTTGCCGGTGACAAGATCGGCCACCAATTGCCCGGTGCCGGCACTCATGCCCATCCCCATCATGTCGTGGCCGGTCGCCATCCAGCTGCGCTGCCGCCCCGGCACGCGGCCAATCAACGGCATGTCATCAAGCGACATCGGCCGCCAACCGAACCAGCGCTCGCGTACCCGCTTGCCGAGCGGTTGATGCAGGAACTCCGCCGCGCCGCGCTCAAGTGCGGCAAGACGGCGTTCGTTGAGCGTATCGTCGTAGCCGGAGAACTCCATCGTGCTGCCCAGCCGATAACCGCTGCCCCAAGTGGTGACGCAAACCGAGCAGGGCAGCAGGATGACCGGATGGCTCGGCACCAATTCCGGCGCGCCCTCGTAGGTGATGGAATAGCCCTTGCCGGGCTGGATTACCCCGCGCAGCCACGAGGCTCCGAGCATGTGCGCCAACAACGGCGACCAGGCACCGGCCGCCAGCACCATTTCACCTGCGCGCATCGTGCCCTGCGAGGTTTCGAGCGTGACGCCCGATGCATCTTCCTGCACACCCTGCAAAGCACATTGCTCGATGATTTCCACCCCGCGCGCCCGCGCCACCCGCGCCAGTTCGCGCACATAGGCATCCGGGCGGAACATCGCATCACCGGCAAAGCGGATGGCGCCGGCAAGGCCGGGCTTGAAGGCCGGCTCCTGACGCTCGTATTCGGCACCATCGATCAGCTCCACCGACACGCCCAGCTCGCGCAACAGGGGGATTTCGAACTGCCCATCCTCGAAGCTCTTGGCATCGCGATAGACATAATCCTCGCCGCTTTCGCGGAACTCGCATTCGAGCTGGTAATGGCCAATCCAGTCCTGGATGCGCTGGCGCGAATCGGCCAAGAGCGCGTATTTGCCGTAGGCACTGCGCCGCCAATCGCGCTCGTTGCAGCGCAGGGCAAAGCGCATCAACCAGCGCCACAGACGCGGATCCATCTTCGGATGTACATACAGCGGCGCATCCGGGGTGAACATCCAGCGCAGCGCTTTCATCACCGTGCCAGGTGCCGCCAGCGGCGGCGCATGGCTGGGGGTCAGCGTACCGCAATTGCCGTGCGAGGCCCCCCCGCACACTTGCCGCGCCTCGATCACCCGCACCTGCCGTCCAGCCTCGGCCAGCGCCAGCGCACTGCACAAGCCGACGGCGCCGGCTCCCACCACGATCACGTCTGTCTGTTTCATCTTGCCTGCACTCTCAATCGCTCAAACGAAAGACGGCCCGGAAACCCGGGCCGCCTGCGGCACGTCTGCCTCAGTGCTGATGGCCACCTTCGCCATGCACATGGCCGTGCTCGAGTTCTTCCTTGGTAGCTTCACGCACTTCGACGATTTCAATGTCGAACACCAGATCCTTGCCGGCCATCGGATGGTTGAGGTCGATATCCACCGTGGTAAGACCGACTTTCTCGATGGTCACCGCCCGCGGGCCGAAATTGGTGTTCAGCACCACCTGCATGCCCGGCGCCAGCTTGACACCCTGAAAATGCTTCTTCGGCACGCGCTGAGTCAGTCCCTCGCGACGTTCGCCATAGGCATCGGCTGCTGCCACCTCGGCGTTGAAGCTGGCACCTGCTTCCTGTCCTTCCATCGCCTTCTCAAGGCCAGGAATGATGTGGCCATGACCAAACAAAACCGCCAGCGGCTGGCCTTGCTCCCGCGAATTCTCTACCGGCGCTTGGCCCTTTTCGGCAACGCTGTAGTGGAAACGGACAACCCGGTCTTTCTCAATCTTCATGAAGTTCTCGCAGTAAGCACTTGAAATACAAAGGGAGGCGAAGGCAAACTTGTACTCATCCAGCACAATAGAGCCATGCCCATGTCTGCCTATTATCCGGCCAGCCCGTCCATCACGCCAGCCAGGAAGTGCCGCATTCTACTGCCATTGCTTTTGCTGGCCATGGCGCCGGCGCAGCTCCTGGCCAGCGAAGGCCGCCGGCAATCGCTGCCGGAGGATCATACGCATCGCGCCAATTCCGTTCTGATTCGCGCTATCAGCCTGGTTGGCACCCCCTATCTCTGGGGCGGCAACACTCCGGAAACCGGCTTTGACTGCAGCGGGCTGGTCAATTACGTGTTCCGCGACATGCTCAACCTGCGCCTGCCGCGCACCTCGCGCGAGCTCTCCTCCCTGCCCGCCCCGGCAGTGGAGGCCGCCGCCCTTGCCACCGGCGATCTGGTGTTCTTTGCCAATGGCGGGCAAGTCACCCATGTCGGCATCTACGTTGGTGATGGGCGCTTCATCCACGCACCGCGCACCGGCGGCACCGTGCGCATGGAACGCTTGGATGGCCGTTACTGGCAGACTCGCTACGCTGGTGCCCGCCGAGTATTGGCCGGAAACTTCTGACTTGCCGAGTATCCCCGCTCCACGCCTGCCAAGCAACGCATCGGGATTGCGCGCGGCTGGATGAGAAAAGCCGGCAGCAAAGCGAGGCAGGCCCCACGCACCGACTAGGGCCTGTTAACACTAATTGCGCGAATCTGATTTGACGGCGATAGTTGTCGCATGGAGATCAGCAAATCGCAGTTCGAGCAAATTGCTCAGTGCCTACCGCGTCAGCGCGGCAACGTCAGTCTGACCAACCTGCA
>JBHADJ010000021.1:0-3361 GCA_041855065.1 Lysobacter sp.
ATTGTTGAACTTGCCTTCGGCCCAGACATAATCGCCGTGGCCGCCAATCAGGTGCGGGCGGGTATCGCGATTGGGCTGGGAGTGCACCAGCAATACCGTTTCCCCGACATTCGCCTGCATGGCCTTCTCGCCGGTCAACGCGCCCACCGCGCCATTGAAGACCACATGGCTCGGGATCAGCCCGCGCATGGTCTGCAAGGTATCGGGCAGGGCTTCGGCATGGCTGGCATAGCGCTTGAACTTGCCATCGGCCCCGCGCGGGACGTAATAATCGCTCTCGCCGATGTAATAAATGCGGTCATAGCCCAAGCGATTGCCCTCGCCATCCTTGAGGCCATCGCGCGGCAGCACCATCACCGCTCCGTGCATCCCGGCCACCACATGCCACGGTGTCATCGGGCCACCCGGTGCGCAGTGATAGACGAATGTACCCGGGCGCGTGGCTTTCCAGCGCAGCGTTACTTGCTGCCCCGGCGCAATGACGGTGAGATCGCCGCCCCCCATCGCGCCGGTGGAGGCATGGAAATCGATATTGTGTGCCATCGAATTGCTGGCCGGATTCACCAGCGTCAGCTCGACGTAATCACCTTCATGCACCACCATCAGCGGGCCGGGCACCGAGCCGCCGAAGGTCATCGCCCGCATGGTGGTGCCTTCCTGATCGATCACCAGATCCTTTTCCACCACCGGCAAGGTGAACTGCACCACGCGCGGCCCGGTGCTGGCGACCTGCTCGTGCTCGTGCACATGCGGCGGTGCCACCAATTGCACCCGATGACGCGGCAGCGAGGCCAAATCCGGTGCCTTGTCGAGGCTGGCATTCACAAGCTCAAGTGCATCGGGCACCGCGGCAATCGGTGCCTGGCTCAAGGTTTTGCCCGGGCCATTGCCAGCTGCCTTGCCCGCCGCTGGCTGCGTACTGCCGCCGGAGGGGCTGTTGCAACCGGCCAAAAACAACATGCCAGCCGCGATGGCAGCGGCAAGGCGAGTGGTATGCAGGGTATTCATGATCACGCTCCGTCAAAGAGGATGGAAAGCGAAATCCCGACGCCCCGGGCAAACACCTGCGACAAGGCATATCCTGATTCCGCACGACCAATCTAGACCACTGTCCGTTGCGTTTTTTTGATATGGCGCAGAAAAAGGCAGCCGATGGCGCCCCTGCTTGATGCAGGTCAAGAGAATACGCGATTGCTTGAATACTCGCCAGGCATTTTTTCGGTGTTTTATTTCCTGTCGTCAAGAAAACGGCTTTTGCAGGACAAAGCGTGGCTGGATATTGCCATCGGCATCCGTCACCTCCTGCAAGAACATGGCCACTGGCCGCACCCACAAGCCGTAGTCGCCATACAGGGCGCGATAAACCACCAGGGCTTCCCCGCTTTCCGAGTGCCGGGCAAGGCCGATGACTTCATACAGCCGACCTTTGTAATGCCGATAAATGCCGCTGGGCAAGGCAGGAGATATGTGCGTCATGATGAAAATGCGTGTTGGGCTGTTTTTCCATTTTCTGCCCGATCAAGGCCGACCAACAAGGCGCAAACAAGATACTTTGGATAGCGATTGCCGCAGAGTACGGAGCGGGCAAGGGCAAAGACGAAGCCGCTGATGCTGCCAGAATACTCCCCCAAGGATGAAAGAAAACAGGCTGGCCAGCAAGGCCGCTTGCAAAAATGTGGAAATCTGCTTCCAGAAGCCGGAAGTATCGGAAATTCCGGCAAGAACCTCTTTGCGCGCCACGCCAAGCACAAGCCGCTGTGCGCCAAATACCCGCCCGCACAGGGCAAAAAGCCCGACTTCTGCCCGGAATCCTCCACATCGCGGCATTTCCTCACCCACAGCGATAGACAGCAAAAACCCGGCAGGCTGCCGGGTTTTTGTCTGACGCTGGTTGATGTCTGCAATCAGGCTTCGGCCGAGCCTTCGCCCTCTTCCACCGCCTTCATCGACAGGCGGATGCGGCCTTGCTTGTCCACCTCCAGCACTTTCACCTTCACCACGTCGCCTTCCTTCAGCTTGTCGCTGACCTTTTCCACGCGTTCGCTGGAGATTTGCGAGACGTGCACGAGGCCGTCCTTGCCCGGCAGGATGGTGACGAAGGCGCCGAAATCCATGATCTTGGCCACCTTGCCCTCATAAATGCGGCCCGGCTCGACATCCGAGGTGATCTGCTCGATGCGTGCCTTGGCCGCCATCGCAGCGGCGTTGTTGACCGAGGCGATGGTAATGGTGCCATCGTCCTGAATGTCGATCTGGGTGCCGGTTTCCTTGGTGATGCCCTGAATGGTGGCACCGCCCTTGCCGATCACTTCGCGGATCTTGTCCGGGTGGATCTTGATGGTGAGCAGGCGCGGGGCGTATTCGGACAGCTCCGCACGCGGAGCGGTCAGCGCCTTGGCCATTTCGCCGAGGATGTGCAGGCGGCCTTGCTTGGCCTGCGCCAGCGCCACCTTCATGATTTCTTCGGTGATGCCCTGAATCTTGATGTCCATTTGCAGGGCGGTGATGCCGTTTTCCGAACCGGCCACTTTGAAGTCCATGTCGCCGAGGTGGTCTTCGTCGCCGAGGATGTCCGAG
Organism: Lysobacter sp.; assembly: GCA_041855065.1. GTDB lineage: Bacteria > Pseudomonadota > Gammaproteobacteria > Xanthomonadales > Xanthomonadaceae > Solilutibacter. The sequence goes on from JBHADJ010000021.1 coordinate 2,578, forward strand.
AGCACGACGTATTCATCGCCTTCCTTGACCAGCCCCATGGCGATGCCCGCCACCGGTGCCTTGACCGGCACGCCGGCATCCATCAGCGCCAGCGAGGAGCCGCACACCGAGGCCATCGACGAGGAGCCGTTGGATTCGGTGATTTCCGACACCACGCGCACGGTATAGGGGAAGGCTTCCTGCGAGGGCATCATCGCCAGCACGCCGCGCTTGGCGAGGCGGCCATGGCCGATCTCGCGGCGCTTCGGCGCACCGAAGCGGCCGGCTTCGCCCACCGAGAACGGCGGGAAGTTGTAGTGGAACAGGAACGGATCCTTCGACTCGCCGACGGGCGCGTCGATGATCTGCGCGTCGCGCGTGGTGCCCAGGGTGACGACGACCAGCGCCTGCGTCTCGCCGCGGGTGAACAGCGCCGAGCCGTGGGTGCGCGGCAGCACGCCGACGCGGGCGGTGATCGCACGCACGTCATCCAACTGGCGGCCGTCGATGCGCACCTTGGTCTTCAGCACGCTGTCGCGCAGGGTGTGGTATTCGAGCTCACCGAATTCCTTGGCCAGCTCGCCGGACGACCAGGCATTCGCTTCGGCCTGCGCCTTCAGCGACTCCAGCACGTCAGCCTTGATCGCGGCGATCGCGTCGCGGCGCTGCAGCTTGTCGCGCACCTGGAACGCTTCGGCCAGCTTGTTGCCTACGGCGCCCTTGAGCGCGGCGACCAGCGACTCGTTGCGGGCCGGCGCCTGCCAGTCCAGCGACGGGCGGCTGGCCTCGGTGGCCAGCTCGGCAA
>JBHADJ010000022.1:0-3477 GCA_041855065.1 Lysobacter sp.
CGTCGCTGCCATCGCGCAGAGCCTGCCACAAGGTGCGCTGCGCCGGATCGAGCGCGTCCTCGTCAAAACGATAATAGGCCGATACTCCGGCGCGCCGGTCGCGCACCAGCGCGGCTTCCTTCAGCCGTGCCAGATGCGTCGATACTCTGGGTTGCGCCAGCCCGGTGATGGCCGCCAGCTCCGCCACGGTCAGCTCCTCGCGGCTGAGCAACGCAAGCAAGCGCACCCGGGTGGCATCGGCAAACACCTTGAGCCGGCTCGACCATGCCTCCAAGTCCATTATCTTTTTATCCGAATCAAAAGATGGATTATTGCCGAAGCTGCCGTGAGGAGCAAGGCAGGCATCACTCCGGGTGCTGCGCACGAGTTCGGAAATCTCGACTTCTTCGGGAAAACTCCCGTCGGTATCAGGGGGGCTGATCGGGCGGAAGTCCTTTGCAGTTGCGCTCGCCGGCAGGATAATACGCTGCCCTTCGATTGAGCTCTTGCCCATGAGTACTGCCCAAATCCTTGATGGTCGCCGTATCGCCGATGAAGCATTGGAACAGATGCGGGCCGAGGTGGCCGAAAGGGTGGCAGCAGGCAAGGCAAGGCCGGGGCTGGCCGTGGTGCTGGTGGGAGCGGACCCGGCCTCGCAGAGCTATGTTCGCAACAAGCGGCGAGCGGCGGAGATGGTGGGTATCCGGGCGTTCGATTTCGATCTGCCTGAAGGCACCAGTGAGGCTGAATTGCTGGCCTTGATCGACCGGCTCAATGCCGATCCGGCGGTGCACGGCATTCTGGTGCAATTGCCCTTGCCGGGGATTGCCGATGCGTCACGGTTGATCGAGCGAATTGACCCGAAAAAGGACGTGGATGGATTTCATCCGATGAACGTCGGCCATCTGGCACTGCGCCAGTTTGGTCTGCGCCCGTGTACACCGCGCGGGATCATGCACTTGCTGCGGCAAACCGGTCAGCCGATCCGTGGTGCCAATGCCACGATTGTCGGAGTTTCCAATCATGTTGGACGGCCGATGGCACTGGAGCTATTGATTGCCGGTAGCACGGTGACCTGCTGCCATCGCTTCACGCCGGCCGATGTGCTGGAGTCTTCGGTGCGCAATGCCGATATTCTGGTGGTGGCGGTGGGCAAGCCGCGCCTGATTCCCGGTGAATGGGTCAAGCCCGGTGCGATCGTGATTGATGTGGGCATTAATCGTCTTGACGATGGACGCCTGGTCGGCGATGTCAACTTTGCCACGGCCGCCGAACGCGCCGGTTGGATTACCCCGGTACCCGGTGGCGTGGGGCCGATGACAGTTGCTACACTGATGCAAAACACGCTGGAAGCAGCCGCGTCATTGGAAGCTGAAGCAGCACAGATTTAACGGAAAAAGCAATGAAACTGCATAAAACGCTGGTAATTGCGCTTGTGGCGGGCTTGTTTTTGGCAGGCTGTGTGCGTCATATCGGTGCAGAAAACATTCTCATCCCACGGACCGGCAATGCGCTAGTATCCGGGCCCAGTGCAGATGGTCACTGGCAGCTAACCGCGCTGAGCTTGCCGCGTGATGACGGTGCGGTATTGCGCGGTATTCATGCGCAAAAAAGCGACGCACAGGCGACGGTGCTGTATTTCGGCGGCAACGGCATGACATTGGAGCGCAATATCAACTATCTGCTGCGGATTTACCGCGACTTGCCGGTCAACGTGATTGCCTTTGACCATCGGGGCTATGGCGGTAGCAGCGGTGATGCCTCACTGGATGCGTTGTATGCCGATGGCCGCGCTATTTTTGCGTATGCGCAACAGGCTGCTTTGAGCAAAGACCAGCCGCTGATTGTGCATGGCCATTCGTTGGGAAGTTTTATCGCCGGTGAGGTGGCTGCAAATGCGCAATTGGATGGTTTGGTGCTGGAATCCAGCGCCACATCCAGCGAAGACTGGGCTGCATTAATGCGGGCAAACGCGCCGTGGTATGTACGCTTTTTGGTGCGGTTGAAACTTAAACCCGAATTGCAAGGCCAAGGCAATGCCCGGCATATGGCAAGCCTGGATGAGCCTGTACTGTTTGTGGTGGGGCAGAACGATACCGTGACGCGCCCTGAAATGTCACGGCAACTCTTTGCCCAAGCCGCACTGGCCGGTGATGATAAAGAGCTGTTGGAAGCGCTTGGTGCCAACCATCTCAATGCCGCTTTAGGTGCCGAATACCATGCCGCATTTCTGCGCTTGCTTGATAAGGCAAAGCATAAAAACGCAGTGCCCTAAGCCCTGTTTGCAGATGCCATCAGGCAAGTGTATCCGTATATCGATTTTTCTGGCATAGGCACGGTTTTTGCGTTACAATGACGCGCTTCTCAAGCCCCGGACACCCCGATGCTCCGCATTCTGGCCGAAGCCCTCACTTACGACGATGTTTCCCTGGTTCCCGCCCATTCCACCATCCTGCCCAAGGATGTCTCGCTGGCGGCCAAACTCACCAATCAACTGCATCTGAAGCTGCCGTTCGTATCGGCGGCGATGGATACCGTGACCGATGCGCGGCTGGCGATTGCCATGGCGCAGCTGGGCGGCATCGGTATCCTGCACAAGAACATGAGTCTGGAAGAGCAGGCGGCCAGTGTGGCCAAGGTCAAGAACTTCGAGTCCGGCATCATTCGCGACCCGCTCACCGTCACCCCGCAAACCACCATCGGCGAAGTGCTGCGCCTGACCCGTGCGCGCAACATCTCCGGTGTGCCGGTGGTGGATGAAGGCGGGCAGCTGGTCGGCATCGTCACCGGCCGCGACATGCGCTTCGAGAAGAAACTGGACGACCCGGTTTACAACATCATGACGCGCAAGGACAAGCTCATCACCGTCAAGGAAGGCGCCAGCGACGCCGAGGTGCTGGAGCTGTTCCACAAATACCGCATCGAGAAAGTGCTGGTGGTGAACGATGATTTCGCCCTGCGCGGCCTCATCACGGTCAAAGACATCCAGAAAAAACGCGACAACCCCAATGCCGCGTATGACGCCGACGAGCAATTGCTGGTCGGCGCTGCAGTCGGCGTCGGCGGCGATACCGAGGCGCGCATCGAGGCATTGGTGGCGGCGCAAGTGGACGTCATCATCGTCGATACCGCGCACGGCCACTCGCAAGGCGTGCTTGATCGCGTAGCGTGGGCGAAGAAACACTACCCGAACCTGCAAGTCATCGGCGGCAACATCGTCACCGGCGATGCCGCACTGGCGCTGATGGATGCCGGTGCCGATGCGGTTAAAGTGGGTGTCGGGCCCGGCTCGATTTGCACCACCCGCATCGTTGCCGGTGTCGGCGTGCCGCAAGTCAGCGCCATTTCGATGGTGGCCGATGCCCTGCAAGACCGCATCCCGCTGATTGCCGATGGCGGCATCCGCTATTCCGGCGACCTGGGCAAGGCGCTGGCTGCCGGGGCATCGACCATCATGATTGGCGGCTTGTTTGCCGGCACCGAAGAATCGCCCGGCGA
>JBHADJ010000023.1:0-3629 GCA_041855065.1 Lysobacter sp.
CTTGCCGTTGATATGGGTCAGAAGCGGCAGATGCACCTTGCAATCCTGCCAGGCATCGCCCAGCTCATCGGGCGTGACGAACACCGGCGAGAGTGCCGAACGCGGCTTGGATTGCAGAAAACCGAAGCCCTTGGCCAGCTCCGGCGGGATCAGATTGCGCAGGGAAACGTCGTTGACAAGGCCAATCAGCTGGATATGTTCGGCCGCCTGCGCCGGTGTCACCGCCATCGGCACATCATCGGTCACCACCACGATTTCGGCTTCAAGGTCGATGCCGTAGTCCTCGCTCACCACCTTCACCGGGTCGCGCGGGCCGTAGAAGCCGGCACTCACCGCCTGATACATCAGAGGATCGACATAGAAGCTCTCCGGCACCTCCGCTCCGCGGGCACGGCGCACGCGCTCCACATGCGGCAGGTAGGCACTGCCATCGACGAATTCATAAGCGCGCGGCAAGGGCGCGGCCAATGTCTTCATGTCGAGATCGAAAGCGCCTTCGGCCTCGCCTGCATTCAATGCCTCGTACAGGGCATTCAGACGCGGCGCGATGTTGCTCCAATCCTCCAGTGCCTGCTGCAAAGTGGCGACAATGCCGGTGGCGCGCACCGCGCGAGAAAGATCACGCGAGACAACGATCAAGGTACCGTCGCGGCCACCTTCTTTGAGAGAACCAAGTTTCATGCCTGCTCCATTGAGTTGAACCTGTCTATTTTAGAGTCTGAAAAGGCCGCTGTCCGATGTTGCAATGCGCATTGCTCCAGCCGCGGCCATGCCTTGCGCCACAGGGCAGAGCAAGCGAGCATACGAGCATGCCAATTGCTCGCCCTCGCCTGCTGTTTGCACTTTCCGCCGTGCTTGCCTTGGCCGCACCCGCCACGGCATTGCCCATACCACCGGCCATTGAGCTGGAAGTGGATGCACGCGATATCGAGCGTCATATCCAGCATGTCAAATTGCGTGTGCCGGTGACACCCGGGCCATTGACACTGGTCTACCCGCGCTGGATTCCCGGCCATCACGCCCCGACCGGACCAATCCATCAGATCGCCGGGCTGCAAATGCGTGCCAATGGTCAACCCTTGCGCTGGCAACGCGACAGCGTGGACATGTACGCCTTTCATCTGGACATCCCCAGCGGCACTCAGTGGCTGGACGTGGCGTTCGATTATTTCAGCCCCACCCACCGCAGCCAAGGGCGGATTGCCACCACCCCGGACATGTTGGCCGTGCAATGGCATCGCGTCTTGATGTATCCGGCCGGACAAGCCGTGGCGAGCATCCCGATCACGCCCAAGCTGCATCTGCCCGCTGGCTGGCAGGCGGCCACCGCGCTTGCAGTCGCTGTCCCCGAGGACAGCCAGAATGCCCGGCAATATGCGCAGACCACCGTGGAAACCCTGGTGGACTCGCCGGTTTATGCCGGCCGTCACCTGCGCCGTTATCTGCTTGCCGACGGCAAACAGCCGGTCTGGCTCGAAGTGATGGCCGATCGCAGCGAGCAGCTGGATGCCAGCATGGAAGTTCTGGCTGCACACCAAGCCTTGATTGTCGAGGCCGATCAGGTATTTGGCGCGCGCCCATTCACCAGCTACCGTTTCCTGCTGGCATTGTCGGAACAGTTCTCCAGCATCGGGCTTGAGCACGCCACTTCCAGCGAAAATGGCCTGCATGGCGGCTATCTGCAAGGCGCGGCGCCCTTCATCGACAACGACTTGCTTGCGCACGAATACGTGCATGCATGGAACGGCAAACAAAAACGTCCCGAGCCAAGTTGGACGACGGACTACCAAACACCGATGCGCAACACGCTTTTGTGGATGTACGAAGGCCAGACCCAGTTCTGGGCCTTCGTACTGGCAGCGCGCAGCGGCCTTTATCGCCCCGAACAAGCCATGGCCATACTGGCTCGGCAAGAGGCCGAAGCACTTACCCGCAGCGGTCGGCAATGGCGCAATCTGGCTGACACCCAGTACCAGGGCATCATCGAGTTCAGCAATGCGCCACTGGCTTACGAAGACTGGCAGCGCAGCTATGATTTCTACAGCGAAGGTGCCCTGCTATGGCTGGCGGTAGACGCACGCCTGTGGGCACTTGGCGTTGCCCGCGGGCTGGACGATTTTGCCCGCGCTTTCTTTGCCGACACACCGACACAGGGGCCGACACTGCGTTATGGGCAAGCCGACATCATCACGCATCTGCAAGCCCTCGCACCCAAGGAAGACTGGGCCCGCTTTCTTGAAAAGCGCCTCGAGGCACACGAGAGCAGCGCCATCGATGGCCTGACGTGCAGCGGCTGGCGACTGGTGTTCAAGGACGCAACCAACATCGCCATTGCCGACAGCGAAGCCAGTGCCGGAATACAGGATTTGAGCTAGGGCCTGTTAACACTAAGGACACGCTTCAAAACCGCCGTTTACTGAGCGCTGCGAAGGCAACGGCGCTCCAATCGCGTCAATCAGGCTGATAGAGCGATCCACGGCGGCAATTCGATGCAATTCGGCGTGCATTCGCACCCATTTCGCGCCATTTCGCGCCTTGCGGGCGCACTCATGCCCCGCACAGCTGCAGCCGTTTGCGCAGCATCCACAGATTGCCCAGCATGAACAGCGTGTGCAGCTTGGCGGTGTTCTTGGCCAGGCCCCGGTAGCTCACCTTGGTAAAGCCAAACTGGCGTTTGATCACACGAAAGGCGTGCTCGCCCTTGGCCCGTATCTGTGCCTTGACTGTCTCGAGTTTGTCCATCAATTGCCCCAGCGGCGTGCTTTTGTCCAGCGCCCTGCGCTTGCCCGGGCGCATCGCAACATGCCAGCGCACCTTCGCCCGCGTCCATTGCGCCGCGCCCTGGTAGCCGGCGTCGGCAAACACGTCCGTCTCCTGGCCGTGCAGCAAGCCATCGACCTGCGTCACGTCAGCCGCGTTGGCCGCCGTGGTCACCAGGCTATGCACGAGGCCCGTGAGCAAATCAGTGCCCACATGGGCCTTCATGCCGAAGTACCACTGCTGGCCTTTCTTGGTCTGGTGCATGTCCGGGTCGCGCTCGCCGCTGCGGTTCTTGGTCGAGCTGGGCGCGCTGATGATGGTGGCGTCCACGGCCGTGCCGCTCTTGAGCACCAGGCCCTTGGCGGCCAGCAATTCGTTGACCGTGGCAAACATCTGCTGGGCCAAGCCATGGCGCTCGAGCAGGTGACGAAAGCGCAGGATGGTGATGGCATCGGGCAAGCGGTCCGCATCGACGTTCAGCCCTGCGAAGTCTCGATACAGTGGCGTGTCGATCAGCGCTTCTTCCATCGCCTGGTCGCCGAAGGTGAACCAGTTCTGCATGAAGTGAATGCGCAGCATCGTCTCGATGGGAAAGGGTGGGCGGCCAGTCTTGGCGCGCGGGCTGTGCGGCTCGATCAGCGCCACCAGCGCCGACCACGGCACCACTCGTTCCATCTCATCGAGAAACTCGCGCTTTCTCGTGCGTTTGTTCGTCCAGTCCAGGTTCAGTGTCTTTTGCTTCATGCCATGTATCCTGCCATCGCAACGTGCTCATGCAAAGAGTAGTTGCACGGAGTTTTGAAGCGTGTCCCTAATTGCGCGAATCTGATTTGACGGCGATAGTTGTCGCATGGAGATCAGCAAATCGC
>JBHADJ010000024.1:0-24215 GCA_041855065.1 Lysobacter sp.
ATCACCGAGTTTGTCGCGGATCAGGGCATCGGCAGTGGCCTGATCGGGAATGCGCAGCAGCGCTTCGGCCACGCACATCAGCAGCACGCCTTCTTCGCTGCCCAGATCGTATTGGCGCATGAAGGCTTCCACCGTGCTCTGGTTCTGCGCACGCCTGCGCACGCGGTTGACCAGATCGGTGGCGGTGGCGCGGATGGCGGCACGGTCGGCTTCCGGCTGGCGCGCCTGCTCCAGCAGCCATTGCACATGCCGGGTTTCATCCACGACCCAGTGGCGGGTGATGGCGTGGCGGGCCTCGCCGGGGATGGCGGGGATTTCGGAAAGCAGGGAAGCGCTCACAAAAAATTCCGAGAGGACGGGGAAAGTGGGGCATTGTACTGCCGCAAGGCTCGCAGCGGCAGGCTTGGCATTGCGGTGGGTCGGGCGAGGTGACGGGCTTCAGCGCGCCAGCTTCTCGGCCTTGGCGGCGCAGATGAAATCGTTTTCGGAAAGCCCGCCGACATCGTGGGTGGAATACCGCACCACGCAACGGTTGTAGTGCACGCCAAGATCGGGGTGGTGGTCTTCGCGGTGCGCCATGTGCGCCAGTGCATTGACGAAGCTCATGGTGCGGTAATAGTCGGGGAAGTGGAACGTCTTGCTCAGGGCATGGCCGTCCTCGGCCAGTTCCCAGCCCGGCAGCTGCGGCATCAGCTCGCGGATGCGGGCTTCGCCAAGGCGATGATCGTGGCCGCTGCGCGGCAGGCAGTGGGCATCGACAAGCGGAACCAGATCGTTCATGGGCACTCCTGTGGGGCATCAGTCAGCGGAAGGCCGATAGAATACCTGCATGATCGACATTACCGAAACCGCACAAAACCATTTCCGCAAACTGCTCGAACGCGAGGCCATTCCCGGCTTGGGCGTGCGTCTGTCCGCACTCCATCCGGGCACGCCAAGAGCCGATGTGCATCTGGAGTTCGCCGGCCCGGACGACCTCAAGGGGGACGAATGGGCGATCGATTGCGAAGGCTTCACCCTGTGGGTGGATGCGGCCAGCGCCAGTGCACTCGATGGCGCCCGCATTGATTACGAGCCGCGTGCCACCGGCGGCCAGCTGCAAATCCGCGCTCCGCGCATCAAGGGAGTGGCACCGGAGGCCGATGCTTCGCTGGTGGAGCGGGTGATGTGGGTGGTGGAGCACGAGATCAATCCGCAGCTTGCTATGCACCGTGGTCATGTGCGGGTGGAGGAAGTGACGGCCGATGGCATCGTGGTGCTGCGCTTTGGCGGTGGCTGCCAGGGCTGCGGCATGGCCGACATCACGCTGAAGCAGGGCATCGAAAAGACCTTGCTGGAAAAAGTGCCGGGGGTGACGGCGGTGCGCGATGCCACCGACCACACCAGCGGTGAAGCGCCTTACGCGCCACGCGGCATGGGCTGAATTGACGCGTGGCGAACAGGCAGGATCACGACCGATGACGCCAAATCGTGCAATCGGATTGGGGGGAAGCCGCACGCTGCCCGAACAATGCACTTTTGCACCGGAAGATTTGGCCGCCGTCATCGCCGCGCGCCCGCTCTCGCCACCACCACCGGCGCCTGCGCAGCTGGGCTGTTGGCAGCGTTGGCGGGGATTGCTGGATACCGCCTGGGATGCACGCAACCGCATACCGCGCCGATTGCACTGGTCGGCGCTCAGCCTCAGTACAGTTGTCAACCTGTTGCTGTTGCTGGGGCTTTTGCTGGCCTTGTATGTGCGCTTTGGGCCGACGCAACCGCCGGCGGCCGAGGAGGGTGTGCGGATTCGCATTACCGGCTTCGGTATTCCGGGCATGCCGGGAGGCGGGCAGCCGGCAGCTGACGGTGATGGCGCAGTGCAGGCATCTGTGCGAGTGCCGTCAGACGCATCGGCCAATGCGCGGGTCGTGTCGAATGCACAGGCGGCCTCTGCCAATTCCTCCTGGCCAATGGAAGCATCGACAGTGCCGGCAAGTGGCCAGGAGGCGCGCGAGGCGGCAAGTTTGCCGCAAGTACAGGAAAGCGTGCAGGCACATGTCGAATCCCGGCCGACCGAGCAATCGAGTCAGCCACTGAATGTCAGCACCGAGCGCGCCGAGCTGCAGGATTTCCGTCTGCCGCCGATGCAGCTTCCGGCATTGGTCGCTGCCACACCGAAGGCGCGTGATTTGCCAGCCGAAGCGGCCATTCCGGCGCCATTGTCGGTACCTGCCGTGCGGTTGCTGGAAGCGCCGGTGCTTGCTGCCCCTCAATGGAATCAACCGGCTCTGCGCAGTGAACAGGCCATTCCGAGTTTGCCGCAGAATCCCGAAATCAAGCTGCGCACACTTGCCACCCCTGAACTTGCCGGGCAAGTTCAGCCCTTGCAGGAGCGTGCACTGCCGGCGCCTGCCATCCTGGCGTCGGTGGAGCCTGCCAGCAGCGATGCCAAGCATGCCTCGGCCGCTTCCGACACTGCGCCAGCCCGTCAACCGCTTGCCGCCAGTACCGGCATGTCAGGCACTCGGACACCGGGCTTGCCCCAATCCCGGGGGCAGTCGGCAAGCCCGGGAATGCAGGCCGCGAATGCCGGGGCAGGCCCTGCGCAGTTGCCGGCGGCCAAGGGCTGGCCCAGCCCGCAGCGGGGAGACGATTGGGGGCTGGGGGATCGCAATCAGGCAGGTCAAGCGCAGGGGCAAGCGGCACAAGGCCGTGGCAATGCACAGGGGGGGCGCGGCTTGTGGGATGCCGAAGGCCGCCCTCGACTTGCCGACGACCGGTTTGCAGCGCGCTTTCCCGATCCCTACAAGGAAGGCAGCTGGTTGCGTCGTCCGCAGATGGATACGCGTGGCACCATGTTCGACGGCATCTGGCGGCCGCCGGAAAACCTGCTGGAGGAGTGGGTGAGGCGTGGCATCAAATCCACACGCATTCCGATTCCAGGGACCAACATGGAACTGGAGTGCGTGGTTTCGCTGTTGCAGGCAGCCGGTGGATGCTTGCCGGTCGCCGGGAAAAACGGTCACTTCGATCAGCCAGCGCGTGCCAGGGCGGCACCGGATGTGCCATTCAAGCCCGAATTGTTCGAAGCGCCGGAGCAACTTTCGCCCAGCACGGCCGAGCCGGCCTCGACCGCAAGCGAGGCGAGGCCGTTGCCGAAGGGGCAGGAGGAGCCGTCGGAGCAAGGCGATCAGCGCGATCGGTAGCTGGGGATTTCAGGGCGTAATCGGCATCTCGCATCAGTGGGCTGGTCGTCTGCCCGGAACATTACTCCGGCAACCGCGGCAGCGGGCCGCGGGCGAGCACCTCGTCCCAGGGAAACAGCGGGCCTGGGTCACGCTTGCGCCGCACGCGCTGCGCCGGGTCGTCGCTGGCGGGGATCCATTCGCTGTCCAGATCCTCGTGCCCGCTGACATGGGCGAGGGCGGGAAAGCGATGGACAAGGTCATGCAGCAGGGCGATCAGGGCGGCGATCTGCTCGGCCGGGTAGGGATGCGACATGGCCTGATGGCGCGAGTCCAGCCAATGCGGGTAGCGGCCGCTGTTCACCAGCTCGATGCCGATGCTGTGCGCATTGTGGCCGCGCACATGGTGGGCGATGCGCGTTTCATCCACCCAGCGCTCGGTATGGCCGTCGCGGTCGATGTACCAATGCCCGCTGTTGCCGGTGCCCGAGTGCGGATAGAGGATGCGCTCGCCGTAGTCGCGCGCGGTGGCAAGGTCGGGCAGTTCGGTGCAATGGATGACCACCTGCCGGATTTCCTGCGCGGCGCGGCTGCCAAGTAAGTTGACGTAGGGCAGGGGGCGTTCGGTGAAGGCGATGGCGGGGATTTTCATGCCGTGATGCTAGCATTGCCTGCCCTGAATACTCCGGCACCTGTCCCAGGCAAATGATTCCCCAAGGCCACTGCATACTCTCGCACGGATTTGAAAGCGGCCCGGAAGCGGCCAAGGTCAGCGCATTGGCCGAAGCGGCCGAGGCACTGGGCTGGACGCATGCGCGCCCGGACTATACCGATCTGGATGCGCAGAGCGAGATCAGCCCGCTCGGCAATGTGCCGGCACGGCTGGAGCGTCTGCGCCTGCTGGCCGAGGCGGCTGCGGCGCGAGGCCCGGTGGTGCTGGCAGGTTCCAGTCTCGGCGCTTACATTTCGGCGCAGGTTTCGTTGCAGGTGCCGGTGCGCGGCCTGTTCCTGATGGCGCCGCCGGTGCGACTCGGGCCGGCACCGCCGCTGGCGGCGGCGGAAGTGCCGACCTCGATCATCCATGGCTGGCGCGATGAGCTGATTGCGGCCGACGAAGTGGTGATGTGGGCGCAGGCGCGCCGTGATCGCTTGCTGCTGGTGGATGACAACCACCGCCTCGGCGAGCACGTGGAAACGGCGAAGCTGGCCTTTGCCGCGCTTCTGGCCGGGCTGTAGGAGCCGACATGACGTCACGTTTTTTTGCCAGCTGCGGCAAGGGGCTGGAATATCTCCTGGCGGATGAGCTGATGGCGCTGGGCGTTGGCCGGGCCAGTGCGACGCAGGCCGGGGTGAATGTCGAGGGCAGCCTCGCCGATGCGCAGCGCGCGGTGCTGTGGTCGCGTTTTGCCAGCCGCATTCTCTGGCCGCTGGCCGAGTTTCCCTGTGCCGACGAGGCGCAGTTGTATGCCGCTGCCCGAGGCATCGACTGGACGGCGCATCTGGATGCCACGATGACGCTGGCCGTGGATGCGCATGTATCCGGTGCCGGCCTCACCCATGCCCGCTTTGCTGCCCAGCGTCTCAAGGATGCGGTGGTGGATGCCCTGCGCGAAGCAACCGGCGCGCGTCCCTCGGTGGATGCCGACGCACCGGATCTGCGCCTGAATCTGGTCGTGCGCAAGGGACGCGGCATCATTTCGGTGGATGTGTCCGGCGCGCCGATGCACCGTCGTGGCTGGCGGGTCGGGCCGCACGAAGCGCCGCTCAAGGAAACCGTGGCCGCTGCCGTTCTTGCGCGCGGGGGCTGGCCGGCTCGTTACCACCAGGGTGGGGGGCTGCTCGACCCGATGTGCGGCAGCGGCACCCTGCTGATCGAAGGGGCGCTGATGGCCGCCGATGTCGCGCCCGGCCTGCAGCGCCACGGCCTTGCCCTGCCAAGTGGCTGGAAGGGTTTTGATCCGGCGCTCTGGCATGGCCTGCATACCGAGGCCGAGGCTCGTGCCAAGGCCGGGTTGGCGAGCTTGCGTCCGGTGTTTTTTGGCCGCGACATCGACCCGCGCGCGATTGCCAGTGCCCGGCGCAATGCCGAAGCCGCCGGTGTGGCGCAGGCGATGGATTGGCAGGTGGCCGAGATTGCCGAGCTGGCTCTGCCACAGGCCGCGCAGATGCCGATGCTGGTGGTCTGCAACCCGCCTTACGATGCCCGCCTTGCCGCCGATGCGGCGCTTTACCGCAGCCTGGGCCGACACTTGTCGCAAGCCCTGCCGCACGCGGCAGCCAGCCTGTTGTGCGGCGACGAAACGCTTGCCCGTGCCACCGGCCTGCAAGCGCGCAAGGTCTATCGGCTGTTCAACGGGCCGATCGAGTGCAGCCTTCTGGCCGTGGATGAAATCGCCCCCAAGCGTGAAGCACTGCCCGAGCGGGCGCTTTCCGAAGGCGCGCAGATGGTGGCGAACCGGCTGCAAAAGAATCTCAAGCGCCTCAAAAGCTGGCGCAAGCGCGAGCGCGTGGATTGTTTCCGCGCCTACGATGCCGACTTGCCCGAATATGCCGCGGCGCTGGATGTCTATACGGAGGCCGACAGCGGCGAGCAGTGGCTGCATGTGCAGGAATACGCCGCCCCGGCCAACATCCCCGAGGCCGTGACACGCCGCCGCTTCGGCGAGATTCTGGCAGCCGCACGGCAAGTGTTTGCGCTGCCGCGCGAGCGCATCGCCATCAAAACCCGTGCCAGCGGCAAAGGCGGCAGCCAGTATGGCCGCTTCGCCGAAACGGCCGACTTCATCACCGTGCGCGAAGGCGCAGCGCGGTTGCAGGTCAACTTGTTTGACTACCTCGACACCGGGCTGTTCCTCGACCACCGCCCGCTGCGCGCACGCATGGCCATCGAGGCGCGCGGCAAACGCTTCCTCAACCTGTTCTGCTATACCGGTGTTGCCACGGTGGAGGCGGCATTGGGTGGCGCGGCGCAGACCACCAGTGTCGATCTTTCCGCCACCTATCTCGACTGGCTGGCGCAGAATCTGGCCGAAAACGGCCTTGGCGGCCATGCCCACCGGCTGATTCAGGCGGACGTGCTGGCCTGGCTTGCGGCCGAGCGTGGCGAATACGACCTCATCTTTTGCGACCCGCCCACGTTCTCCAACTCCAAGCGTGCCGAGGATTTCGACGTGCAGCGCGACCATGTGCGCCTGCTGCAGGCGGCCATTGCCCGTCTGGCGCCCGGTGGCGTGCTGTATTTCTCCAACAACTTCCGTCGCTTCCGGCTGGATGAAGCCGCACTTGCCGACAGCGCCCGGATCGAGGACATCAGCGCCAGCACGATTCCGCCGGATTTCGAGCGCAACCCGCGCATCCACCGCGCTTGGCGCATCGTTGCCCATCGTTGAGATCAAGCCGCCCCGCCTTGCAGTGCCGCCGCGCCGGTGGTGGCAAGCCGTTTGCTGGTGCCGGGGCGGGTAGGCACCGGAGATGGATGTCCGGTGGAGCAGATGCGGATGCGGCGGCAGGCGAAGTCGGAGGATTGGCCGGAGTCAATGCCTCCGACGCAGGCTCCCCGTCATCCATCGGCCAGGTAGGTTGCATCTGGCTTCGCGCATGTGTCAGCAGCTTTCCGGGACGCCGGATGGGGGTGTGGTGGTGGCCGAGTCAGCCGGCAAGCGTGGCTGATGCCTGATTGGCGAGGCGGATGAAGCCTTCTACCGGGACCTGCTCGGCGCGCAGGCTCGGGCTGAGGCCGGCGGCCTCCAGCATCTCGTCGCTCACCACATCGCGCAGGGCATTGTGCAGTGTCTTGCGGCGCTGTCCGAAGGCGGCACGAACGATGTTGGCGAAGTGGTCGTGATGGCTGATCTGCACTTGGGCGATGTCTCGTGGAATCAGTCGCACCACGGCCGAATCGACTTTCGGCGCGGGTTTGAATGCCGAAGGCGGCACGATGAACAGCGCTTCGACATGGCAATAGGCTTGCAGCATCACCGACAGGCGGCCATACACCTTGCTGCCCTCCGCGGCGGCCATGCGCTCGACCACTTCCTTTTGCAGCATGAAGTGCATGTCGCGGATATGGGCCGCATGGGCAAGGGCATGGAAAAGGATCGGGCTGGACAGGTTGTAGGGCAGGTTGCCGAGCAGGCGAATCTGTCCTTCCGGGCCGGCCAGTTGCTCGGCCAGTGCGCCGAGATCCACTTGCAACACATCGGAGTGAATCAGCTGGAGCTGCCCACCCTGACGGCTGGCGGCTTGACGAAGTGGATCCAGCAGGTCGCGGTCGAATTCGATTGCGGCAAGAGCGCCGTGCCGGGCCAGCAGCGGCAGTGTCAATGCCCCCTGGCCAGGGCCGATTTCCACCAGCACATCGCCGGGCTTGGCGGCGATTGCGTGCAGGATGCGGTCGATGACGTGATCATCGTGCAGGAAGTTTTGTCCGAGTTGTTTTTTTGCCTGGGCAAGAAAGCCTTGGGCATTGCGGCGATCGAATTGATGTTTCATGAAAAACGGGCAAGTTCGGCACATTGATGGACGGCGGCCAGGAGACTGGCGGGACTTGCGAGGCCGCGTCCGGCAATGTCCAGTGCGGCTCCATGATCCACTGCCACTCTGGGATAGGGCAGTCCGAGCGTGATGTTGACGGCGTGTTCGAGCCCGGTGCTTTTCAGTACCGGCAGCCCTTGATCGTGATACATGGCGATGACGGCATCGAAGCCGGCCAGCTTTTCCGGCAAGAATGCGGTGTCGGCAGGCAGCGGGCCGATCAGGTGGAAACCTTCGCCGGCAAGCCGCTGCATGACCGGGACAAGAATGTCGATCTCCTCCCTGCCAAGATGCCCGCCTTCACCGGCATGCGGATTGAGCCCCAGCACGGCAAGGCGCGGTGCGGCAATCCGGAAATCACGTCGCAATGCGGCATCGACGATGCGCAGGCAGCGCTCGAATACGTCGGGCGTGATGGCATCGGCGACCTGCCGAAGGGGAAGATGCGTGGTGACCTGAGCCACGCGCAAATCCGGACGCGCCAGCATCATGACCACATTGCAGGCATTGAGCTCGCCGAGCAGTTCGGTGGTGCCGGTATAGGAGATGCCGGCCGTATTGATGTTGGCTTTGTGGGTGGGGCCGGTGATCATGCCCTGGCAGTGACGAGTGAGGCAGGCTGTGTGGGCTGCGCGCAATGCGGCAATGACGGACGGTGCATGTGCCGGCTCGGGATGACCGAAGCGCGGCGGCGGCAGGGGGGCTGGAATCGCCTGCAAGGGCAGATCGCCGGCAATCTCGGGATCGGCATCGGCGGGCAACAGGCGCAAGGGCAGCCCCAGTGCGCGTGCGGCTTGCTGCAGGGGAGCCGGGGCACAAAAAGTCAGGAGACGGGCGGGAAGCCGCGTCTCCTGAGCCAGACGAACGCAAAGTTCAGGGCCAATCCCGGCAGGCTCGCCGGGCACCAGCGCCAGGGTCGGCAGTGGCATGTCAGCTTTGCGGGCGCAGGGTGCCGAGCGATTCGCTGCGCATGTCCACATAGGCATCGCCGCGCATTTCCTGCAGGAAGCGGTTGTATTCGTCTTCCAGCTTGCGTCGGCCGATGGTTTCGCGGATGGCGGCGCGCTGCTGATCACTGCCGGCTTCGGCACGGCGGGTGGCGACGCGCTGGATGATGTGCCAACCACCGGGAATCTGCAGCGGCTGGGTAACGTCACCATCGCGCATGCCGTCCAGCTGGGCGGCAAGTTGGGTGCCAAGGGCTTCGCCGTCGATCCAGCCAATGTCGCCGCCGGCATCTCGGCTGCTGCTGTCCTGCGATTCGCTGCGTGCCAGATCGGCAAAGTCCGCGCCACCGGCAAGACGGGCACGCAAGGTGTCCAGTTTGGCCCGGGCGGCCGCATCATCAACGCCTTCGCCGGTCCGCACCACGATGTGACGCAGGTGATACTGCGTCAGCGTGTTGGCGGCTGCCTCGCTGCCGCTGCGGGTTTCGATCAGGCGAATCAACTGGAAGCCGCTGCTGCCGCGAATCGGGCCGACGATTTGGCCAGGTTGCAGGGTCTTGATCAGCTCGGCAAATGCCGGCGGCACCTCGGATTCCGGACGCCAGCCAAGATCGCCACCTTCAAGTGCATTGGGGCTGTCTGAATAGCGCACGGCAGCGGCCGAGAATTCCATTTCGCCGCGGTCGAGCAGTGCCTTGATGCCGTCGATCTTTTGCTGGCCGGTAGCGATCTGCTCCGGGGTGGCACCTTCGGGCACGGCAACCAGAATATGCGCCAGATGATATTGGGTCCCGCCGGCAGCACTCTGTGCCTGTGCCAAGGCGGCATTGACTTCGGCCTCGCTCACCTGGATGCGTCCCTGGGCAAAGCTCTGCTTCAGCCGCTGGATGGTGATTTCATCATGGATGCTGCGGCGGAAGTCGGACATGCTCACGCCGTCGCGTGCCAGCTGGGCGGTCAACTGGTCGATTGTCATGCCGTTTTGCTGGGCGATGGCCATGATGGCCTGATCGGTTTCCTGATCGCTGACACGGATGCCGCCTTCCTGCGCACGGCTGACTTGCAGCCGGGTAAGTACCAGACGCTCGAGCACCTGACGTGCCAGAACGTCGTCGGGCGGCAATTGTGTGCTGCTGCCGGCATATTGGGCACGGATGTTGGCAATCGCCCGATCAAGTTCGCTTTGCAATATCACGCCTTCGTTCACCACCGCTGCAATACGGTCGATCGGTTGGGTCTGGGCAAGGAGATTGCCGGAGATGGCAAGCGCGGAGGCGAGCAGAATGGCTCGGAATTTCATCATGGTGTGGAGTCCGTTGATTCCGGAGGGGTAGTGGTTGAGCCGTCGGAAAGCGACGCGGGAGGAACCAGATAGAGATCGTCGCGATGGTACCCGAGAATAGCACGGCGCAAGGCGCCTCTTGCATCCTGGCCTGCCGAGCCGAGACCCTTGAATTCGACTTCCAGCATGATGCTGGTATTGAGATCCCCGGCGCGGTCACGGATGTATTCGCGGCCGATCAGGCGAACGGCAATGCAGCAGCTGTCCCACTGGACACCGGCGATGCGTTCGAAAACCTTGTGATCCTTGAGCGAGTAGTAATAGCGTCCAACCACACTCCAGGTGGGGTTGATCGGGTAGAGAAACGACAGGTCGGCCTGTTCGAGGATGTCGCGGCGGTAGCGATAGGCAAGGTTGACGATGCCATCGTCACCGAGCAGGTAGCGTCCGCGCAGTGAAACCAGATCCTTGCGGCGGGCATTGGGATCCCATTGATAGGAGGCGCCAATCTGCCAGCGATCGCCGGGCGAGAAATTGGCATCGGCAACCCAGGCGGAGTGTCCTTTGGTGATGGCGGGCTGTCCATTGCTGCCGCCGACCCAGATGTCATCGAAATAATGGATCTGGCCGATGCTGGCATTCATGCGCTCGAAGCCGTCGCGCTCGCGCAGGATGCGGGTGGTCAGTGCGGTGGTGATCTGGTTGGCATCGCTTTGTCGATCGGCACCGCTGTAGCGATTGTCTCGGAACAATTGTCCCCAGCCGAATGTGGTTCTGGCGGTGTCGAAGCGTGGCAGGTGATCCTGATCGCGGTACGGCACGCGCAGATAGAACAGACGCGGCTCCAGTGTCTGGATGAAAGTGTTGTCGCGGAAGTTGAACTCGCGCTCCAGTTGCAGGCCGGCATCCATGGAGAAAATGGGCAGGCTGCGGTGTGGACTTTTCTGGCCGAGCTGGTTGGCCAGCGCCTCATCCAGATGGTAGGCCGTGTATCGCCATGCGAGTTTCGGCTCGAAGAACCAGCTGGTACCGCTGAGCGGCAGGGAGATCCACGGCTTCATGTCAAAGCGGGTGCCGCCTGGAATGGCGATGCTGGCGCCCACCGGGTTGTAGTCGGCATCGCGTTGTCGCCAGGAACTGTGCTGGAAGCGGATGAGGTCGGCTTCGATGCCGGTTCGAACCAGTGTGTTGCGGGGATTTTCCCAGCTCCCCCAAAGACGGGGCAGGCGGTCGTAGGGCAGTGTGCGCTCGTCCAGCGTGTAGTCGGTCAGTTGCCAGCGATCGACGGAAATGCCGGCATTCCAGTCACGACCACGGCCGCGCAACGCCAGCGAGCTGCTGATGGATGTGCTGGAAATGCTTTGGGTGGAGTTGTTGAAGTCTTCCACGTAGCGCAGATCACTCAGCCAGTGCAGATTGGCAGTGGCGCGCCAGTGGCGGTTGATGTTCTGGTAGGCGGTGTAGCCGAACATGCCGCGGTCGCGATCGCGCAGCTTGTCATCGGGCATCCACATGCCGCGCACCGTACCGGCACCGCTGCCATTGAGATAGCGGAACTCGGCATTGGTTGCCAGGCCGCGATCGGTCATCAGGCGCGGGGTGAGGGTCAGATCGTAATTGGGTGCCAGATTGAAATAGATCGGCTGGCGATAATCGAAACCGTTGCGACTGGAGTTGGATACGGAGGGAAACAGCAGTCCGGTGCGGCGACGCTCGTCCACCGGGAACTTGAACCACGGCACATAAAGAATCGGCACGTTGCCAAGGCGGAAAGTGGCATGGCGTGCCACGGCAAAGCCTTCTTCGCTGTCCACGTCGATGCGATCGGCCAGAACCCGCCAATGGGGAGAATTGGGCGGGCAGGTGCTGTAGGTGGCCTTCTGCATGCTGCCGTTTTCGCCATTGATCTCGATTCGCTCGGCGGTGCCGTTGCCGTGTTGTTCGAGCAACTGATAGCGCAGATTGTCGATCTGGTGGCTGTCTTCGTTCTGATCGCCACTGGCGCGCTCGGCCACGATGCGCAGCCCCTTGTCCTGAAAGCGTACATGCCCTTCGGCAACATAGGTGCCGGCCTGACTGTCGTAGGTCAGTTTGTCGGTGCCGAGAAACTGATCGCCACGGCGCAGCGCGACATTGCCTTCCATGACGGGCATTTCGAAGGTGCCGCTTTGCGAGTCGCCTTCGATTTCCGTGGGCTGGCTGCGACGTTCCACTGGCTTGAGATTGATGCCGGTGGGGGCGTCGTCGAATGCGGGAACAGCGTCCTCGACCGGACAGAGGCTGTAATCGGGCAGGATTTCGCGCTCGAACTGGGCCCAGGCGGGGAGGGCGAACGTGATGGCAAACGGCAGTGGCAACAAGCGTAACGTGGGACGCACGGGAAAACGGTACCTGTTTGGCAGGGAGGGAGGGTGGCTACGCCAGCGGCTAGTGTAGTGTCCGGCACTGGCTGGGAGGTTAATGTAACAGAGCCGACCTTTTGAACAGGCAACAAAAAACCCGATGCTGCGAGGCACCGGGTTGATGTATTCATCCTTTGGTGGGCAGTGCAGGGATCGAACCTGCGACCCTTGCCGTGTGAAGGCAATGCTCTACCGCTGAGCTAACTGCCCGAAGGAAGTTGTGCATTATAGGCATGCTTTTTCTTTTTGCAACCGTTTTTTGCGGATTTTTCAAAACAAGCCGACGGACACCGGAAATCGCCGGTATTACAGACGCATGCGCTCATGCGAGGCCGGGATACCCAATGCTTCGCGATATTTGGCGACGGTGCGGCGGGCAATCGGGATGCCGGCCGTTTCCAGCTGCCGGGTAAGGGCCGCATCGGACAGGGGCTTGCGCGGGTTTTCGGCCGCGATGAGATCGCGGATCATCGACTGGATGGCGGTGCTGGAAGCCTCCACACCGTTGTTGTCGATACCGAACGAGAAAAAGTCCCGCAAAGCCAGTGTGCCGCGTGGGGTGCGCACGTATTTGCGGGCAATTGCCCGGGAGATCGTGGATTCGTGCAGCTCCAGCTTTTGCGCGACTTCGCGCAGGGTGAGAGGGCGCAGTGCCTGTTGGCCGAATTCCAGAAATGCCGACTGCTCACGGATCAAGCAATGCAGGATGCGCATCAGCGTGTCGCCACGCTGCTCGATGCTGCGCAGCAGCCAACGGGCTTCCTGCAAACGACCCTTGAGGTATTGACCATCGCTGCCGGCAATTTCGGCTGCCATTCGCTCGTAATCGCGGTTGATGCCAATGGGCGGCTTGGCCTGGGCGGTCAGTGCCGCACGCCACAGACCTTTTTGCCGCCAAATGACGGCATCGGGCAGGATGTATTCGTCGTGGCTGATGCCGCCGATACGGGTGCCGGGCTTGGGATCGAGTGTGCGCAGTAGCGTGATGGCGGCTTCCACGGTGCTCTTGTCGCAGGAAAACTCGCGAGCAATGCCCTCGGCACCGAGTTTGGGCAGCCGTTCGATGGCCTCGCGGCAGATCCGGCGAGCCAGGGTCACTTCATTGCTTTCGGGCAGGACGGCCAGTTGCAGGTCGAGACATTCGCCCAGGCTGCGGCTGGCGACGCCGAGCGGATCGAAGTGCTGGATGAGGTGCAGAACGGCAAGAATCTCCTCCTCGTCCGCTTCGATTTCCGGTGCGAGCGCAGCGGCGATGTTGTCGAGGCTCTCGCGCAAATAGCCGTCCTCGGCGATGGCATCAATCAGTGCCAGCCCGATTTGCATGTCGCGTGGGCCGAGCGAGCTGAGGCGCAATTGCCATTGCAGATGCTCGCGCAGGCTTTCTTCGGCAACATGGCGATCGATCGGGGTATTTTCGTCATCATCGCTGGCGTTGTGCTGACGGCTTTCCCACTCACCCTGATCGGTATCGAAATCGTCTGCGCCGCTCTCCCAGTCGGACTCGTCCGGGGATTCGTGTGTGGTCTGCGGCGAGTCGCTTTCTGGCGCTTCCCCGCGCGAGCCATCCTCGTGGCGCTCCAGCAATGGGTTGGATTCGATCGCGTTGGCGATTTCCGCCTCCAGTTCGGCTGCCGACATTTGCAGGATGGCCAGCGCCTGACGCAGCTGGGGCGTCAGGCTCAGTTGCTGGGTTTGACTGGCGGTGATGTGTTGTTTCATGGGAAATGCACGTGGGACGGAAGCTCCCGCGGCTGCGTGCATTTCTAGAGCTTGAATGTTTCCCCAAGATATACGCGCCGCACGTCGGAATTGGCCAGCAAGGTATCCGGCGCCCCCTGCGCCAATACCCCACCGTCGCTCAGGATATACGCTCGGTCGCAAATTCCCAAGGTCTCGCGCACATTGTGATCGGTGATGAGTACGCCGATGCCGCGATTTTTCAGGTGGGTAATGATTTTCTGGATTTCTCCGATCGAAATCGGATCGACCCCGGCAAACGGCTCGTCCAGCAACATCAGGCGGGGTCTAGCAGCCAGTGCGCGGGCAATTTCCACGCGTCGCCGTTCGCCGCCGGACAGGCTGGCACCGTGCTGGTCGGCAACATGGCTGATCTGCAATTCATCAAGAAGGGCCATCAATTCGCGTTCTCGTCCGGCGCGATCGAGGTCTTTGCGCAACTCCAATACCAGACGCAGATTGTCGGCCACCGAGAGTTTGCGGAATACCGACGGTTCCTGCGGCAGATAGCCCACGCCAAGGCGAGCACGTTCGTACATCGGGGCGGAGGTGATGTTTTTGCCGTCCAGCATGATGCGGCCGGCATCACTGGGCACCAGCCCGACGATCATGTAAAAGCAGGTAGTCTTGCCGGCGCCGTTGGGCCCGAGCAGGCCGACCACTTCGCCGGCCTCCAGGGTCAGGCCGAAATCGCGGACAACGGTGCGGGATTTGTAGCGTTTGCGCAGGCCTTCGGCAGCAAGCATTACTCGGCATTCCTGGGTTGGATGGTCATGCGCACACGTCCGCCGCCTTCGCCGCCGCTCTGCACCTCGCCGGTGCGCATGTTGTAGACCACACGCTCGCCACGCAGATTGCCGCGTGGCTGGGTGATGCGGACATTGCCGGTCAGCACGATGATTTCCGTGTTGAAGTTGTAATCAACGCTGTTGGACTGGGTGGTGACTTGGCTGCCGTCATCCATTTGCTGACTCATGCGCACGCCGCCGCTCAGCTGGGCACGGCTGGGTCGGCCGCCGGACTGGTTGAGCTGCCCCTGAGCCGCAGTGATGCGCAGGGTTCCCTGGGTGATCTGGATATCGCCACGGAAGGTGCAGTCCATGTTCTCCCCGAGATTGCAGCCGGACCAGTCCGCATCGATGTTCATCGGTTGGCTGCGGTCGGATGAGCGTGCCCACAGGTTGCCGGATATGGTCAGGAGGCCGGCAGCGGCCAGGAACAGGAGTTTAGCGGGCAGACGGGACATAACGGACATGAACCTCGGATTGCAAAGTGACGCGCTGGGTGTCGAGTTGAGCTTCCAGACCACGACCGCGGATTATAGAGCCGGGCTGGGTGATCACGACGGGTTCGGTGCTGGTGACGCGATCGGTATCGGGATAAATGTTCAGTGCCTGGGTTTCCAGTAGCGGACTACGCGGGTGGCCGGGGCTGTCGAGCACGACGTCGCCACGCAGATGCGCTTCGCTGCCATCGGCATTGATCCAGGCGGTTTTCGAGCGAGAGCGCCACTGCTGTCCATCCTTGTCGGGGAAGGTAATGAGCGGGGTGTTGATGTTGAGCTCTCGGGTTTCCAGCGTGCGAGCGAGCCTGGGGGCGACCAGCGTCATGATTTCGCTGCCATCCTCCTTGAGCATGGTCAGGGTGAAGTCATGCAGTACGTAATCGGTGCTTTGCGAGCTGCTGCCGTTTTCCGTGTGTGCCTTGTTTTGCCGGTTGATGGCAACGCCGATTGCCAGCGAGCCGGCCAGCAGCAGCAGGATGAGCCAGCCGCGCCAACTCATGCTTCAATCCCGAAGCTGGCCAATACGCTGGCACGTTTGCCTTGGGCTTCCAGCAACAGATCGCAGACATCCCGGGCAGCACCGTTACCACCGGCATGCGGTGTCATCCAGTGTGCATGGGATGCTGTCCAAGGGTGCGCATTGGCCGGTACGAGCGCCAGTCCGACATGCGGAAAGACGGCAAGATCAACCAGGTCATCGCCCATGAAGGCGACTTGTGACATGGCGAGTCCGAGGCGAGCGGCAATTTGGCGGGTGGTGGCAAGCTTGTCGTGGGCGGCGGTGTGGATTTCGGACAGCCCAAGCTCAGCTCCGCGCAACTCGGTGACGCGACTTTTGCGGGCGGTGATGAGGGCAACTTCAATGCCTTGCCGGCGCAGCAAGGCCAACCCGAGCCCGTCCTGGGCGTGAAACGCCTTGTATTCGTGACCGTTTTCGTCGAAATGCAGCTTGCCGTCGGTGAGTGTGCCATCCACATCGAAGCAGATCAGCCGGATGGACTGGGCGCGTCGCAGCAGTTCGGCAGGATAAGGAGTATGTGCGGGCATGGGAGGATTCTAGCGGACAAGCCGGTCAGAGGTCAGACGGCTGTGCGGCGGCAGAAAATCGCGCCGATCGAGCCGGGGATGAACAGGCCGTTGATGCGGGTGGCGCCAAGGCAATAGTGCGCTTGCAGCTCGAAGTGCGCGGCAAACAGAGCCGTCAGGCTGCGCGGGGTGAAAAAATTGTAGTGAGTGGATTCGAGCAGGTGCCAAGGCACGCAATTGGCCGGGAAGCTGCTGGGGATGGAGGTAATGTCCGGCGTGGTGATGAGCATTTTGCCGCCCGGACGCAGCAGGCGGGCGAATTCGCCGATGTAGTGCTGGAT
This sequence comes from Lysobacter sp., assembly GCA_041855065.1. Taxonomy (GTDB): domain Bacteria; phylum Pseudomonadota; class Gammaproteobacteria; order Xanthomonadales; family Xanthomonadaceae; genus Solilutibacter. Next base: position 16,718 of record JBHADJ010000024.1, read on the forward strand.
GTCGGGAATGTGCTCGATGACTTCGGTGGAAACCAGCCAGTCGAACGTGTAATCGGAAAACGGCAATGGCCGGCGGCCATCGTAGAGGGTGATGTATGGCCGTGCCTCGGCCTTCATCGCGCCACGCACCAGCGGGGTGTCAAGTTCTATGCCGAGTGCCTTGTGGCCAAGGTTGCGCAGGTGGCAGAGCAAGTCGCCGCTGCCACAGCCGAAATCGAGAATATTGCCTTCGGCCAGGGCAGCGAAGTTTTTGAATTCGGGAGAGACATCGGTGGGGGGGCCATAGCCGTAAATCGCTTCGCGCCCAAGCACTTCGTGCTCCTCGAAAAGGTGCAGGTAGTGCGGGATGATGTCGGCAAAGCCGCTGGGTTGCGGGAAAGTGTGCAGGCACTCGTCTTCAAGCAGCAATCGCTCCGGTGAGTGTCCGGCAGGCAGGAGAAATTCGACGCGGAAGCCGCAGAAATCCTGCTGTGCGGCACCGGCGGCCACCACGTCCTGGCGCAGGGAGCGTGCCTGACTCAGTGGGAAAAGCTGTGTGCCTTGCGTGGTATGCAGTCGCAGCGGGGGCAGTGTCTCGCCGGCGAACCAGCCAAATACCCGCACCACCGGCAGCGGTGCACCTTCGATGACGTCGATGTGGCCTTGCAGGCCGAGATGGGTGAATGCCTGCGGCAGTGAGGCGGGCGGAGAGGTGGGTGGCACGGCGTTCCTTGTCATTGTTCAGCGGCTCAGACCACGCGGGCGCGCAACAGATCGTGGATATTGAGGGCACCAATGGCGTGGCCGGCATCATCAACCACGACAAGGCCACTGATCTTGTGCGCCTCCATCAGTTGCGCAGCTTCCACGGCGAGATCGTCGGCCATGATGGTCTTGGGCTGACGGGTCATGACATCGCCGATCCGCGTGCGCCGGATGTCTGCGCCCGTATCCAGCGTGCGGCGCAGATCGCCGTCGGTAAACAGCCCGGTCAGCCGTCCGGTGTCGTCGATGACGGCGGTCAGGCCAAGACGCTTGCGGCTGATTTCCAGCAGCGCGTCGGTAAGCAGGGCATCCTGATGGATGCGTGGAACGGCATCGCCGCTGTGCATCACGTCGCGAATGCGCAGCAGCAGCCGGCGGCCAAGGCTGCCGGCTGGATGCGAGCGGGCAAAATCGTCCGGTGAAAAGCCGCGGGCTTCCAGCAAGGCCACGGCCAGTGCATCGCCGAGCACCAGTGCGGCGGTGGTGGAACTGGTCGGGGCAAGGTCATGCGGGCAGGCTTCGGCCGGGACGCTGGCATCAATGTGCACATCCGCCTGGCGTGCCAGGGTGGAGCCGGGGCGTCCGGTGATCGCGATCAAACGATTGCCCTGTCTTGCCAGTACCGGCAACAGGGTGATGATCTCGTCGCTCTCGCCGGAGTTGGACAAGGCCAGCACCACGTCGCTGTCGGTAATCATGCCCAGATCGCCGTGGCCTGCTTCACCCGGATGGACGAAAAATGCCGGCGTGCCGGTAGAGGCCAGGGTGGCAGCGATCTTGCGGGCGATATGACCGGATTTGCCCATGCCGATACAGACCACGCGCCCCTGGCAGGCCAGCATCAGCTCGCAGGCGCGGGTGAAATCCTGATCCAGACGGGAGGCCACCGCCGCCAGCGCTTCGCGCTCGATGGCGAAAACACGCCGGGCGCAGGCCAGTAGCGTTTCGGGAGTGAAGGCAGGGATATGCATGCCGTTGACGGGGTAAAATCGAGGATTCATTTTAACCTTGCAAAGGCCTATCCCCATGAACCCAGCCATTATCAAAGCCATGATCGAAGCCGGCCTCCCGGATGCGGAGGTGGAGGTGAGCGGCGAGGATGGCGTGCATTTCGAGGCGCGCGTGGTCTCGGCACAGTTCGCCGGCAAATTGCCGCTTGCCAGGCACCGGATGGTGTATGCCACGCTGGGCGAAAAGATGGGCGGGGAAATCCACGCGCTGGCGTTGAAGACGCAAACGCCTGAAGAAGCCGAGCGCGCAGGAGTTCGCTGATGCAGAAGATCGTGCTTGAAGGCGGCCAGACGCTGCATGGGGACGTGACGATTTCCGGTGCCAAGAACGCGGTATTGCCGATTCTCTTTGCCACGTTGCTGGCTGATGAGCCGATGACTATCCGCAATGTGCCGGCATTGCATGATGTCAACACTACGGCCAAGGTGCTGGCCGGGTTGGGAGCACAGGTCAGTATCGATAAGATGCGCTTTGGCACGGGTCTGGAGAGCACCGTCACGGTTGATCCACGCACGGTAAATAGCCATGTCGCGCCGTATGAGCTGGTCAAGACGATGCGCGCCTCGGTACTGGTGCTGGGGCCATTGCTGGCTAAGTACGGTGATGCCGAGGTTTCCTTGCCGGGTGGCTGTGCAATCGGTTCGCGGCCGGTGGATCAGCACATCAAGGGAATGCAGGCGCTTGGTGCGGATGTCGTGCTGGATCACGGCTTCATCAAGGCCAGCGCCCGGCGGCTGCGCGGGGCGCGGATCAGCTTCGACATGGTAAGCGTTGGGGCAACCGAGAACGTGCTGTTGGCTGCCTGCCTCGCCGAAGGCGAAAGTGTGCTGGAAAACGCGGCAATGGAGCCGGAAATCGTCGATTTGGCCGATTGCCTGATCGCAATGGGAGCGCGAATCGAAGGTGCCGGTACCAGCCGCATTCATGTTCAAGGTGTGGACAGCCTGCGGGCGGCGACGCATACCGTGCTGGCCGACCGCATCGAAGCCGGCACCTTCCTTGTGGCAGCGGCGATGACAGGTGGGCGGGTGAGGGTGCGGCATGCTCATCCGCCGAGCATGGATGCGGTACTTGCCAAGCTGGCCGAGGCCGGCGCCGAGGTGATTGTCGAAGATGATGAAATCACCGTGGACATGCATGGTCGCAGGCCGCGTGCAGTGGATATCCATACCGCGCCGCACCCGGGCTTCCCGACCGACATGCAGGCACAATTCATGGCGCTCAACACGATTGCCGAGGGCACCGGAGTCATTCGCGAAACGATTTTCGAAAACCGCTTCATGCATGTTCAGGAGTTGCAGCGGTTGGGGGCGGACATCAAGATCGACGGGCATACGGCCATCGTGCGCGGTGTGAGCGGGCTTGCCGGTGCGCCGGTGATGGCGACCGATTTGCGTGCCTCGGCCAGTTTGATCCTGGCCGGCCTTGTGGCCGAAGGTGAAACCACCATCGACCGTATTTACCACCTTGATCGGGGCTATGAGCGGATTGAGGAAAAGCTCTCGGGACTGGGGGCAAAAATCCGCCGAATCGATTGATTTGCCGACTGGCCTGTCTGATCGGTGAGAGGCATCACGCAAGCGCCCGCTTTGTCGGGCGTTTGTTTTGGCAAAAGATAAAAGAAAGATAGCGGTGCCGGGCAATGACGCCCTGGCAAAAGGCGGGTGGCAGATCAGGCGCTGGCCAGTAGTCGCTTGACTGGTGCGAAGCTGCGACGATGTTCGGGGCAGGGGCCGTGTGTCGCAAGGGCGGCAAGATGCGCCGGGCTCGGATAGCCTTTGTGACGGGCAAAGCCATACTGTGGATAGCGTGCATCAAGCGCCAGCATATGGGCATCGCGAGCGGTTTTGGCAAGAATCGAGGCCGCCATGATGGCCGGGTCTATGCCATCACCGCCGATCACTGTCTCGGCAGGGCAGGGCAAGGATTTGGGCAGGCGGTTGCCGTCGATGCGTGCCAAAGCCGGGGGTGGGTCGAGTGCTGCCAGTGCACGTGACATGCCGAGCAGTGTGGCTTGCAGAATGTTGAGTCGATCAATTTCTTCCACCTCAACGAGAACAACATGCCATGCCAGCGCTTTGGCACGAATTTCCCCGGCAAGTTGCAGCCGACGGGCTTCGGAGAGTTTTTTCGAATCATCAAGGCCGCTGATGGGGTGGGCGGGGTCGAGCATCACCGCCGCTACCGCCACGGGGCCTGCCAACGGGCCACGCCCGGCCTCGTCCACTCCGGCATGCGGAGCGGAGGGGGTGCCGGGAGGAAAAAGCAGGCCGGACATTGGATTTATTGTGCCGGGGTTTCGATTGGCTTCAAGGTGCGCAGGCGCAGTGCTACCGGGGCGGCCGCGCCATCGCCGGACAGCGGCGAGAGGCTGCCGTGTGCGCTGACGCGCTGCCCGGCCAGGCTATGCGCAGCTACCAGATCGCTCTGCGCAATCAGTTCGATGGTCTGCACGTTTTGGTGTGCCGGAAACTCGTTTTCCTTGCCCTGTCGGGCACTGATGCAGACAGGAGTATCCAGTACCAGTACCAGCGCCTGTCGATAGTCTTTGCCCGGTGCGCTGATGCGTCGGCTTTCCGCTTGTCCGGTCAAGGTGACATTGCCCATGGCGTATTGCAGGCAGCCGGGGGCGGCGGGGTTCATGGCGGTTTGTGGCTGGCAGGCGGCAAGCAGCAGTGCCAGTGCGGAGATGACGGGAAGGGACAGGGCTTTCATGCGATTTCGGCCTCCGCTTCGCGAGTGAGGTTGACAGGGGTGGCGTCAGTACACAGCACATTGTCTTCGATGCGGATGCCGCCATAGGGCTTGAAGTGTTCCACGCGCGCCCAGTTGACGCTGTCGGCAAGCCCATTGGCGCGCAGTTCGTCGAGCAGCATGTCGATGAAGTAGAGGCCGGGCTCGATGGTGACGACCATGCCGGGTTGCAAGGTGCGGGTCAGACGCAGGAACGGATGGCCTTCGGGCTTCTCGATGATGCCGCCCTGCGGGCTTTGCGCAAAGCCGGCCACGTCATGCACTTGCAAACCGATGCCGTGCCCGATGCCGTGCGGGAAAAAGGGGCGTGATACGCCGGTGGCGACGGCGGTTTCGGCATCGACCGTGATGATGTCGAAGTCTTTCAGCACCTGCGCCAGTGCCAGATGGGCATCCAGATGAATCTGCCGATAGTCGGTGCCGGCACGCACCTTGTCGCACAGCGCCTGCTGGGCACGATCGACTGCTGCGATCATGCTGGCGAATTCATCTTCCTGCGCCGAATAGGTGCGGGTGATATCGCTGGCATAGCCTTTGCAGCTGGCACCGGCATCGATCAGGAAGCTGCGCGAGGGCTTGGGTGGCACCCGGTCGCGTGCGGTGTAATGCAGCACGGCAGCATGCGCGTTGAGTGCGATGATGTTGCTGTAAGGCAGCTCGGTGCTGTCTTGCCCGGCGGCCTGGCAATAGGCCAAATGGATGCCGAACTCGCTGGCACCGGCACGGAAGGCGCGCAGTGCGGCGCGATGGGCGCGCACGCCGATGCGGTTGGCTTCGCGCATCAGGGCGATTTCGTAGGCGCTCTTGTAGGCGCGGTGATAGTCCAGTGCATTGACCAGTTTGGCCGGATTGTTCGGCAGGATGTGGCCAAGCTCGCTGTGTGTTTCGCCGAGGATGGCCGTGCGGCTGCCGAGTGGAGGCAGCAGCGGCAGGGCTTCTTCGGCGCTGCGGATGATGTCGATGTCGAAATGTTCGACCCAGTAGCCGCTCGGATCCTGTGGCACTACATGCCAGTAGTCGTGTGGTTGCAGATAGACAAGACGGGGACGCTGGCCGGGGGTGTACAGCAGCCAGCTGCCGGGGGCGTCGGTGAGTGGCAACCAGTGCTTGAAGTGCGGGTTGACGGCGTAGGGGTAATTGATGTCGTCGAAGGCCTGATAGTGCACCTTGCCGCTCGGGATCAGCAGGTGCTCATGTCCGCTGAGCAATAGCGCTTCGTCGGCACGCTGCTTGAGGAGCCCGAGGTGTTGGGCATACAGGGCGGAGAGGTCGGGCATTGACATTGCAGCTTCCGGAAATGGGATGGTGGGGCGATTTTGACGCAAAGCCGGGACTTTGGCGATGGGCAGTGCCATCGGCGACAGCATGTCCGGCAAATCGGCGATAATGCCGGCATGAGCATCAGTATCAAAACCCCAGAAGACATCGAAAAAATGCGCGAAGCCGGGCGACTGGCCTCGGAAGTGCTGGATCTGATGGCGCAGCATGTGCGCCCCGGCATCAGCACCGAGGCGCTTGACCGCATTGCGCACGAACACATCGTCAAGGTGCAGAACGCCATTCCGGCCAATGTCGGCTATCGCGGTTTCCCCAAGACCCTGTGCACCTCGGTCAACAACGTCATCTGCCACGGCATTCCGAGCGAGGCCAAGGTGTTGAAGGAAGGTGACATCATCAATATCGACGTCACCGTCATCAAGGATGGCTGGCATGGCGATACCAGCCGCATGTATTTTGTCGGCACGCCTTCGGTGATGGCGCGGCGTCTGGTGGAAACGACCTACGAGGCCATGTGGCGCGGCATTCGCACGGTGCGCCCGGGGGCGACGCTGGGCGATGTCGGGGAGGCTATCCAGCGCTTTGTCGAGGCAGCGCGCTTCTCGGTGGTGCGCGATTACTGTGGCCACGGCATTGGCCGGGTGTATCACGAAGAACCGCAGGTGATGCACTACGGCCGTGCCGGTGAGGGGCTGGTGCTGAAGCCCGGCATGACCTTCACCATCGAGCCGATGGTCAACGAAGGCTCGCACCAGACCCGTCTTTTGCCCGACGGCTGGACGGTGGTGACCCGCGACCGCAAGCTGTCCGCGCAATGGGAGCACATGATCGCCGTCACCGAAGACGGCTTCGACGTGCTCACTCTTTCGGCCGGTTCGCCGCCTCCGCCGGCCGCGTGAGCAACATCGCCGCTGCCGCGCGCGAGGCTCTGGCGGCGCTGGATGCGGCGCTGGCGCGCCGTTTCGATGCCGGCGAAGCGGTGCATCTGCTGGCTCGCGAGCGTGCGCTGGGCATGGATGCACAAGTGCTGGCGATCTGGCAGCACTGTCTTGGCGATACCGATGAGCTGGCCTTGTTTGCCGTTGGCGGCTATGGCCGGCGCAGCCTGTATCCGCATTCGGACGTGGATTTGCTGATCGTGGCCGAGCCGGCAATCCAGACGCAGGCGGCCGAGGCCATCGCCCGCTTCATTGCCTTGCTGTGGGAGGCGCGCATCGAAGTGGCGCATGCCGTGCGCAGCCTTGCCGAATGCCGCGAGGCCGCGGCGGACATCAGCATCCATACCGCCCTGATGGATGCCCGCTTGCTGGCAGGGCCATCGGGCCATGACGAGGCGCTGGCGGCGAGTATTGCCGCGGACAAGGTCTGGCCGGCGGCAGACTATTTTCAGGCCAAGCGCGAAGAGCTGCGCCAGCGCCATGCCCGCTTTGGCGATACCGCAGACAATCTCGAGCCCAATTTGAAGGAGGGCCCCGGCGGCCTGCGCGATTTGCAGACCCTGCGCTGGATGGGGATGCGCGTGCATGGTGTGCCGCATCTGGCCGCCTTGCAGGCCAAGGGCCATATCGGCGCGGACGAGGCGGCCACCTTGCTGCAGGCCGCAAGTCAGTTGCAGCGGCTGCGCTTTGGCCTGCATCTGGTGGCCGGCAAGCGCGAGGAGCGCTTGCGCTTTGATTACCAGCGCCAGCTTGCCGCGCGCTTGAACGCGCGG
>JBHADJ010000025.1:0-5605 GCA_041855065.1 Lysobacter sp.
CCGGCGCTGATGGAAAGTTATGTCAACTACCAGTACCTGCGCCCGCACATGGCCCCGGCCTTCCAGCGCGCCGGTCTGCCCGAGGCGCTGCTGTTCGGCATCATGGCGAAGGAGTCCAACGGCAAAGTGCATGTAACCTCGCGCGCCGGTGCAGCCGGCCCGCTGCAATTCATGCCGGCCACCGGCCGTCGCTTCGGCCTTGGTGGCGATGGCACTGGCTTCGATACCCGTTTCGATGCCCGTCTTTCGGCAGAAGCGGCGGCTGCCTATTTGCAGGAGCGCTATGCCCAGCTCAACGGCAACATCGAAATGTCGCTGGCGGCCTACAACGGCGGCGAAGGCCGTGCCCTGCGCATCCACCAGCAAAGCGGCGGCCGCAATTTCTGGGATGCCAGCATCTACGACCAGTTCCCGGCCGAAACCCGCGACTATGTGCCGATGGTGATTGCTGCCGCCTGGTTGTACCTGCACCCGCAGGATTACGGGCTGCGCTTCCCGCGCACCTGGGGTGCCGGACGTGTCGCGCAAATCCAGCTCAAGCACGCCACCACACTGAATGGCCTCACTATCTGCCTCGGCAATGCTCGCGGCAGCAACGGCTACCAGCGCGCACTGCGCAACCTCAACCCGCGTTACCGCCTGAACGATCACCTGCCCGAAGGCACGACGCTGACCGTGACCAATACCATCGCCTCGCTCTACAACCGGCATTGCGTCAGCGGCAAGCGGGCGGACATCACCCGCCAGCTGATGCAAAGCGAGGTGCGCCAAGCGGTGGTGCGAGTGGGCAGTTTCGTGGCACAAGAGGCACCGGTGGATCCGGTCACGAACTCGGCACCGGCAGCTAGCGCGCCGCCTGCTGCCCCATCGCGTCCGGCACCGCCGCCGGCCACCACGCGGCAGGCAGCACAGTCACGTCAGGCCACGCGTACCCAATCGGTGCGGACTCACCGTGTGGCACGCGGCGAAACCTTGAACGGTATTGCCAACCGCTACCGCTGCAACTTGCGCGAGTTGGCTGCCGCCAACAATATCCGCGCCCCGCGCTATGCCATCCAGCCGGGACAAACCCTGCGGCTGGTGGGGTGCAACGCACCGCGTCGATAAACCTTTTCCGCCTGCCATCGGGCAGGCGGACTTCTTTCATCTTTGGAGATTTCCCATGTTGGTCATCGGCATCGCCGGAACCGAACTCACCGCGCAGGAGCGCGATTGGCTGCAACACGATGCCTGCGGCGGCGTGATTCTTTTTACCCGCAACTTTGCCTCGAAAACCCAAGTGGCAGAATTGACTCAGTCCATTCGCGAAGCTGCCCGATTTCCGCAGCTGATCTGTGTGGATCAGGAAGGCGGGCGAGTGCAGCGCTTCCGCGAAGGCTACAGTGACCTGCCGCCGCTGGAGAGCTTTGACCGCCTGTATCGCCAGAATGCCGAATCCGCGCTGGCGCTGGCTCGCGAACATGCCTGGCTCATGGCCAGCGAAATTCGTGCTACCGGCATTGATTTGAGCTTTGCGCCGGTAGTGGATCTCGGACGTGGCAACAAGGCAATCGGCAATCGGGCATTTTCCGCCGATCCGGCCATCGTGGCGGCTTTTACCGAGGCTTACGTGCAAGGCATGCATGCCGCCGACATGGCCGCTACCCTCAAGCACTTTCCCGGCCACGGTTCGGTGCTGGAAGACACGCACTTTGACGAGGCCATCGATGATCGTCCGCTGGAGGAAATTCGTCGTCAGGATTTGCTGCCGTTCGAGGCTGGAATCACGGCCGGTGCCGATGCGGTCATGATGGCGCATGTGGTCTATCCGCAAGTCGCCCCGGAGCCGGCCGGCTATTCCAAGAGATGGATCGAAGACATCCTGCGTCAGCAAATGGGTTTCCAGGGCGTGGTGTTTTCCGATGACATCGGCATGGCGGCGGCATTTTCTGCCGGCGGCATCAAGGCACGGATCGATGCCCACCTGGATGCCGGCTGCGATGTGGTGCTGGTCTGTCACCCGGAACTGGTACCCGAATCGCTCGTGGCGGTGGAGGGGCGCAGCTTCAACACTCTGGCGCTGACGGGGCTGATTGGTCAGGGGGCTCTGGGCTGGGCATCGTTGTTGGCCGAGCAGCGTTATCAAAGCGCTCGCACGCAGCTGCAGGATGCGCTGGGGAGTGCGGCATGAACCATCCGCCCAGGCTGGCCGATGCCTTGAAAGGAGCAGAAAAGATCTTCGATCGCGCACAAATCCGTGCAGCGGTGGCGAGTATTGCCGATGCAGTGCTGGTCGATTACCGCAGTGATGAAACACCCCCGCTGTTTCTGACCGTCATGAACGGCGGCCTGCCATTTGCTGCCGAACTGGCGCTGGCACTCGGCGACAAAGGGCTGGATATCGAAATGGACTATCTGCATGCCACCCGCTATCGCGGCGAAACCCAGGGCAGCACCTTGACATGGCAGCACTACCCGCGAACTGCGCTGGAAGGCCGCCGGGTTCTTTTGGTGGACGATATTCTGGACGAAGGCCATACCTTGCTGGCCGTCAAGCAATGGTGCGAGGGTGAAGGGGCTCGGGATGTCCGCATCGCCGCGTTGGCCGTCAAGCCGCATGGACGCGTGGTTGATGGCATCAAGGCCGATTACAGCGGGCTGGAAGTGCCCGATCGCTATGTCTTTGGCTATGGCATGGACTATTACGAGCAAGGTCGCAACCTGCCTGCGATCTATGCGCTGAAAGACTGACTTCGCAGCCTTAGTGTGGCTCGGCGAGCTGCACGCCTCAAGCGGCGACGTCTGCCGGCTCGATTATTCCTCGCCGGCAGTATCGTCTTACCAAGGCTCCCTCGACAAGGATGACTTTGATGCGAAATCTCGGCGGCAAAAGCCGAGGGCAGTGCCTTGGTGGATTGAAAGCACGACGAACAACAAGGCCGGCTCTGTGATGAACCGGATGGATGGCTAGGCAGAGCAGTTGCCGGCAGTGTGACAGGGGCTTGCAATGTTACGCACTTCAGAAATTTTGTACCTGCTGCGTCAGTTTTTCATGGAATGTGACACAGTGCCTTGACAGAAGGCTGAAGATTCTCCCCATACGGAATGGAATGGATAAGGTGTGGCGCTATACTGGCGGGCGCACTTCCTCCATCTGTGGGGGGGGCTGTGATTTCTTTTCCGTTGCCTGGGAAACTGTTGACATGAACAAAATTTATCGTCTGGTGTGGAATCGTGAAACCAACACCATGGTCGTGGCCTCCGAATTTGCCAAGAGCGACAGCGCAGGCGTTGTCGTCACCCGCCGCGAAGGCACGGGACGCATCGCCCGCTTGGCGCTGGCCATCATGTTCGCCATGCCCATGGGCAGCGCATGGGCGCAGGATGCAGTCTGCCGCGATGCTGCGGGCAATCCCGTCGGCGATGCTTCGGCGGCTGAAAATCAAGTCGCTTGCGGTCCGGGGGCGGTTGCCTCGGGCAAGGATGCCATCGCGATCGGCAGCAATCTGACGGCATCGGGTCAGAATGCCATTGCCATGGGCAGCAATGCGAACTCTTCCGACGATAATGCCATCGCGATCGGCACCAATTCGAAGGCATCCAAGGTCGGTGCGGTCGCGCTGGGGCTGGCGGCAGAAGCTACCGGGACTTCGGCAGTTGCGATTGGCGATGGTGCCAAGGCAGTTGAACAAGGCACCGCCATTGGTGTTCGCGCCTCCGTTACTGCGGCAGGCGGTACGGCCATTGGTGCGAGCAGTAATGCTTCGGGCTTCCGCAGCACGGCCATCGGTGCAGGCAGTGTGGCCGGCGCACAAGCGGCGGTGGCTGTGGGGGATACTGCCAATGCCGGTGCTCGCGATGCCATCGCCATCGGCACCTATGCCAATTATGACTCCATCAACAAGGTTGCCAAAACGACTGGGCAATCTTCGGTCGCAATTGGCCTGAGCAGCAACGCCTCGGGTGCCGCCGCCATTGCGATGGGGCAGTCTGCAACGGCTAGCGGAGCGCAAAGCATCGCTTTCGGGCAAAACGCCAGTGCACCCGGGAATTACGATATTGCCATTGGTCGCAGGGCGCTGTATCAGGCGACGAGCACAGCCAATGCCAGCAGCATCGCCATCGGTGATGGTGCGTTGATGAATGCTGTCAACAGCGACAACAACAGTGCAATAGGCAGCTATGCCGGCGGCAAGCTGACGGGGGCGCACAATGTGATGTTTGGTGCCTATGCCAATGCCACCAATGCCGTGGCGGATTATGAGCAATGGCGGATAGACAATGGCGTTAGCGGGGCTGCTTTGACGGGCAGTGGCGTGACTGCCAGCTATACGGTGGCGCTCGGCCCGCGTGCACTGGCATATGCAACCAATGCGGTCGCCATTGGCAGCCGCACTTGGGCAACGGGTGGCGCCAGCGTGGCTATGGGGGCTTCCGCCAAGGCCATTGGCAATTACGCCATCGCGCAGGGGTATGCGGCCGAAGCATCGGGCGCCTCCTCGATTGCCATTGGCGCCGCCCAGAACACGCCATACAGAACCCGCGCATTGGCGAACAACTCCACCGCCATTGGCCACGGCGCCATGGCGGATCAAGCCGCAAGCAACAGCATCGTGATGGGCGCATATGGAAATGGCCAGGGCTTCAGAGGCACTGATGCGGCAAATAAATTCACCAGCTCCTCATCGCCCTACACCGTGGTGATCGGGGCGGCTGCATATGCCAACCAATACAGCGACAGCGCGGTCGTCATTGGTCACAACGCGACTGCCATGGGAACTTCAACGAGTGCAACGGCAAAAGACGCCGTGGCCATTGGCTACAACAGTGTCGTCACCTCGGCCAGCAACATCGCATTGGGCTCCACTGCCAAGTCCGATGGCAACTCTCAGGCAACATCGATTGGTTACAAGGCCAATGCAAAGGGCTACCGCTCCATCGCGCTGGGATCCGAGTCCGCAACCGATATAACTGCTGGAAGTTCGATTGCACTGGGTACCTTGACGAAAATCAATGCCGGTGGCGGGCTCTCCACCGCAATTGGCTACAACAACAATGTCAGCAGCGCCAACGTCATGGTGCTGGGCAACAACATTACCGTTGCCAGCGGCATGGACAACGCCGTCGTGCTTGGCAATGCCTCCGATGGCGCGGCCGGCTATGTGCAAACCACCCAGGGTACGGTAGAAGGCATCACCTACGGCGGGTTTGCCGGCTCGGGCGCTTACAGCCCCGGCCGTGTTGTCTCGGTGGGTACTTCGGGGGCAGAGCGTCAGATCAAGCACGTTGCCGCCGGCCAGATCAGCAGCAGCAGCACCGATGCCATCAACGGCAGCCAGCTGTATGCCACGCAAGTGGTCATCGGCAATGTCGCCAATACCGCCGTTGGCATTTTGGGCGGCAATGCAGCTGTGGATACCGATGGCAGCCTCAGCATGAGCAACATTGGTGGCACCGGCCAAAACACGGTGCATGACGCGATTGCAGCGGCGAAGACCGAAGTGATCGAAGGCGACAACATCGTGGTGGAAGAAGACACGGGCGCGAACGGTCAGACGATCTACAAGGTATCGACGGCGAAGGACGTGACGTTCGACAGCGTGGGCGTTGGTAACGTCACGATTGA
>JBHADJ010000026.1:0-2612 GCA_041855065.1 Lysobacter sp.
AAAAAGCCTGGCAAGCCGAAGCCTGCCTGGCAGTGGAAGAAGGGAGGAGCCCGCTATGACGGTTTACATGCCTGCACCACAACGGCCGGTGGGCAGCCGCTATACCCTGGATGCCGAGGGCAGCGGGCTGGGGAGTCGGCAGCGGCTTTTGGCCAGGATGCCGCCACGTTGTACCGGCGACTGCAATACCGAGCTGCATTTTGGCTTGTTCTTTGACGGCACCAATAACAACAAAGACCGGGATTTCGAAAAAAATCCACCTGCCCACAGCAATGTGGCACGGCTTTATGATGTGTTTGATCATAGTCAAGCAGAAAATAAGCGTCGCTATATCCCCGGTGTCGGCACCAAAGCAGTGAATGAGGTGGGGGATAGTGGGGTGGGCAGGGAGCATGTGGCCGGTGCCGGGGCTGGTTGGGGCGGCGAGGCGCGCATCAACTGGGCGCTATTGCAAATCCACAACATGTTGCATGAGTATTTCACCGCCAACCCCATGCATGATGATGTGGCCAGCCAACGGATTGCCAGGCAAATGTCAGCGGACATGAGCATGCGGCCGATGCAATTGCAGAAACTGGGGCAGAGCGAGGTGGAGGTTTTGAGCAAAGTGTGGGATAGCACGGCCCTGCTGGAAATTGCCAATACCGCACTTGCCACGCCAATACCGGCGCTCCGTCGCAACCTATTGCAGCACTCGCGGCGCGAATTGGGTAAAAAACTTGAGGGTGAGCTGCGGGGGCTGCCACGGGTGGTGAAAATCCGGATTTCGGTATTTGGCTTCTCCCGTGGGGCGGCGATGGCACGCACATTCTGCAACTGGCTGCCAGATGCGCTGGACGGCGAGGGTCGCATGAGCCTGCTGGGTATCCCGGTAGAGGTCAATTTTCTGGGGCTGTTTGATACTGTGGCCTCGGTCGGGGTGGCGCAAAGCGTCCTGGTGGCGGATGGGCACCAAGCTTGGGGCGATGAGCCGTTTATGCGGATTCCGGCGTATGTGCAGCGTTGCGTGCATATGGTGGCGGCGCATGAGGTGCGTGGTTCGTTCCCACTGGATTTGGTCAGTGGCAGCCAATGCTTTGAGCTGCTTTATCCGGGCGTGCATTCGGATGTGGGCGGCGGCTATCAGGCCGGGGAGCAGGGCAAGGCCAGTGCCGGCGATAGCCACAAGCTGTCGCAAATCCCCTTGGCCGACATGTACCGGATTGCCGTGGCTGAGGGGGTGCCGTTAAATCTGAAGGGGCGCTTTGTGACTGCTGAAATGGGTGCTGCGATGGAAGTATCCCCGCTACTTGAAGCGGACTTCAATGCGTATATGGCCGCGACCCAAAGCTTGCCCAGCCCGGGCAATCGGGCTGCAACCCGCAGCCGCACGGCGGCACAGGTGCAGGTGCATTACGGCCTGTACCTGCGCTGGCGTCGGCTGCGCCTGGGGCCAGGGGGGCAGGACTTGGCAAGGCAGCCGTTCGCTCAGCGGGCGCAAGCCTATTCGCGGCAGGACTATGCCGACCTTGTTCAGGCCAATAACGAACTGAGGGAAGAATATGAAGAGCTGAAAGCCAGAGAGCACGATGGGGCTTTTCGTTACCAGGACAGCATCAGTGCGATATTGCGCAGCCTATCGTTACCGTATGCAGCGCGCGATAGCCTGTTGCGTGCGATTTGGGGCGAAAAAATGCGGCAATGGCAGATGGTCAAGCCTGTTTGGGAAAATAGGCAGCCCTTGCCCACGGCAGTCATCCGCATGCTGGATGAGCATGTGCATGATTCTCGTGCTTGGTTCAAGCCCTTTGGTGCACGAAACAATGAGGTATGGCTTTTGCAGCAGCGGCGGCGCATGGCGCAGTTGGAGCAGCAGGAAGCTCGCTACGAAACTTGGCAGCGGCTATACCGGCCTGTCATTGATGGGGTGCGGAAACAGGCAGAACAAGGCGGGTTTGTTATGGCACCGCATTTGCCGCCCATGCCACCGTCTCTTTCGGACAGGGAAAAACAGGAGTTGGAACATTGGCGCAGGCAGGGCCGGCAAGACAGGGGGTTGCCGCAGGAACTGACTGGGCGAGAGCCGCGCTCGCTATGGGGTTACCTGCGCTGGCGCACCTTGTATCTGGATGGGCGCCCAGTTTGGGCGGCGCCGACACTGGCGGAGGTGTTGGCCAGCGCAAGTGCTGCCGCGCATGACACCGCTGACCAGATCAAGCGTGAGGCGGCTCGGCAGACAGGTCGTGTTCTTAAACGGCTCCCGAGCCTCCCGAGGCTTCCACGCCTCCCGAATATTCCGCGCCCAAGGTAGGCAAAATGCAACACGTGAAGGGCAAGAGGCAAACCAAGGGTTCAACCTAGCAATGACGCTTGAGGTATCGCCATGCTCCCCCCTCTTTTGCCCGCCGCGGCGGTGATGGATGCAAACCGGCTTTATCGCCTGGCAGTATCGGGCGAGCGTGCGCCCTGGAACGTGCTGCGGTGGTGGGGTTGGGAGCGGGTCTCGGCGGGTTTTGGCTATGCGGTGGAGGTGCTTTGTCCGGATGCGGGCCTGGATATCCAGTCCTGGCTGGGGCAGCCTGCGACGTTGTTCACGCGCCTTTCCGATGGCAGTGAGTTTCCGCGCACGGGCT
>JBHADJ010000027.1:0-11767 GCA_041855065.1 Lysobacter sp.
GCACGGGTCTGGATGCCTTCACCGGCCAGGGCGTAGGCGAAGGCTTCTCGGCCTGGGCAGACTATCTGGGCCGCAGCGGCTCGCTGGGCGGAGACGGCAATGCTGCCTACACCCGCTACGACGGCCACCAGTGGCTGGTGGGCGGTGATTACCAGTTCGCCAGCGGCTGGCGCGTCGGCGTGCTGGGCGGCACCGGCCAACTGGACGGGCGCGTGGGTCGTCGCAGCAGCGAATTCGAAGTGAAGAGCACCAGCCTCGGCCTGCACGTGGGCGGGCGCTGGAACGGCCTCGGCGTGTTTGCCGGCTACACCCACAGCAACCACGACGTGGACATGGAGCGCAGCGTGAGCTTCACCGGCTTCAGCGCCGGTCTTGCCGGCAACTATGAAGCCAGCAGCCGTCAGGGCTTCGTGGAAGTGAACTACCTGTTCGGCAATGAGCGCTTCCAGGCCGAACCGTACCTGCAATATGCCGACGTTCACGTGAAGGGCGATGCCTTCACTGAAAGCGGCTCGGATACGGCGGGTCTAGTGGTGGCTTCGTCGACCAACAAGCTGAAGGTGACCACCGGCGGCGTGCGCGCCAGCCTGAACCTCAAGGGCAGCCAGCAGGAAGAAACGTGGCTGAGCCTGCGCGCGGGTCTTGGCTACCGCCATGCGGGCGGTGATCTGGACGTGGCCGGCACGCATGCCTTCAGTGGCAGCAGCAGCTTCACGGTGCTGGGCGCACCGCTGGCGAAGAACGCGACGATCGCCGATCTTGGCGTGGCCGCTCGCCTCTCCCCGCGGACGCTCCTGGAAGTGGGCTACAGCGGCCAGTACGCCACGGAAAACACCGACCACAGCGCGAACGCCCGTCTGACCTTCACGTTCTGAGGGAAAGCGGTCAAGCGATGGCCATGATGGCTAGCAAAAAGGGCGCCTCGGCGCCCTTTTTGTTGTGCAGGCAAATGCCGACTACGCCGCTGGAACAAGCAATGTACCTGTTGTGCAGGCCGGCTTCCTCTTGCACATTTCAACGTATTGACAAATAATGCTCGGCTCCGTGCGCCCTCATGGCGGACGGGTCTTGCTCCACGGCAGGCAACTGTCGGGGGCTGTCGACGGGCAATCCCGCCCGCGATATCCACAAGGAAACCTCAAATGCGTCATTACGAAGTCGTGTTCCTGGTTCACCCGGACCAGAGCGAACAAGTGCCGGGCATGCTCGAGCGCTACAAGGGTCTGATCGAAAACGGTGGCGGCAAAGTGCACCGCCTTGAAGATTGGGGGCGCCGCATGCTGGCCTACCCGATCGAAAATCTGGTCAAGGCACACTATGCGATGTTCAACATCGAGTGCGACCAGTCGGTATTGAACGAGCTGGTGGACAGCTTCCGCTTCAACGATGCTGTGCTGCGTCACCTCGTCATCAAGCGCGACGAAGCCATCACCGAACAGTCCCTCATCATGAAGAACAAGGACGAAAAGGGTGACAAGCCCGAACGTCGCCGTCGTGATGAAGAAAACGTCGAAGGCGAAGTCGAAGACAGCGTCGAAGGCGATGACGTCAACGAAGCCGAAGAAGCCTGAGGAGTCACACCATGTCCAAGTTCTTCCGTCGCCGCAAGTTCTGCAAATTCACTGCCGAAGGCATCACCGAAGTCGATTACAAGGATCTCGGCACCCTGCGCCAGTACCTGACCGAAAACGGCAAGATCGTGCCGAGCCGCATCACCGGCACCAAGTCGCGCTATCAGCGCCAGCTGGCCACCGCCGTCAAGCGTGCCCGCTACCTGGCACTGCTGCCGTACACCGACAATCACGACGTTTGATTCGATCGCGGATGGGAGCTTTCCCATCCCGCTCCATTCGGACAGCCACCCGTTGCGGACTCGTTTCCGCTAACGAATACGGAGAAATTCCATGAAACTCATCCTCCTGCAGAAAGTGCAGAACCTCGGCCAGCTGGGCGATACCGTCGAAGTCAAGCCCGGCTTTGGCCGCAACTACCTGGTGCCACAAGGCAAGGCCGTGCCAGCAACCGCCGCCAACCTGGCCGAGTTTGAAGCCCGCCGCGCCGAGTACGAAGCCAAGGCCAAGGCACTGCATGACGAAGCCGAAGCCCGCCGCAATCAGTTCGACGGCCAGAGCGTGACCATCAGCGCAAACGCCTCCAACGAAGGCAAGCTGTATGGCTCGGTCAGCCCGCGCGACATCGCCGAAGCCTTCAGCAAGGCCGGTCTTGCGCTCTCCAAGAGCGAAGTGGTGCTGGGCGAAGGCCCGCTGCGCAACACCGGTGAATATGACATCACCCTGCACTTTGCTGCCGAAGTGGAAGCCCAGGTCAAGGTCATCGTGGTGGCCGAAGCCGCCTGATAGCCTGCCCCGGCAACCGCCATGCAGTACGGACGGGCACCTTCGGGTGCCCGTCGCGTTTTTCCCGGCCGGCATATCCCCAAGAGCCCTCCCAACACCCCTCCATTTTGGTTAGGCTTGCATCTTTGCTCGCGCCATCCGCCCATGCCCAACACGCCTGCCGAGTTTGCCAATCCATTCAATGATCGCAGCGAAAGCCGTTTGCAGCAGCTGCGCCTGCCGCCGCAGTCCGTCGAAGCCGAGCAGGCGGTGCTGGGTGGCCTGATGCTGGCTCCGGAAGCCTTCGACAGTGTGGGTGACATATTGACCGAGCAGGATTTCTATCGGCGCGACCATCAATTGATCTATCGCGCCATTGGCGAATTGGTGCGACTCAGCCAACCTGTCGATGTCGTCACGCTGGGGGAGTGGTTCCTGGCACAAAACAAGAGCGAGGTGGTGGCAGGGGGCGCTTATCTTCTGGAGCTGGTCAATACCACACCTTCGGCCGCGAACATCCGCGCTTATGCCGAAATCGTGCGCGACAAGGCGATTGCCCGCAAACTGATTGATGTCGGCACGCAAATCGTCAACGACGCTTTCCAGCCGGAGGGACGCACCACCGCGGAGCTGCTGGCGCAGGCCGAGCAGCAAGTATTTGCCATCGCCCAAAGTGGCGACAAAAAGCGGATGGATTTCGTGGATATCAATGCAGCGCTACTCGATGCGAACGATGTCCTGCACGAGCGCTTTGCCAATGGCGGCGGCATCACCGGGCTTGCCACCGGTTACGACGATTTCGACCAGATGACGGCCGGCCTGCAACCCACCGACCTCATCATTCTCGCCGCACGCCCGGCCATGGGCAAGACGACCTTTGCGCTCAATATCGCCGAATATGCCGCCATCCGCTCGAAAAAGGCGGTGGCGGTGTTTTCCATGGAAATGTCCGCCGCCCAGCTTGCCATGCGCCTGATTTCTTCCAATGGTCGGGTCAACGCCACGCGCCTGCGCACCGGCCAGATCGAGGGGGAAGACTGGGGTCGCATTTCCGCCGCCATAAAAATGCTCAAGAACACCAAGATATTCATCGACGACACGCCCGGGCTATCCCCCGACGTGTTGCGATCCAAGGCTCGGCGTCTCAAGCGCGAACATGATCTTGGCCTGATCGTCATCGACTATCTGCAATTGATGTCGGTACCGGGCAACAGCGAGAACCGTGCCACCGAAATCTCGGAAATCTCGCGCAGCCTGAAGGGACTGGCAAAAGAATTGAACGTGCCGGTGATTGCGCTCTCCCAGCTCAATCGCTCGCTGGAAACCCGTGCCGACAAGCGCCCGGTAATGGCCGATTTGCGCGAATCCGGCGCTATCGAACAGGATGCGGACATCATCGTGTTCATCTATCGCGACGAGTATTACAACAAGGAAAACTCGCCGGACAAGGGCTTGGCCGAAATCATCATCGGCAAGCAGCGTTCGGGGCCGACCGGCTCGATCAAGCTGAAGTTCTTTGGCGAATACACCCGTTTCGACAACCTCGTCCACGATACGGTCGGCAACTTCGATCCTCTCTGAGCCAAGCCATGTCCGCCTCTGTTCCGCCGCGTCCGGCCTGCATTGAAGTCGATCTTGATGCGATCGCCCATAACCACGCCATCATTCGTCAGCATACCGGCGTCCCGGTGATGGCCATCGTCAAAGCCAATGGTTATGGCCACGGACTTGTCCCGGTCGCTCGCCGCCTGCTGCAAGCCGGTGCCGCCCAGCTCGGCGTGGCCTTCATCGAGGAGGCCATCTGTCTGCGCGAAGCCGGTATTCAGGCTCCCATTCTGGTGCTGGGCGGCCTGCACGCCCCGCAAATTGCCAGTTATCTGCATTACCGGCTGGAAATCACCGTCTCCTCGCTGCAAGGACTGCGCCAGGTGGAGGGCGCCGTGCAGGCAGCCGGGCAGCAAGCGATTATCCACCTCAAACTCGATACCGGCATGGGGCGTATCGGTGTCGAGGCGGCGGATGCCGCCGGTTTCATCGAGGCGGCTTGCAACTCGCCACATTGCCATGTCAAAGGCGTCTACTCGCATTTGGCCTGCGCCGATGATCCGAACTCGGAAATGACCGCACAGCAACTGGCTCGTTTTCTGGCCGCCTGCGCCCATTTCGAGCGCATCGGTGCCCCGATGCCGATACGCCATCTGGCCAATTCCGGCGGCGTATTGCACTTTCCGGAAACCTGGCTCGACATGGTGCGCCCGGGCATTCTGTTGTACGGCGTGCTGCCCGACCACGCCTCGCGACGCACTCTAGACACTCGCCCGGCACTGTCCCTGAAATCCCGGGCACTCCATGTCAAACATGTCGCGGCCGGAACGCCAATCAGCTACGGCGCCACCTGGCATGCCAGCCAGCGCAGCGGCATCCTGACCGTGCCTGTCGGCTATGGCGATGGCTGGCCGCGCTCGCTGTCCTCGCCACATGGTATGGTGCTGAGTGGCGGGCGTCCCCATCCGATTGCCGGACGTGTGTGCATGGATCAATTCATGGTCGATATCGGCACGGACGACGGCCAATATGGCGATGAAGTCGTCCTGATCGGGCGGCAAGGCGATGCAGAAATCCGCGTGGAAGATGTTGCCATCGCGGCCGGCACCATTCCCTATGAAATACTGGTACGCCTCAATGAACGACTCCCGCGCCGTTATTTCGGCGACTCACCGCGTTCTGCCTGAGGGCTGCTGCATTTGCTGAACAGATGCCCCATTTCGCATTCATGTTCATATATCAGCTATGCACGTCCCTCTAGGCTCTTTGCCACCCCAAGCCGCTCAAAAGGAGCCTGACGATGAAATCCTCCCTCAAACTGGGTCTTGCTGCTGCCGTTGCCACCAGCCTTCTGGCCGGTTGCGCCACCTATACGGGTCAAACCACTGCTCCGGATGATCCCAACCGCACCCAGCGCGGCGCACTGATCGGTGCCGGCATCGGTGCCGTGGCAGGCCTTCTGAGCGGCAGCGACGCCACCGAGCGCCGCCAGCACGCCATGATCGGTGCCGGTATCGGGGGACTTGCCGGTGCCGGCATCGGCGCCTATCAGGATCGTCAGGAAGCCGAACTGCGCCGCCAGACTGCCGGTACCGGCGTGGAAGTGCAGCGCGAAGGCGATGTCATCAAGCTCAACCTGCCCGATGGCGTGACCTTCGACTTCAACAAGGCCGACATCAAGCCGCAGTTCTACAGCGCACTCAACAACATTGCCCGTACCGTGACCGAATACAACCAGACCATGGTGGAAGTGAACGGGCATACCGACAATGTTGGTTCGCTGAGCGCCAATCAAACGGTTTCCGACCGCCGTGCACAAGCCGTTGGTCAGTACCTGATCGGCCAGGGCGTGCTGCGTGAACGTGTGGAAATGCGTGGCTACAACTACCAGTACCCGATCGCCGACAACTCGACCGAACAAGGCCGCGCCATGAACCGGCGAGTGGAAATCCGCCTGATCCCGCTCAGCAACGGTCAATAACCACCATCCCCAAAAAACCGCCTGTCCATGCAGGCGGTTTTTTTGTGCCCATCCGCGAAGCCTCAATCAGGGCGGCGGGCGCCCCCATCACCGCACCACGCGGCGGCGGCCTGTCCAGCCAGGCGGCCACTGGCAAAACAGGCTTGCAGGAGATAGCCGCCGGTCGGGGCTTCCCAGTCGAGCATTTCACCGGCAAGAAAGACACCGGGCCGGCTTTTCAGCATCAATTGCGCATCCAGCGATTCGAGCCGCACACCGCCTGCCGTGCTGATGGCTTCGGCCAGGGGGCGCGGGCGAGAAAGGCGCAGGGGCAGGCGCTTGATGTGCGCGGCGAGTTGGGCGGGGCTGGCCTGCCCGGCGTTGGGCAAGGTTTCGAAAACGAGTGCCACCTTGGCGGCGGAAAGGCCCGCGGCACGACGCAGATGTTCGCCGAGGCTGCGTTTGCCACGCCCGCGGGCAAGCGCCGCGGCCAGTGCTTGCGGTGCATGGGCCGGAGCGAGGTCGAGCCACAGGCGGGCAGCTCCGTCACGCGCGATATGCTGGCGCAGTTCGGCGGAAATGGCATAGATGGCACTGCCTTCGATGCCGGTTTCGGTCAGCACGCACTCACCCTGCAACTGCTGCCCCTGCCCGGCACCATCCTGCCAGTGCAGGATCACCGGCTTCAGCGGGGCACCGGCAAAGCGCGTGGACAGGTGCGTGCTCCAGCCGATGTCGAAACCGCAATTGGCCGGGGCGAGCGGTGCGATGTCGGCACCGGCAGCCGCCAGCACATCGACCCATTGCCCATCACTGCCCAGCTGCGGCCAGCTGCCGCCGCCCAGTGCCAGCACGGTGGCAGCGGCCAAGTGGCAGACCTCGCCATCGGGTGTGGCAAAACGCAAGGCGCCATCGGCCGTCCAACCCAGCCAGTGGTGCTGGACATGGAACTGCACGCCTTGCTCGCGCAGGCGGCGTACCCAGCCACGCAGCAAGGGGGCGGCTTTGCGGTCGTTTGGAAAGACGCGTCCGGAGCTGCCGACATAGGTATCGACGCCAAGGCCGCGCGCCCATTGCCGCAGGGCATCGGCATCGAAGCCATCCAGCCAGTGACCAATGGCATCGGCACGCTCGCGGTAGCGGGCATCGAAAGCCGGGCGCGGCTCGCCATGGGTCAGGTTGAGGCCGCCTTTGCCGGCTATCAGGAACTTGCGCCCGACCGAGCCTTTGCGCTCGAACAGCGCTACCTCGGCACCGGCGGCGCGGGCGGTTTCTGCCGCCATGAGGCCGGCCGGGCCGCCGCCGATGACGGCGATGAAGGGAGGCAGGCTCACAGCAAAATCAGGGTGGCAAGGCCGAGGAAGGTGAGGAAGCCGAGCGTGTCGGTGATGGTGGTGAGAATCACCCCGCCGGCCAGTGCGGGGTCGAAGCCAAAACGCTTGAGCGTGACCGGCACGAACACGCCGCCGAGTGCGGCAAAGCAGAAATTGAGGGTCAGGGCGGTGGCGATCACCCCGGCCAGTGCCGGGTTGCGGAACCAGACCAGCACCACCAGCCCGAGCAGAAGGCCGAGAATCACGCCATTGATGAGTGCCACCCGCACTTCCTTCCAGACCAGCGTGGGCACGTTGCTGGCACCGATTTGTCCGAGTGCAAGACCACGCACCATCAGTGTCAGTACCTGCGTGCCGGCATTGCCGCCCATCCCGGCGATGATCGGCATCAGCACGGCCAGCGCGGTGAGCTGGGCGATGGCACCTTCGAATTTGTCCACCACCGAGGCGGCAAGAAAGGCGGTGATGAGGTTCACCCCCAGCCAGATCAGGCGACGGCGGAAGGCGCGGCGCACCGGCGAGAACAGGTCTTCCTCGTCATCCAGACCCGCGGCCGAAAGCGCCTGATGCTCGGCCTGCTCGCGGATGATGTCCACCACGTCGTCGATGGTGATGCGCCCGAGCAGCACATTGCCATCATCCACCACCGGGGCGGAAACCCAGTCGTTGTCGGAAAAGCGGCGGGCGACTTCCTCGCTGGAATCATCGGCATGGATGGATTCGATTTCGCCGTCGAACAATTGGTTGATGGCCGTCCCGCCGTCGCGGGTGACCAGATCCTGCAAGGCCACCCAGCCCATCAGTTGATGGCGCTTGTTGACCACATACAGGTGATCGGTGTTCTCCGGCAATTCGCCGCGCAAGCGCAGATAGCGCAGCACCACCTCCACCGTGGTATCGGCACGCACCGTCACCACGTCCGGGTTCATCAGACGCCCGGCGGTGTCTTCTTCATAGGCGAGCATTTGCTCAAGCCGCTCGCGGTTTTCGCGATCCATCGACTTCAACACCTCGTCCATCACCGTCTCGGGCAAGTCCTCGACGAGATCGGCCAGATCGTCGATGTCGAGATCCTCCACCGCGGCGACGAGCTCGTCGTCGTCCATTTCCGCGATCAGGCTCTCGCGCACCTCGTCGCCCACGTGCAGCAGCACCTCGCCGTCATCCTCGGCATCCACCAGCCCCCAGACGACGCTGCGCTTGGGCGGCGGCAGCGATTCGAGCAGATTGCCGATTTCCGCCGCCGTCAGCGTGTTGACCAGACGCCGCACCGGCCCCAGCCGCCCGCTGTCGAGCGCATCGGAGAGCAGGCGCAAATGGCGCACGGTCTTGTCGTGGCGGAGAGCTTCGGCCATGGCGGATTTCCGGTAGCGGGCAGCCTGAAAAGGCGGGAGGGAGCGGGTGAAACACGTGTGCGCGGGGGCAGGCAATTATCCCGCGCCCGGACTCGGCTGGAAAGGGCTTCAGGCCGGTATGCCGAGCCCTTTGGCGAAAAGGACACGAATCGCTGTCACGGCAATCGCCTCATCATGCCCATGCCGCTTTCAATTCCGAGCCAGCCCCACTTGCCCGCGGCCAACTCGACCTGCACGGGATGCCCATGCACGCTGATGGACGGGAGCAAAACACAGCCACTGGATTTGGCATGTGCCACGAAACAGTCGATCAAGCACAGCAACGCCGATGATGACAACCTCACCTGCTGCCGGCTCATTTCGGAAAGAAAAATCATGGATGCCGGGGCAATTGGATATCCTTGCACCCGATGCGATGGAAATGGAGCGGGTGAAGGGAATCGAACCCTCGTCGTAAGCTTGGGAAGCTTCTGCTCTACCATTGAGCTACACCCGCACGCGGCAAAGTCTAAGCCAGCCCCTGCACACTGGCAATGTTTTTTTGCCGTGCATCGAAATACCCGAGAGCGTGCAAACAACCTCGTTCGCCAGCCTGCAGCGAGGGGCAAAAGCCTGAGTCGAACGAGCGCATTTTCGCCCTCCAACGGGTTGTCGCCCTCCACAAACGCCACACATCTCTCACGGGGCATCCGACACCCCGCTTCGCCTCCAGCCGCCGCTTGCGTAACAGCTCTCAGGAAAAATCGCCCGGCTGACAACATGGCGCAACTGCCGAGCCAAGCCGGCACGACACGCCGCCACCAAGCGTCAGGCCTGCCCTTGTCCGCGAATCACGTCATACACGAACTGGCTGCCGAAGAAGGCCAGCGCCAGCAACAACATGGCGATGAGCGTCAATCGGACAGTCTTGCGCCCCCGCCAGCCCCGCCTCCAGCGTCCAACCAGCAGAACCCCGAAAACGGCCCAGGAAAGCAGTGAGAGCACAGTCTTGTGCGCCAGATGCTGAGCAAACAGATCATGCACGAACAGAAAGCCGCTCAGCAAAGTGGCGCTGAGCAACATGAAGCCCACCGAGATGGTGCGGAACAACATGGTCTCCAGCTCGGTCAGTGGCGGCAGGATACGCGGCCAGCGGTGGGCACTGCGATGCCGCAAGGTGCGCTCCTGCAAGCCAAGCAGAATCGCCATCAAGGCCGCAATGGCCAGCACCGCATAGGCCAGCAAGGCACACCAGGCATGCAACTGCAATTGCCAGCTCATCGTGACTGCCCCACCCGGACCATGCAGGTGATAGATCAGTGCCGATGCGGCAGCCAATGGGTACACGATGACACCGATCGAAGCCATCCGGCCAAGTGCCGCCAGCATCGTGGTCAAGCCCGCCATGGCCAGTGTCGAAAGCGACAGTGCCGCAAAAAAGTGCATGTCCGGCCCTTGACTGGTGCGCCACGCCGCCGCGTGGATTTCGTAATGAAAAATCAGTGCCAGCACGGCCAGCGGCAACCAGCCACGGTTGGGCGAAACATCGCTCCGGCGCAACCCGAGGGCAAGCACAGTGGCAGCAGCAAGGTATAGGGAAAAGGCAGCAAACGCGGCAATCATGGCGCAAGTTTCGCATGCGGATGCCGCGAAGTCAGGCAATTTTTGCATCCGTCACCGGATACAGCGTGCCGGTGCTCGCACCGCCCTTCCCGCCCTTGCCACCGCCGGTCGCCACAGGCTCGGCCAGCATCACAGCGAAAATTGGCAAGCCGCTATACTTGCAAACTGATCTTCGGGGCATCCTCATGTTTGAATCCTTGACCGAACGCCTTTCGGGCACCATCAACCGTCTGCGTGGCCGTGGCCGCCTGACCGAATCCAACATCACCGAAGCCCTGCGCGAAGTGCGCATTGCGCTCCTGGAGGCCGATGTGGCACTGCCGGTGGTGCAGGCGCTGATTCAGCGCATCAAGGTGCGCGCGCTCGGCCAGGAAGTTCTGAAGTCGCTCACCCCCGGCCAGCAGCTGGTCAAGGTGGTGCGCGATGAGCTGACCAACGTGATGGGCGCGCAGGCGAACGACCTGAACCTCAATGTTCCCGCCCCGGCCATCATTTTGATGGCCGGCCTGCAGGGCGCGGGCAAGACCACCACGGTGGGCAAGCTCGCCAAGCACCTGAAGGAAAAGCGCAAGAAGAAAGTGATGGTGGTGTCTGCCGACGTGTATCGCCCGGCGGCCATCGAACAGCTCAAGACGCTCGCCGGGCAGACCGGGGTGGAGTTCTTTCCTTCCGACGAAAGCCAGCAGCCCGAGGCCATCGTGCGCGCGGCAGTGGATGCGGCGAAGAAATCCTTTGTCGATGTGCTGATCGTTGACACCGCCGGCCGCCTCGCCATCGACGAAGCGATGATGACGGAAATCAAGGCCCTGCATGCGGCCGTCAACCCGGCCGAAACCCTGTTCGTGGTCGATGCCATGACCGGTCAGGACGCGGCCAACACCGCCAAAGCCTTCAGCGAGGCACTGCCGTTGACCGGCGTGGTGCTGACCAAGACCGACGGCGATGCCCGCGGCGGTGCCGCGCTCTCGGTGCGCTACATCACCGGCAAGCCGATCAAGTTCATCGGTGTCGGGGAAAAGGTGGATGGGCTGGACATCTTCCATCCCGACCGCATTGCCAGCCGCATCCTCGACATGGGCGACGTGCTCTCGCTGGTGGAGCAGGTCGAGGCCAGCGTGGACAAGGACAAGGCACAGAAACTGGCCGAGAAGGTGGCCAAGGGCAAGAAGTTCGACCTCAACGACATGCGCGACCAGCTCGAGCAGATGCAGAACATGGGCGGCCTGCACGGCCTGATGGACAAGCTGCCCGGCGTCGGCCAGATCCCCGACGAGGTCAAGAGCCAGATCACCGGCAAGGAAATCCCGCGCATGGTGGCCATCATCAATTCGATGACGATGAAGGAACGCCGCAACCCGGATCTTCTCAACGGCTCGCGCCGTGCCCGCATCGCGCGTGGCTCGGGCATGCAGCCGCAGGACGTGAACCGCTTGCTCAAGCAATACCAGCAAATGGAGAAAATGATGGGCAAGCTTGGCCGCGGTGGCCTCAAGGGCATGATGCGGGGGATGCGCGGGATGATGGGCGGTGGCCTGCCGCGGATGCGCTGATACGCACCGGGCGATTGCCGCATGAATGCACCCGAACTGCCGCCACCATTGCCGGCACGCCCCGTTTTGCCGCCGCCGTTGCCAC
>JBHADJ010000028.1:0-7193 GCA_041855065.1 Lysobacter sp.
AAGCTGATGCCCAGCGCCACCTGCCACAGCGGAATGGTCGGCGGCAGGGTCAGGGCAAACAGCACCGAGGTGACGAAGAAGCCCTCGTTCACCTCATGGCGGCGGATGCTGGCAAACAGCACCTCCCAGAAGCCACCGACGATGAAGGTCACCGCATAAATCGGCAGAAAGTAAGCGGCGCCGTGGATGAAATTGTCGTACACGCTGGC
Organism: Lysobacter sp.; assembly: GCA_041855065.1. Classification (GTDB taxonomy): domain Bacteria; phylum Pseudomonadota; class Gammaproteobacteria; order Xanthomonadales; family Xanthomonadaceae; genus Solilutibacter. Next base: position 210 of record JBHADJ010000028.1, read on the forward strand.
CGGATCGAACCCGGCCAATGCGGCAACCGCATCAAAGCGCCAGCCCGACTGTGCCGCCAGCAATTCGGGATTGGCAGCCAGCACCTGATTGGCCTGATGGCCGACATTCCAGATGCCGAACAGCATCGCCGGGAAGGTGCACAGCCACACCAGAATCATCATCCGCTTCAGATCCATGCCATCGCGCACATGCGCGGTGCTGCGGGTGACGCTGCCGGGGCGGTAAAGGAAGGTGTCCACCGCCTCGTACAAGGCGTAGAACTTTTCGTATTTGCCGCCCTTGTGGACATGCGGCTCCAGTTTGTCGAGGAACTTTCTCAAGCCCATTTTCAGCCTTCCTTCTCGATGCGGGTCAGGTTGTCCCGCAAAATCGGGCCATACTCGTATTTGCCGGCGCACACATACGTGCACAGCGCCAGATCCTCTTCGTCCAGCTCCAGACAGCCGAGTTTCTGCGCCATCTCGGTATCGCCGACGATCAACGCACGCAACAGCTGGGTGGGCAGAATGTCCAGTGGCATCACCGCCTCGTAATTGCCGATCGGCACCATCGCCCGCGGGCTGCCCTGGGTCGATGTGGTGAAGGCCAGCAGCCGGCGCGGCAAAAAGCTCGACAAGAACGCGCCGGTGACCGAGTGTTTTTTCGCCCCCGGACGCAAGTAATGCAGCATTTCGCGCTCATGCCCTTCGGCCAGACAGCTGGCTTGCAGGTGATAGCGGCCCAGATAGGCATAGGCTCCCCGGGCGGTGCGCCCACCGAGAATCGAGCCGGAAATCACCCGGTTCTCGCCTGCGACCAGCTCGCCTTCGCTCAATTCATCGAGGCTGGCACCCAAACGGGTTTGCAGCAGCCGTGGCCGTTTCACCACCGGGCCTGCCAGCGCGATGATGCGCTCTTGCCAAAGCAGCCCATCGGCAAACAGCTTGCCGATGGCGATGACATCCTGATAACCGATGTGCCACACCGTGCGCTGGCTGCTGGCCGGGCGCAAAAAATGCATGTGCGTGCCCGGCAAGCCTGCCGGATGCGGGCCGGAAAACCCGTGCGTGCTGACCCCGGGCAGGTTTTCCCCGGCCAGCGTCACGCCTTCGGCCTTGCACAAAAACACCTCGGCCAGCCGCGTCAGCACTTGCAGACCGCGCCGGAAGTCCTCGGCATGGCCGGCGATAATCGGTGCCGGGTCGGCAGCCAGCGGGTGGGTATCCATGGCGGTGACGAAAATCGCCGCCGGGGTGCTGTCAGCATCGGGGATGCGGCTGTAGGGGCGGGTACGCAAAGCCGCCCACAGCCCCGAATCCTGCAACTGCGCACGCACCGTGGCCGCATCAAGATTTGCCAGCGCGGCATCGTCGTAACGGTTGAACGTGCGTGGCGCAATGCTCTCATCGAGAGCAATCACCACCGATTGCAGCACGCGCCGCTCGCCGCGATTGATCGCCACGACCTTGCCCGAGGCCGGGGCAGTGATGGCCACGTTCGGCTGGTTTTTGCTGTGAAACAGCACTTGACCTGCCGCCACCACATCGCCTTCCTGCACCGCCATGCCGGGCTTTATGCCGTGATAGTCGGCACCGAGCACCGCGACATGGCGCACTGTGCGTGCCTTGTCGATCTGCTGCGAAGGCTGGCCGGCAACGGGCAAATCCAGCCCGCGTTTGATTCTCGTCATCAGTGTTCTCTACATCCGCTTGCGGGGATTTTACAGGCTGTACGGCAGCTGTCTGCCCCGAACGGGTATCAGAACGGGAAATAGCGTGGAATCAACACCACGGACATGACGAAGAAGATCACATTGAGCGGCATCCCGATTTTCAGGAAGTCGGTAAATTTGTAGCCGCCTGCGGTATACACCATGGTGTTGGTCTGGTAGCCCACCGGCGTGGCAAAGCTGGTGGAGGCGGCAAACGCGACCGCCACCAGAAACGGTTTGGGATCCACGCCCATGCTCTGCGCCGCCGCGATGCCGATCGGTGCCACCAGCACGGCCGAAGCATTGTTGCTCATCATCTCGGTCATGATGGAGGTCAGCAAATAGATCACCGCCAGCGCCAGCAATGGGCTGTCATTGCCCAGCAGGGTCAATGCCTGATGCGCCAGCCATTCCGCGCCACCGGATTTTTGCAGGGCAATGCCAAGCGGCAATACCCCGGCCAGCAGCATGATGACGCGCCAGTCCACCCCGGCATAGGCCTGTTCCGGACGCAGGCAGCGCAGCAGCACCAAGGCCACGCAACCCAGCAGCGAGGATGCCACGATCGGCATGATCTCGAAGGCCGAAAGCGCAATCGCTCCCACCATGATGGCAACCGAAAGAAAACCTCGCCAACTGTCCACCCTCACCTGCGCCCACTCGCGTACCAGTACCAGCCCCGGCTCGGCACGCAAGGCATCCAGCGCTTCTGGCGTGGCATCCACCAGCAAGGTATCGCCCACCTGCAGTGGCACTTGGTGCAATGGTTGGCGAATAGCCAGACCCGGCCGCTGCAAACCATGCACGCGGACGCGATAGGCATGCCCAAACCGTACCGAAGCCAGCGAGCTACCCACCAGATAGCACCCCGGCGCAATCATCACTTCGGCATGAACCCGCTCACTGGCGGGATCGCCTTCCAGATCCGCAGCCACCTTGTCGTGCCTGAGCTTGAGCGCACGCCGAGCTTTTTCGATTTCGCTCCAGGCGCCGCGAATCAACAGCCGATCGCCAGCCTGCACTTCGCTCGATCGAGGATGCGACAAGGTTTTGCCATCCCGATAAATTTCCAGCAAATAGGCATCCCCGATGTCCACCGGCAATACCGCTGCCCCCAGCTTGCCGACTGCCGGTGACTTCTCATCCACATACAAATCCACCAGATAGCGCCCTTGGCGCATCTCATCATCGCTCTTGCCAAGCCCGTAATCAGGCAGCAAAAAGCACCGCGAAAACATCAAATACGCCGTCCCCACCCCCACGAACCACAAGCCGAGCGCGGTGAACTCGAACAAGCCAAAGCCCGGCAGCCCGGACTGCTGTGCCACCGAGTGCACCAGAAGATTGGTGGAGGTCCCCACCAGGGTGCATACGCCACCAAACTGTGAAGCGTAGGAGAGCGGAATCAGCACCTTGGAAGGCGATTCCCGCACCACGCCGGCGGCGGCCATCACCAAGGGCAGAAACACCGCCACCACCGCCGTGTTGTTGATGAAGGCCGATACCGCTGCCGCCAACGTCAGCAAAACCAGCGAAAACAGCCACGGCCAGCGGATACGCGCCAGAAAATCCCCCAGCCGCTCCAGAATGCCGCTGCGCTGGATGCCGGCACTCAGAACCAGCATCGCGGCCACCGTGACCGTCGCCTCGCTGGAGAATCCCGAAAGTGCCTCGCGCGGCGTGACCAGCCCCAGCGTCATCACCGTGACCAGAATCAGCATCGCCACCACATCCACCGGCAGTTTCTCGGTCACGAACAAATAGACCGCCCCGACCAGCACCGCCAATGTCATCCAGATTTCCGCGCTCATCCATCACCTGCATCTGTGCCGACAACACGCCTAGCCTAGCAATATTCAGGCAGGTGCAACCGTTCGCCACGCGCCGCACCGGCCGGGCGATGGGCTCACCATGCGAGCAGCAGGATTACACGGTGATTCCACCGCTGTGCGGCGGATTTGCCGAGGACACATCACCTTCACCGGCAAAGGTGTCACGCCAGATGAGGTAGCTGCTGCCGCAAACCACGACCAGCGTCACGCTCAGAATGACCACCATGAACAGCAGACCCAGCAAGGTCGCCAGCGGCGGGAAAATTTGGCTGAGCGCCCCGACCAACATCGCCCCCATCATGCTCAACACCAGCAACAAGGCACCCAGCGCAAACGCAAACAGGCAGGCCACCAGCAAATAGGCCGGCAGATTGCGTACCGTCGCTCTTGCCGCCAGCTTGAGTGCCGCCAGAAAAGGCAGACCCGACAGCATCGTCAGCGCAACCCCCAGCAACACCACCGTGGTGTTGAAGTAACTCGACAACAGCCCCCAGAGTGGCAGCAGCAGCGGATGTTTCAACTCCGGCAGCTGCGCGACCTCCGTCGTGCCATTCTGAAACGGGCCTTGCAGCAACACGGCATACGCCTCACTGCCTGCCAGCTGTGCCGAAACCCACATATGCAGCGCCGACAGCAGCATCTGTACCACGCCAAAACCCGCCAATTGTCCGGCGCGCCCTTGTCGGAAAGGCTGATAAACATCGTGCGCATGTATCGGCCGGCCTGCCTCGGCCTCGCGGATGACGTACATCAAGCCTGCCAGCAGGATCGGCATCAAAATGCTCATGCCCACCATCAGCAGCAACGTCAGCGCCAACAACGCCGTACCGGGAGGTGTCCCGGCGCCACCACCCAGCAGCCCGGTCAGCAAGCTGCCCACTATCAGCACCATCATCAAGGTCGCCACCAGCAATGCGGCTGCACCGAAAATGGCGCGCGGATTGCCGGTTCCAAGGTTCACGGTCTGGATAAACCACTGCCACGCCTGTGACAGCGGCTGGGGACGTATTTGCATGGTGGTGTGAAACTCCGAATCAGCCGTGGCGACGCCCGGCCTGGCGCACGAATTGTCGCAGAATACGGCGCGATGCAGGCGTTGCACAAACGGAATGCTGCATTTGTCGCACATCCCGCCCTTCGGCATGCAGCACTTCGCGCCGCGCCGCGATATAGCCGCGCATATGTCCGGTGGAAAATTCCGGATGAAATTGCACCCCCCAGGCATTGCTGCCCCAGCGGAATGCGGCACAGCCATCCTGCCCGGTACGAGCCAGCACCACAGCGCCCGGCGGCGGCGCCAGCACGGTTTGCACATGGGTGGCCTGCGCCGAGAATTGCACCGGCAATCCGGCAAACAACGGATCATCAAGCGCCTCGGCGGTCAACTGAACAGACACCGTGCCCATTTCGCGACCGCGCGGATTATCGCCAACCGTCCCACCCAGGGCATGTGCCAACAACTGATGGCCATAGCAAATCCCGAAACTCGGCACACCTGCATGAACCGCCTGACGCAACCAGTCTGCTGCCGCCTCGCTCCATGCCAGGCGATGGCTGACCATCGCCCCGGAGCCGGTTATCAACACACCGGCAAACGCCTGCGGATCAGGCAGTGCAGCACCCGCCTCCGCGTCCACCACATTGATCGCCTTCGCCTGCAAACCGGCCGCCACCCGAATCCAATGCGGGAATCCCCCGTGTCGCCGCATTGAAGGCACCGGCGTACCGGTCTGCAAGATCAGGAAAGAAGGCGGCATCGGCATGACAAGACAGGCAGAATTCCGGGCAGCAAGACTGCCATGCCGGCAATCCGCGTGCCAAGTGCAAGATACGGGGCGCGCCCGATACTCACTCCTTCGAGTTGACGAATTGACCGGCGATCTGATCCTGCGCACCGCCTGCCTCGAAAACCGGCCAGCGTGGCTGCAACAGCCGCAACTCGCCGCGCCGCAGTGCCGCGCGCACCTCACTTGAGCGACCACTGGAAAAAATCAGCTCGCCCTGCAAGGCCCAGCCTGCATCCACACGGGCATACAGCCGACAAACGGGCGCCCATTTGTCCGGCGAGACATCGCACAAAAGATGTTCGGCCTGCCCGTCCTTGTCCATGTCGCGCACCAGCAATACGCAGTCGGCTTCCGGCTGCCTGCAGGCCAAGCCCACGCCCTTTTGCTCCTCGAGCCAGAAAGCCCACCAGTCGGCATCCGGCACCTGACTGCCCGCCGCAAGCGGCGTTTTTTGCTGCAAGGTCGCGGCATCCTCAATCGCGCTCTGCTGCATGACTTGCGAGTCATCGCCATAGCGACTGGTTTTTTTCAGCATCGCCGCGATGCGATCAGCCAAGGCCACATCCCCGGCATTGCGCAAGCGCACCTGCAGTGCCTGCAATGCCAGCCAGCCCTGTCGGCCACTGGAAAAGCGCAGATACCGGATGTCGAAATCATCACCCGCCTTGCCGCTTTCGAGCCGGGCAATCTGGCTTTGGGCCGTCATCCGGTGCGGATCGAGCACGGGCGAGTTGAGCAGCAAGGTCAGCGCGATCGCCACCAGCGAAGCCAGCACATTCACCGGTGGCAAGCAGGCAAGCCAGGAGCCTTTGCGACGCAAGACCGCCAGCGCATAGCCAAACGCATGAATGCCGAGCAGCAGCGCCACCACCATGGCCGCGATACGATCCTGCGTCCAGCCGTATTGCCCGATGCGCAATGCCAACGCATACAAGGCCAACACGGCAAACACCGGCAGAACAAGCAGCCCGGCCTCCACCACAAGACGCAGCCAGCGCGGATACGGTGGCGGCTCGCTGCCATCCTGATAGACCGCGTTGACGAACAGCACCATCACCGCTACCACGCTGAGCAAAATCATGGTGGCACTGTGCGTGGCCCAAAGCGACGCCAACCCCGTCATCGGCAGGCTCAACACGAACAGCACCGCAATCAATGCCAGCAGCGGCAGCAGCCCGGTAAAGATGGCAAACAGGATGCGGCGCGCCACTTGCACCGGGCGCTGCTGGGTGCGTCCAATCAAGATGCCCAGCCCCACCATCAGTCCGGTGGCAAGATAGACAAACGGCTCCTCCTTGAACAATTGCCAAAAAAAGTCGATGCCGATCAGGGCAAACAGTCGCCCCCACAAGGTCAGCAGCAGCCAGCAAATGCCGACGAAAACCGCCGTCAATATCAGGGTGAGCGCGTTCTGCCATGCCAGCTCGAACAAATCTGCATACCGGGCATTCCAGCGTCCGTGACGCAAGGCCGCTTGCAGATAGGGCAGCGCCACGAACAAGGCCAACGCCATCGACACACTCATCGGCAGCAGCACATCGCGCGATTTGATTCCCGCATCACCGCTGGCACTCCAGCCCGCCCATGCCGCCACCAGCGCAAACACCGTGGCGACCAGCACGCTTTGCCACCAGAAGCGCTTCTGCCGCAGATCAAGCACCGACAACAACATCA
>JBHADJ010000029.1:0-5554 GCA_041855065.1 Lysobacter sp.
AGAACAGTTGAAGGCCGAAGGCGTCGCCTACAAGGCCGGCAGCTTCCCGTTTGCCGCCGTTGGCCGTGCCGTGGCGATGGCCGAGCCGATCGGCTTTGTCAAGGTGCTGGCCGATGCCGAAACCGACCGCGTGCTCGGCATGCATCTGGTTGGCCCGAACGTCTCCGAGCTGGTGCACGAAGGCGTGCTGACGATGGAGTTCAAGGGCAGCGCCGATGACCTTGCCCGCATCTGCCACGCTCACCCGAGCCTGTCCGAAGCCGTGCACGACGCGGCGATGGCGGTGGACAAGCGCGCCATCCACAAGGCGAACTGATCCTTCCGCCTCCAGCAAAAGCCCGGCATTGAAACTGCCGGGCTTTTGCTTTGCCCCTGCAAAATTGTCGGGCATTGTCGGCGACCTGCCACTGGCAGGCTGTTCCGATTCAAAAAGCCCTGCGAAACCTATTGCAACGCAGCGCCTCCCCTGCCGTTCACCAGCGCAGGCCGTAACGATTACAGCATGCCGAGAAGCAAATTTGCCTTGACCACCGCACGTGCACCCCGTCACACCTGCTCTGGCGGGCATGGCAACGCGCCACCGTTTTGTTCGTCCGGTCACATATCCGCGCATTAAACATGGCAGCCTTCCAGCAAATGCAGTATTGTTAAGCGTTTCTTCAGCAGCTATCCGAGGAGCATTCATGCGTCGCTGGACACTTCCGCTTGTTGCAAGTGCCATTCTCAGCTCTACTACCACCCTGGCTCGCCAACCGATCCCGGCCGAGTCCTTTGCCCGTGTGCCACAAATCCAGTCGGTTTCCATGAGTACCGACGGCAAGAATCTGGTTGCCCTGATCGAGGCTCCCAATTCCAACCACCAGGAAACCGCACTGGCGACTTGGGACATGGATAATCTCTCGGCTCCGCCGAAAATCACCAACTCCGGCGATCGCATGAAATTCATCGGTGCCAGTGCCATGAAGGCCAATCGCATCATAGTGTTTGGCCGTCAGGAATGGACCGGCCAGCTGGCCGGTTGTGGCGAAGGCAGTGCCACCGGGGCTACCAAAACCTTCGTGATGAAGCCCTACCTGACCGACAGTCAGCACAGCAACTTCACGGAAGCCTTTGCCGCCAATGTCCGTCGCGTCGGCGTTGGTGAAGATACGTTGCGCTGCATGGAGCTTGCCGGCAGCGCATCGCTGGCCAGCACTCTGCCGCTGGATCCGGACAACGTCATCATCCGCCAGATGAACAGCTCGTTCCAGGCCAATTACTACCTGTACAACCTGCGCACCAACGAAACCCGCCTGCTGATGAATGCCGGTGGCCGCACCCAGCCCGGGCTGTTCAATCCTCGCAACGGCGAGGTGATGATCCGCACTCAGATCGAGCCGGTCGGTGGCGACTTCGAGCTGCGCGTGTTCTTCCGCCGCCCCGGCAGCGAAGAGTTCGTCCAGCACGAAAATCTGACCCGCAAGCTCAGCGAACGGCAAACACTGGAATTTGTCGGCGTGGACGAGGCCACCGGCAAGTTTTACGTGCTGACCGATCAAAACTCGGACTTGGTACAGGCCTGGATGTACGACCCGGCCACCCGTCAGTTCGATGCCGAGCCGCTGATCGCTCATCCGGAGTTTTCCATTGGCGGGCTGATCCTTGGCTCGCAACCAAGCAACTTCAACAAAGTACTGGGTTTCACCATTGACGGCCCCAGCATCGAGACGGTGTACGTCGATCCGCAGATGAAGTCGATCCACGACGGCCTGAAGAACAGTTACCCCGGCCAGAACGTGCGCATCAACAGCTACAACGACGACCTCTCGCGGGTGTTGTTCACCACCGAGAGCGCCCGTCACGCACCGACTTATCACTTGCTGCTGGATCGCCGTGAAGTCAAGACCCTTGGTAGCCAGCGTCCCTGGATCAATGCCAACGATATCGGCGAACAGCGCTGGATTACCTACGAAGCCCGCGATGGTCTGAAAATCCCGGCGATTCTCGACCTGCCGGCAGGCTGGAAGCCCTCGGACGGCCCGCTGCCGGCCATTGTCCATCCGCATGGCGGCCCGTGGGCGCGTGACTACGCTGGCTGGGATGCCAGCGGTTGGGTACCGTTCCTGACCTCGCGCGGCTATGCCGTGCTGCGCCCGCAATATCGCGGCTCCAGCGGTCTTGGCCGACGCCTGTGGACCGAAGGGGATGCCCAATGGGGCCTGAAAATGCAGGATGACAAGGATGACGCCGCCGCATGGCTGGTCAAGGAGGGCATCGCAGCTCCTGACCGCATTGCCATCTTCGGCTACTCCTATGGCGGCTTTGCCGCCGCCGCCGCCGCGGTTCGTCCGAATGGCCCCTTCCAGTGTGCGATTTCCGGTGCACCAGTCACCGACCTTGCCCGCATTGGTCGCAACTGGAGCGACAATCGCCTGCAGCGCATCCTGCAAGGCCGTACCGTTACCGGCATGGATCCGATGAAGAACACCGCCAATGCCAACATCCCGGTTCTGCTGTACGTCGGTGACCGTGATGTGCGCACCCCGGCCTTCCACGCCAAGAACTTCCACGATGCCATCCGCGGTCGTGTCTCCAGCCGTTTCGAGCTGATCGCCGACATGCCGCACAGCATGCCGTGGTACCCCCGCCACCAGACCCAGACGCTCGGCCTGATCGAGCAGTTCCTTGCCAACGACTGCGGCCCTGGCGGTCTGTAAAACACCCCCCACAGACGGCCGAACAAGCCCGGTGCCGAACGATTGGCACCGGGCTTTTCATTTTTTCGAAGGGTTGCCAGGCTGTCTTTTATTCCAGTAAGGAGGATTGAAGCCGTGTCTGGATCAGGTGTTTATCGATGGTAGAAGTACAGCGCCAGCATCAGGACTGCGATAAGCAGGACGGGTAGGCCGTTGAGTATGCAGGCAATCCAGGCCAAGAGGCGGGATTCGCCGCGATTCAAGGCGACAATGCCGGTGCAAAGCCCGGCCAGCCAAAGTACGCAGGCAATGATGATCGCATAAGCCAGGCAGTCGAACCCGAACTTGCCGCAGCGGTATACAGGAACCCAAACCGATACCAGCCAGTTTGCCAGGAAAGGGCTTGCCAGAAAGATCGCGAGCGAAATCCAGCCCAGTGTCTTGGGTGGGGATTGAAGCAGGGTGCTCGGCGGTTTCTGCATCTGACCCTCACACCTCCAGCGTTGCCAGATCGCCCTTTTCTTCCAGCCAGGCCTTGCGGTCGGCGGCGCGCTTTTTCGCCAGCAGCATGTCCATCAGATTGCGGGTGAGGCCGGCATCATCGTGCGTGAGCTGCACCAGACGGCGGGTATCGGGGTGGATGGTGGATTCGCGCAGCTGCTGCGGATTCATCTCGCCCAGCCCCTTGAAGCGGGTGACATTGATCTGCCCTTTCTTTTTCTCACGCTCCACGCGCTCGAGCAAAAGGCGCTTTTCCTCCTCGTCCAGCGCATAGAACACCTCCTTGCCCACGTCCACGCGAAACAGCGGCGGCATCGCCACGAACACATGCCCGGCATCGACCAGTGCCGGAAAATGGCGCAAGAACAAGGCCGAGAGCAAGGTGGCGATATGCAGGCCGTCGGAATCGGCATCGGCCAGAATCACCACCTTGCCGTAGCGCAGGCCGGAAAGATCGTCCTTGCCCGGGTCGCAGCCGATGGCGACGGCCAAATCGTGCACTTCGCTGGACGCCAGCACCTGCCCGCTGCCGACTTCCCAAGTATTGAGAATCTTGCCACGCAGCGGCAGGATGGCCTGAAAGTCCTTGTCGCGCGCCTGTTTGGCGCTGCCGCCGGCGGAGTCGCCTTCGACCAGGAACAGCTCGGTGCGGGAAAGATCCTGACTGATGCAGTCCGCCAGCTTGCCGGGCAGTGCCGGGCCTTGGGTGACTTTCTTGCGCACCACTTGCTTTTCGGTCTTGAGCCGGGCGCTGGCGCGCTCGATGGCGAGCTGGGCGATGCGCTCGCCCATTTCCGGCTGCGAGTTCAGCCACAGCGAGAAGGCATCATGCGCGGCGCTCTCGATGAAGCCGGCCGCCTGCCGCGAGGACAGCCGTTCCTTGGTCTGGCCGGAGAACTGCGGCTCCTGCATCTTCAGGCTGAGCACGAAGGCGACCCGATCCCAGACATCTTCCGGCGCCAGCTTCACCCCGCGCGGCAACAGGTTGCGGAAATCACAGAACTCGCGCAGCGCATTGGTCAGCCCCGAGCGCAGGCCGTTGACGTGGGTGCCGTGCTGGGCGGTGGGGATGAGATTGACATAGCTCTCCTGCACCAGCTCGCCTTCGGCAAGCCAGGCCACCGCCCAGTCCACCACTTCGGTGTCCTTCTTCATCTGCCCGACGAACAGCTCCGGCGGCAGCGGTTCGGCCTCGGCCAGCGCGCCCTTCAGATAATCGCGCAGGCCGTCCTCGTAGAACCATTCGTTGCGCTCGCCGCTGGCCTCATCCAGCAGGCTGACGGCAAGGCCGGGGCAGAGCACGGCCTTGGCACGCAACAGATGCTTGAGGGCGCGCAGGTTGAACTTCGGCGTGTCGAAATATTGCCCGTCCGGCCAAAAGCGCACCCGGGTGCCGGTATTTTTCTTGCCCACCGTGCCGACCACGGCAAGCTCGCTGGCGCGGAAGCCATCGGCAAAGGCCATGTGGTATTCGCTGCCTTCGCGCTTGATGTAAACATCCACGCGGCTGGAGAGCGCATTCACCACCGACACGCCCACCCCGTGCAGGCCGCCGGAGAAGGTGTAATTGCGATTGCTGAACTTGCCACCGGCGTGCAGGCGGGTGAGGATCAGCTCGACCCCGGGGATGCCTTCTTCCGGGTGGATGTCCACCGGCATGCCGCGGCCATCGTCGGCCACCTCGCAACTGCCGTCGGCATGCAGCGTGACCTCGATCTTGCGCGCATGGCCGGCCAGCGCCTCGTCCACGGCATTGTCGATGACTTCCTGCGCCAGATGGTTGGGACGGCTGGTATCGGTATACATGCCGGGGCGGCGCTTGACCGGATCCAGCCCGGAAAGCACTTCGATGTCGGCAGCGTTGTAACGGTTGTTCATGCCAGAAGAAAACAGCGGACGGAAACGGGCAAGGATAGCGGCAAGCGGCGGAAATTGCCCCGTTGTTTGCTGGGGCTGCGTTCAGCCGCGCCTGCCACAATGGCAGCGAACCCACCCAACGAGGGCTGATGTGATGAAAAGCAAAACCGTAATCCTCACCGCACTGGGCGCCGCGGCGCTGGCGCTCTTTGCCGGCAACGCCTTTGCCCAGCAGCAGGGCGCGCAGCGCCAGCAAGGCCAGGCGCAGGAAGGCCAGGGCCAGAGCGGGCAAAAGAGCGAAGAACAAAAGCGCGCCGAGGCCGAGGCGGCGCAAAAGCGCCGGGCCGAGCGCCGCGCCAACCGCACGGGCGATGAGCGCGAGAAGGAAGAAGACGAGCGCCGCTGAAGTCTGCGCGCTTTGGAAAAACTGGCCGGGGTGCAGTGCGCTGCCCCCGGCTTTTTGCTGCCCGTGCGCCTACCTCTAGCCTCTGGCCGCCGCTGCACCTAAAATGCCGCTTTCA
>JBHADJ010000030.1:0-14911 GCA_041855065.1 Lysobacter sp.
CGGCTGATCGCGGCACGGGTCATCTCCGCCAGCGACGGCTCGCCGGCAGGGTCGCGGACACGGTCATATTCGTACTGCATGTGTTCGCGCTCGAACAGGCCAAGCAGCGGAGCATCGGCCGGTGCCGCGGCCAGTTGCTCGGCATTCCATACGTACACGCCACGCGGGTGGCGTGCCTGCCAGGTGGCGATCAGGTCGCGGCCATCCTGACGATGGCCGTGCTTGCCGGGGTATTCCGGGTCGCGCTGGTCGGCGCGCATGAAATGGGCGCGCCCGCCGCCCAGCATCACCTCGGCACCGGTGCCGTGGCGGGTTTCCATCATCTGCCGGGCGATGTCGATGCAGCCCTGGGCGCGGGCATCTTCCGGCACTTGAGTGTCGTTTTCCCAGTTGCGGTTGGCGCTGTGCGCGAAAGTGGCACCGGGGGTGGCGTGAGTCAGGCGAGTGGTGCTGACAAGGCCGGTGCCCATGCCGCTGGCCGCTGCCAACTGCCACAGGGTGAGGGTGGGATGCTTGAGCGCGGCGGCGCAATCGTTGCGCGCAGCTTTCTGGCTGATGGAAAGCACGCCCATGCGGGTTTTGACGCCGGTTGCCATCGCGCTCATGGTGCCGGCCGAGTCCGGGGTTTGGGCATTGGTGTTGTAGGTGCGTGAAAGGGCGGTGGCGGGGAAGTCTTCCCACGACAGGCGCTGTTCCTCGCCGGGGCGGCCTTGCCGCTGGCCTTCGAGAATGCGGGCGGCGGCCACGGTGGTGAGGCTCATGCCGTCACCGACGAACAGAATCACGTTGCGTGCCTTGCCCTCCATCGCGCCGCGCTCGGCGGCCTGTGCGGCGCCAAGGGTGTACCACCAGGCGGCGCTCTCGCCATCGGGGCGCTGGATCTGCGGCACCGGCACATGGACGCCGCCGCTCAGCGTTTGCGGCGGTGGCGCCGGGCGGGGCTGGCTGCATGCCGACACAAGGCCCGCGGCAAGGGTGATGGCGAAAGGCAGAAGACGGGGAACAGCAGGTTTCATGGCTTGAGCATGGGCTTATGCGAATCCGGCATTATGCGCCTGCTTGGTGACAAACGCCCGTCTGCGGTATCGTCGCCGCTTTCCCGGTGGAGGGTGGCAATGTTCGAGTGGTGGTTCAAGATCAAGTTCTGGAAGCGGGTGGCACTGGGTTTCGTACTCGGCGCGCTGGCAGGCTGGATCTCGCGCATGGGCGCGTTCGAGCCGCTGGCGGCGATTGGCCTGCCCACCGATGCCAAGGGGCTGTTCGGTTGGCTTGGCGATCTGTACGTCACGCTGATCAAGATGATTGCCGTGCCGCTGGTGTTCTTTGCCGTGATCAGCGCAGTTTCGGCGCTGTCGGGCAAGCGCTCGATGAGCGCGCTAGGTGCACGCACCTTTGTCTGGTTCGCCATTACCGCGGTGCTGGCGGTCATGGTCGGGCTGGGTACCGGGCTGGTGATGCAGCCGGGCAGCGGCATGGGCAGTCTGGCGCTTGATGAAAGCTGGAAGCCGCGTGATGTGCCGCGCCTGATGGATGTGTTGCTCGGGCTGGTGCCAAGCAATGTGTTCCATGCCCTGACCGGCATCGGCACGGCCAAGAATGCGGCCGGGGAAACCGTGCTGGCGGCCGGCCGCGGCTCGGTGCTGCCGGTGATTTTCGTCGCCGGGCTGATCGGCTTTGCCATCGTCAAGCTGGGCGAGAAAGTGGCACTGGCGCGCAAATTGGCCGGGGAAGTGAGCGAAATCTGGATCCAGATCACCCGCTATGTGCTGGAAATGACCCCACTCGGCACCTTCGGCCTGATTGCCGCGCTGGTAGGGACTTACGGCTTCGAGAAGCTGCTGCCGTTTGGCAACTTCGTTCTGGCACTGTACGTGGCCTGCGCGATCCAGATCGTGGTGGTGTATGGCGGCCTGCTGTTGGCGCATGGTCTCAACCCGCTGAAGTTCTTTCGCGGGGCGGCACCGGCGATGCAGGTGGCGTTCGTGGCGTCCTCCAGCTTTGCCGCCCTGCCGATGTCGCTGCGCAGTGCCAGTGACAACCTCGGCGTCAACAAGGATTACGCCAGCTTCGCGGTGCCGCTGGGCGCCAGCATCAAGATGGACGGCTGCGGCGCGATCTTCCCGGCGCTGTGCGCGGTATTCATCAGCCAATATCAGGGCATCGACCTCAGCCTGAACCAATACCTCATCATCATGCTGGCTTCGGTGCTGGGCAGCTTCGGCACCGCCGGGGTGCCGGGAACGGCAGTGGTGATGGCCACGGTGGTGCTTTCGGCCGCCGGCCTGCCGCTGGAAACCATCGGTTATCTGTATGCCATCGACCGCGTGCTGGACATGATGCGCACCATGACCAATGTCACCGGACAGGTGTTGGTACCGGTGCTGGTGGCGAAGGAAACCGGCCTGCTGGACGAGGCGCGCTATGCCGAAGGCAGCTCCGGCCACGTCGGTGTTGAAAGCGCAGATGATGATGCATCTGGGAATGATTCCGCTCCGGCAAAGCCGAAAACGGACGTCTAAACTGCGCCCACCTCAACAATCCTGACAAGGAAATACTTCATGGCTCTTGACAAGAATCAGAAAAGCGCCGCCATCGGCATCCTCAACCGCATCATGGAAATGGAACTGGCCGGCGTGGTGCGCTACACCCACTACTCGCTGATGGTGTACGGCTACAACCGCATCCCGATCGTGTCCTGGATGAAGGGCAATGCCGACGAATCGCTGGCGCATGCACACAAGGCCGGTGAACTCGTCACCCTGCTCGGCGGCCATCCTTCGCTCAAGATCGGCCCGCTGCTGGAAACCGAAAAGCACGACATCGGCGACATCCTGCGCGAATCGCTGGCGCACGAAGAAGCTGCACTCAAGATTTACTACGAACTGCTCGAAGCGGTGGAAGGCAAGTCGGTGCTGCTGGAAGAATACGCCCGCGAAATGATCGTGGAAGAAGAAATGCACCTTGACGAAGTGAACAAGATGCTGCGTCGCCCCGGCGAAATCGCCCCGTTCCACGAATAAGCGACTCGCTCGATACATGCAGAACGCAAAAGGCGGGGGCCGCAAGCCCTCGCCTTTTGTTTGCCCGCACCGTCAGTGACAGGCGTTGCCGGATGAAATGGCGGCGAACTTTTGCGCCGCTCAGCGCAGCAGCTCGAACACCACCGTCACATTTTCCTGAAAGTCGATCCGCGGCTGCAGATAGCGTGGCGGCTCGCTCCTGCGGGAGCCCGAGGTCATGATCTGATCGAGCGAGTTTGAAGCTTGAAAGCGGGTCGAGAAATCGGCCCCTGCGCTGTTGATGCTGTAAACCGGCCCAAGCCGGGCACCGTAGGCCGCCGCCAGCTCCTCGGCGCGCCGACGGCTGTTTTCGGCAGCAAGACGACGTGCTTCCAGACGAAGCTCTTTCTCGCGGCTGGAGCGAAAATCAATGCTCTGGATTTGCGTCATGCCGGCGGCAAGGCCCTCGTCGATGAGGGTATTGAAGTTGTCCACTCGCTCGATTTTCACCGAAACATCACGCTCGGCGCGATAGCCGGCCTGAAGGCGTCGGCCATTTTCGTACTCGATATTTTCGCTCAGGTGCAGTGCCGAAGCGCGGACATTGGCAGCGGGAACGTCGTGCTTTTCCAACACTGCCAAAAAGCGATTGACCGCCGCATCCGCCTCCTGCTTGGCAGCCAACGCCGTGCTTGCGCGGATGTTCACCGACAGGCGCAGCAGCACTTCATCCGGTGCAGCATGGCTTTGTCCGCTGGCACTGACCACCACATGCGGGGCATCCGGCAGTGGCGTGGCAGCCGACAATGTGCCGCTGGCAGCACACAGAAACATGGAAAACAGGGCAGCACGCACGCGCATCATCATCGTCTCCGGAGGCAATTCAGGGGGCGTAAATTTATGAACAAGCCCCGCCCGGCATCAATTCATGATCGCGCTTGCTGCGGGGGACAAAGGCGTCTTGCCCATCTTGAACTGCCCCGGCATTGACGGGATGATGGGGCGGGGCAAGCCCCGACTTTCATGTCTCATGGAGTGCGAAATGGCAACAGGCTGGGCCGGCGATGGCGCCGTGCAGGAACAAATCGATGCCACTGTCGAGGACGCGATCCGCCGTGCCCGCAGCCGTTTGCCGCGTGGCGAGAGCCTTGCCCGTTGCGAAGAATGCGATGCCGCCATCCCCGAGGCCCGTCGTCGCGCCATCCCCGGCGTGCGCCTGTGCGTACCTTGCCAGGAAGCCCGCGATGCCGAAGAGGCCGCCTTCAGCGGCTACAACCGGCGCGGCAGCAAGGATTCGCAATTGCGCTGACAAGCGGCCGAACGCACCCGGGCATTCCCCCGCCTGCAAGCTGTCTGCGGGCAAGGACTGCCGACAGCCTTCTGTCATGCAGTCAATGCGGGGCAGTCAAATGCCATAGGCCGAATGAAAAATCCCCGGCCAAAGGCCGGGGATTTCATTTGGAGCGGGAAACGAGGCTCGAACTCGCGACCTCAACCTTGGCAAGGTTGCGCTCTACCAACTGAGCTATTCCCGCGAAACTGGTTGTCGGCAATCCTGCCGCGCATCGCCCTGTGGGTGAAGCGTGCGCGCATTGTAGTGGCATCTTCCGTATTTGTGAATAGGGTTTCCGACAAATTTTCACATCATCGCAAGCGCACCTCAGCAGCAGGCTCAACGCTTGCCCGGTGGCTGCTTGAGCGCTTGCACTGCTGCCCGTATCGGGGCATCACCGCCCAACACATGCCCCGCATTCTCGCCGGCCAATACCACGCGCCCCTCCTGCTCTCCCTGCAAATGTCCCGGCAACTGGGCTTCGCCGCGTGCAGGTGCGGCATCCTTGCCCGACTCCGGTTGCAACCAGACATCAGGTGTTATCCCGACCCCCTGAATCGAACGCCCGCCCGGTGTGTAATAAAGTGCGGTCGTCAGCTTGATGGCATCGCCATTGTCCAGCGGCAGAAAACTCTGCACCGAGCCCTTGCCGAACGTGCGACTCCCGATCACCTGCGCACGCTGCAAATCCTGCAAGGCACCGGCGAGAACTTCCGATGCACTGGCCGAACCGGCATCCACCAGCACCACCAGCGGGGCACCTGCCAGAAGATCGCCCGGATGGGCATCGTATTGGGTCTGGCCGGCACGCAGGCGCCCGCGCGTGCTGACGATCACGCCGCTCTCCAGCAAGTCATCGGCCACCTGCACGGCCGCCCCCAGAAGGCCGCCCGGATTGCTGCGCAAATCCAGCACCAAACCTGCAAGCTTGCCCTCGCCCTGCAAGCGCGCCAGTGCCTGCCTGAATTCCAGTGCCGTGCCACTTTGGAAGCTGGAAATTCGCACATATCCGATCCCCGGTTCGAGCATCCGGCTCTGAACGCTGTCAAGGCGGATCCGCTCACGTACCAGTACCACATCGAAAGGATCGCTGCGCCCGGCACGCTCGATGGTCAGCCGCACTTGCGTGCCTGCCGCACCACGCAGCGGACGGCTGCCATTGTCAAGATCAATCGGCTTGCCATCGATGGCGGTAATCACATCACCCGATTGCACGCCGGCGCGATCCCCCGGCCCGTCTTCGAGCGGCGCAATCACGCGCAGCACCGGTCCCGGTTCCTGCTGCAATTCCAGCCCCACCCCGTCGTAAGCCCCGCTGGTGTCCTGGCTGAATTCACGTGCTTCTTCGGCATCGAAATACACGCTGTGCGGATCCAGATCCAGCAACAGCCCGCGCAAGGCGGCATGCATCAAGCGCGCATCATCGACCGGCTCCACATAACCCTGCCGGATAGCATTGTAGGCACCGACAAAGCGCCGAATTTCGGCCAGCGGCAATTGCTGGGGGGCATTCTCCATGGCATCGAGATCATCCAGCGCCGCCACCTTGCCGGCCGCCTCCGCCTGGCTGGCCTCGACCGCTTGCGGCGTCTGTGCCATGAGCGGCGACCCGATGGCACACAGCAAGGCCAAGGCAATACTCAAAGGACGCGGACGAAAAAAAGGCATGACATGACTCCCGGACAAGAGTGCTGATTATGGAGAAAGATGCACCGCAATACCTTGCTGCAAGCTATCCTTGCCCGATGCTGATCCCCCCTCCCGATACCGTTTTATCTCCCAGCCAGCTCAATGCCCTGACCCGCGGTCTTCTGGAAGACAACTTCCGGCGCATCTGGATCGAAGGCGAGATCGGCAATCTGTCAAGGCCAAGCTCCGGACATCTGTACTTCACCCTGAAAGATGACAAGGCCCAGGTGCAAGTCGCGATGTTCCGCAACCGGGCAATCGGGTTGCGCTTTGCGCCACGCGAAGGAATGCGGGTATTGGCATGCGGACAGGTCACGCTGTACGTGCCGCGCGGCAATTACCAGATAGTGATCGAACACCTGCAGGAAGCGGGAGAAGGGGCCTTGCAACGCGCCTTTGAAGCTCTCAAGGCGCGCCTGCAAGAGGAAGGCCTGTTTGATCAGGCGCGCAAACGCCCCCTGCCCGCACTTCCACGTCGCATCGCTGTTCTGACCTCGCCGGACGGCGCCGCCCTGCACGATGTTCTCGCCGTGCTGAGACGACGCTTTCCACTGCTGGAAGTGGACATTTTCCCCGTACCGGTCCAAGGGACGGATGCGGCTGCACACATTCGCCAGCAACTTGCCCGCGCTGCCGACAGCTCTCGCCATGATCTGCTGTTGCTGACCCGTGGCGGTGGCTCGCTGGAAGATCTGTGGGCCTTCAACGACGAGCATCTGGTGCGCAGCATTGCCGCCATCGATGTGCCTGTGGTGAGCGCCATCGGCCATGAGTCCGATTTCACCCTGACCGATTTCGTGGCCGATCTGCGCGCGCCCACCCCTTCGGCGGCTGCCGAGCTGATTACGCCGGATCAGACCAGCCTGCAAAAGCAGCTTGTTCAATTGCGGCAGCAGATGATCCAGCACACCCACCGGCAGTTGCGCGAATACATGCAGCAACTTGACCAGCTTGCCCTGATGCTCATTGCGCGCAGCCCGGACAGGCAGCTTGCACTGCTCACGGCGCAGCAAAATACCCTTCGCCAACGGCTCGACGGCCAGCTTGCCGCATATTTGCAACGGATGGCGCATCGGCTGCAACAGGTTTGGCATCGTCTGAACATGCTCACGCCCACGCGCCAGCTCGAACTTTTGCAGCAACGCCTCGCCCAGCTGCACACACGGCCATTGGCCGCGCTGCAACGACAACTCCACGCCAGCACACAACGCCTGCAAGTCCTGCACGGCCGTCCGGCCAGGGCACTGCAACAATGCCTGCATGACAGGCAACAGCGGCTTGCTCATTGGGCAAATCGGCCACTGGCCGTCATCACCCGCACATTGCATTCACTCCAGATTCGACTTGAACAGCTCTCGCCGCAGCCCAGAATGCTGCTGCATCAGCAAAAACTTGCCCGACAGCATCTGGAGGCTCTCCGCCACACGCTGGAGATGGCCAATCCGCTCAATACCCTGACCCGCGGCTACAGCATCCTCAGCCATGTCGATGGACAAGTCGTGCGCAGTATCCGTGCCATTGCAGCGGGCGACATGCTGGAGGCTCGACTGGGCGATGGGCGCGTGCACCTGCAAGTCATCGCTGTGCATCCGGAAAAGGACTCACCTGCCCAATGACGCCTTGATGGCTCCTTGCGCTCGCCCTGATTGCCGGAGGCATCGTCACCTCCGCCCCCAAAGCCACTACACATCCGCTTATGGCCATCGCTCATCATGACGGTCGGCCACGGCATTTCGAAGATCACATGCCTGCCGCGCACCGATCCACTTGCGATATCGCGAGCCACATGTGGAGATGCCCCGTGTCGACGGCTTTCAGCTTTCTGCCTCGCCACGTCCCGAAGGCCACTCAGGCCGCAATGACCAGCCCCATCTGGCGAGCCAATTCGTTCAGCAAGACCGGCTTGACCGGCTCCATGCCGCCCGGCCCGCCCAAATCGACCATGTTGACCACCTGCATGCCGGCATAACCGCACGGATTGATCCGTCGGAACGGCTCCAAATCCATGGCGATGTTGAAGGCCAACCCGTGAAAACTGCATCCCCGTCGCACCCGGATGCCGAGCGCGGCAATCTTGGCCTCTCCGACATAGACGCCCGGCGCGCCCTCACGGCGCTGCGCGATGATGTTCCACTCGCCCAGCGTATCGATGATGGCCTGCTCGATCTTGCAGACGTATTCGCGCACACCGATGCCCAGACGGCGCAGGTCAAGCAGCGGATACACCACGATTTGTCCCGGGCCGTGGTAGGTCACCTGTCCGCCACGATCGACATTCAGCACCGGAATGTCGCCGGGCATCAGCACATGCTCGGGTTTGCCTGCCTGCCCCAGGGTAAATACCGGATCGTGTTCGACCACCCAGAATTCGTCCGGCGTATCCTCATCACGCGCATCGGTAAATGCCTGCATGGCACGCCAGACTGGCTCGTAAGGTTGCCGGCCAAGCTCGCGAACCTGTGCCTGTGGCGGTGCCTTGCGCGCGCCTAGATCGTCCACTTCACTTCCGGATGCGCACGCAGCGCTTCGTGGGCAGCCTCATACTCGGCGCGCGTTTGCGCCTTGAAGCTCAACTTGATCTGGACAAAGCGACCTCCGGAGGACGCGCGCGTGGTCACGGTTTCGGCCAGCACCGTGATGCCAGCCTCGGTCAGCAGTGCCGGAACAGCCTCCTCAAGACCTGCATCAGCCGGCCCCATGGCCGAAATCTCGAAAATGCCGGGAAACTGGAAGCCGTGTTCTGGGTTGTCTGATTTAATTTCCATCGCGGCATTATGGGGGCAGGAGCGAACAAACCCAAGCTGCCCGCCCCCGAGTATCGAGAATCAGAAGCTCAACTGCGTGCGCAGCGCGTACTGGTTGGTATTGTCGCCCGTCACTTCATTGTCGCCACGGGTGTAGTTGAGCATGAAGCGCAGTTGCGGATTGACGTAATAGTTGACCCCGAACAGCGTACTGCTGGCCTCACGCCCGCTGATGTCCTGATTCTTGATGCGATCGTGGCGCGCGGTCAGCTCCCATGCCCCACCAGCCGGCACCTTGGCGCTGCCGAACACCCCCGTGCCGGTCTTGTACGGCTTGTGGCCGCCGGTCAGCAGCCAGCTACCTTGCACATACCAGGCATCGACAGTTTGACTGCCACCAAGCGGCTGGCCGAAGTCCGCACGCATGTACTCGGCCTGCACGAAGCCGGCGCCAATCGAGGCGGCCGCTTCCAACCCCAGACTGCGCACCCGGTCGCTGCTGCCGGAGGTCACGCTGGCGATGGTCTGGGAAGGTCCGCGACGCCCGGCGTAATTGGCCACCGCCGAAAGTGTTGGCGTGCCCTGATTGCTGTTTTCATCGCTGAACGAAAGCCCCAGATGCACGGTACGATCCTCGTCGTTGACAGGCGCCCAGGTGCCGCGTGCGGCAAAGCCGATACCCTCGTTGCGAGCAGTGGGCGCCGCCCGCAGAGTGAACAGCGAGGCACCCAGCGTGTAATGGCCGCCGCCCACCAAATAGCCAAGCCCTTGCTGGAACTGACGCCCCGAATACAACCCGGAGGCGCTGGTGAAGGGACGCTCCATCATCAGAATTTCGTTGGAGCTGGTCAGCTCCTCCATGCTGCGGTAGGGCTTGAATTGACCAATGGTGAGCTTGCCCGGCCCCAAGGTACGGGCGATATAGGCATCACGCAACCCGTCCAGGTTGCTGCCACCGGCAAAATCCTGTTCCAGCTTGTATTCCCAGCCGTGCGCCTTGCCGGCCAGAGTCACGCGGGCGCGCCGAAACTCGGTTCCCCCGGTCACGCTGGCAAGATCACGGTCAAAGGCATACGCATCGAAATGGATGCGACCGCCCAGCGAGAACTCCGCATTCCCATCTGCCGAGGTCACCTTCAGCCCACCGCGGGTTTCCACCTTGGGCATGCTGGCCGTCTCGCTGGCCTGAGCCGTTGTCGTCCTGCTCGCCTCGCGCGCCTCCAGCTCCGACAAGCGTGCCTGCAACGCCTCGATCTGCTGGCGCAGCGCGGCAAGCTCACTGGCCGAGTCCTGCGCAAAAGCCGCCGAACTGGCGCCACTGGCAAGCAGCAAGGAAAGAGCAAGTACTGAAATACGCATGGATACGAATCTCCGAATTCCCGAGGACAGGTCAAGACAAGCCACGCATCGGCATGGCGAGCACATCAGTATGCGCAGCTGTGGTGACAAGTTTGTGACAAAGGATTACTGGCTCCGGCCAGCGCGTGATTGCCGGAACGCAGTGGCCCCGATCCTGGTCGCCTCGCCACACCGCACGACTTGGCATGTTCGTGCTTTTCCGCCGTCAATGCTCAATGCACCGACTCGATACCCGCCGTGCAGAGGCCGGGCATGCAAGTCGCCCACGGCAGGTTCGGCGCCCGGGACATTGGACAGCACAAGAATTTGCATCCTGCACTTGACAGCCTTTCATGTAAGCATCAACATCGCTTACATGAAAGCCCGCCGCGACCCCAGCCCTTCCACCCTGCACCAGCGCGCCTACCGCGAGCGCATGCGGCAGGCCGGGCTGGTGAAGAAGGATGTCTGGATTCGTCCCGAACATGCCGCCGAGCTTGCCCATATCGAGAAAGCCCTGCGCGAGGCTGATGGCAAACGCGCCTCGGCGGCCGAAGCGGACATGCACGGCTGGCAACTGGCCGATCTGCATGCGGCTCTTGGACGCACGCAGGCAGTGGCCGAGGGCTTGATCGAGGTGGAATGGGTGGACGGGCTGGCCCCGGGGCTGCATCTGGTGATGCACGAATACGGGGATTTGTCGCTGTTCGTTGCCAAGAGCGGCACCCAGATCGTGGTGGAAGCCTGGCTCTGGCCGGTGGCTGCGGTGCGCGATCCGGCCGCCTTCAATGCCCATGTACTGGCCACGCACAAACTGCTGCCGCTCTCGGGCATCGCCATCGAAACGGTTGGCGGCACCCCCGGCTACACCCTGTTCGGGGCGCTGGATGCCCATTCCGGGCTGGCCAGCCTGATGCTGGAAATCGAAACCCTGGCCGACAACGTGATTGCCGTCAGCGAAGCCTGGCAGGATTATCTTGACCCTGCCTATCTGGCCGAGGTGACGGCATGAGCCCGCTGAAAGAGCTGTTCGCCCGGCTGCAAGCCGGTATCGACGCCCTCGACGAAGCCCTGCACGGCCCGGCCGCCGAGCGACTGCTGGAGAAGGACATCGCCGAGTTGTCGGCGCAAATCGAGGACTGGCAGGCAGAAGCCGCCGCCAGTCGTGCCCGCGTGTTTCTCGCCGAGGAGCGCCAGCGCGAGCTGGCCACCCATCTGCGTGCGCTGGAGGCCGAGGCGCTGGCCTGCCTCGCCACCCGCGGCAAGAAGAAACAGGCACAGGCGTTGGCCGAGCAAATCGCCCGCGACGAAGCCCGGCTGGCCGAAGAAAAGGCCGATCTGGCACAGCTGCGCCAGCAGCGGCAAGCGATGCAGCATGTGCTGGCACAGGGCGAACACAAGCTGCGCCGCCTGCAGCAACAGCTCGATACCCTGCGCGCCAGCGAAACCCTGCAACGCGCCCAGGCGGCAATAGCACGCCGTCAAGGCGAAGATACCCCGGAAAGCGCCCTCGGCCCGGCCGGCCGCGCCCGCAACAGGCCGCCTGCCAAGCCTGCTGCCGGCCTGCCCGATCAGGAAGTGCCGGAGGATGCCGCCGAAGCGGTACTGGCACGCCTGCGCGCACGTGCGGAAAAAGCCGCCAACACTGCCTCTTCCCGTCAACGCCCCCGGAGACAACGCTGATGCGCGAGTTTCTCGCTACCGTGCTGACCTTCCCCACCCTGCCGTGGAGTGTACTGTTCACCTGTGCCACCCTGTACTGGCTGCTGGTGGCCATCGGCGTGATGGATGCCGAATTCGGCGCCGACCTGCCTGCCGATGGCGGCGAGGTGGCCGCCGCCTCGGGCATGCTGGCCCGGCTCGGCCTTTCCGGCGTGCCGCTGATGCTGCTGCTGGCACTGGCAAGTTTCTGGGGCTGGATCACCAGCTATTTCGTGCAGCTGTACCTGTTGCCGCTGCTGCCGGCCGCGCTCCTGTGGCCGGGCAAAATCGCCACGGCCGTGCTGGCCATCGTCCCCGCCGTTTTCGTCAGCAGCCTGATGCTGCGCCCGCTGCGGCTGTGGCTGGCGCGCCTGCGCCCGGCCAACCGCGCGCCCTTGCCGGGCCGGGTCGGCACCGTCATCAGCCCCCATGTGGACGCCGACAACGGCCAGGCCGAGTTCGACGACGGCGGTGCCGGGCTGATTTTTCAGGTACGCGCCCGGCCGCCGGAAACCTTCCGCCGCGGCGATCGCGTGGTCTTGCTCGAATATCGCGCCAGCGACCACACTTGGCGCGTCACTGCCGAATCACGTCTTCATCCTGACCGGAGCGGGGGCTAACCTGCCTCCTTCCGACCGCCCTGCCCTTTCCATCCACAAGGAGTTCCGCCATGCCGCTGTCCTCGATTCTGCCCTTCCTCGTCGGAGTCGGCGCACTCATCATCGTGCTGCTCGGCCTCGTGCTGCTGTTCAAGATGTTCTACGTCAAGGTGGAACAAGGCACCGCGCTCATCGTCAACGACATGAGTGCCAAGCCGAAGGTGCATTTCACCGGCGCCCTGATCATCCCGGTGCTGTACAAGGCCGAAGTGATGCGCATCAGCCTCATCACCCTGCAAGTGGATCGACGCGGCAAGGAAGGCCTCATCTGCCGCGACAACATGCGGGCGGACATCACCGTGGCCTATTACCTGCGGGTGAACGAAACCACCGAGGACGTGCTGAAGGTGGCCAAGGCGGTCGGCGTCAGCCGTGCCTCGGACAAGAACGCGGTGGATGAGCTGTTCAACGCCAAGTTCTCCGAAGCGCTGAAGACGGTGGGCAAGAAGTTCGAGTTCATCGAGTTGTTCGAGAAGCGCGAGGAGTTCCGCGACGAAATCATCAAGGTCATCGGCAAGGACCTGAACGGCTACGTGCTCGAAGACGTCGCCATCGACTATCTGGAGCAGACGCCCAAGCACCTGCTCGACCCGAACAACATCCTCGACTCCGAAGGCATCCGCAAGATCACCGAGCTGACCGCCGCGCAAAACGTCATCACCAACGAACTGGCGCAGAACGAGCACCTTGCCATCACCAAGAAGAACGTGGAAACGCGCGAAGCCACGCTGGCACTGGAACGCCAGCAGGCCGAAGCCGAAGCACGGCAGAAGCGCGAAATCGAAACCATCCAGGCACGCGAAGCGGCCGAAACCGAAAAGGTGAAGGAAGAACAGCGCCTTCTGGCCGAGCAGGCCCGCCTTGAGACGGAAGAAAAAATCCAGATCCGCGATCAGGAAATGCAGCGTCAGGTGGAAGTGGCCGAGCAGAACCGCCGCCGCGCCGTCGGCATCGAAGCCGAGCGTGTCACCCGCGCCACCCGCATCGAGGCAGTCACCACCGATCGCGAGGTCAAACTGCAACAGGTCGAACGCGACAAGGCCGTGGAACAGGGCGTGATGGACGTGGCCAACATCACCCGCGAGCGTATCGCCATCGACAAGACCGTGGCGATGGAAGAAGAACGCATCAACGAAGTGCGCGAAGTCTCCGCCGCCGACCGCGCCAAACAGGTGCGCGTGCTGGAAGCCGAGGCCGCCGCACAGGAAGCGCTGGTGCGCGAAATCAAGGCTGCCGAGGCCGCCGAAACTGCCGCCAAGCACCGCGCGCTGGAAATGACCACGCTGGCGCAAGCCGAGTTCGATGCCGCCACCCGTCAGGCCGAGGCGAAAAAGGCACTGGCCGAAGGTATCAAGGCGGAAAAAGCCGCCCCCGGCCTTGCCGAAGCGCTGGTGCAGGAAGCCAGTGCCAATGCCATCGAAAAAACCGGCAGCGCCGAAGCCCGCGTCATCGAAGCCAAGGCCGAGGCCAATTACAAGCAGGGCAATGCCGATGCCCGCGTGCTGGCCGAGCGTCTGGCCGCGGAAGCCGAAGGCACGGCTCGCATGGGCGATGCCCAGGCACAGGCCATCGCCCGCAAGATGGCCGCCGAGGCCGAAGGGCTGATCGCCAAGTTCGATGCCATGGACAAGATGAGCGAGGAAGCGCGCAGCCACGAGGAATACCGCATGGCCCTGCAAACGAGTCTGGAACAGGCACTGGCGCAAATCGAGGCCGGCAAGGAAATCTCGCGCGAGAACGCCGAAGTCATCGCCACCGCCCTGCGCAATGCCCGCATCGATCTGGTCGGCGGCGAAGGCGGCATGTTCGAGGCACTCGCCCGCGCCGTCTCGCTCGGCAAATCGGTGGAAGGCTTCGCCGGTAAAAGCCCGCTGGTGCAGGATCTCGTGCAGAAATACCTGGGCGTGAAGGTCGAGCCGCAAGCCCTGCCCGGCCATTCGGAGTGAAACAACGGGGCGGCGGGCCAGGCCCGCCGCCCCAACTGCATGGAGCATGCCGCATGAGCGTTACTGGACATTTGATGATTCCCCTGCAAAAGGAGCCGATGAAAAAACTGTTGCTTGTCGATTTCGAAAACATGAGCGATGCCACTCTGGCAGGACTGGAACCTGATACCGAGGTCATCGTTTATGTCGGAGTGGCGCAAAAAAGCGTGCCGCTGGAGCTTGCGCTGGTCGCACAGAAACTCGGCAATCAACTGCACTTTTTCCGTGTTCCGGGTGCCGGCAGCAATGCATTGGACTTTTTCATCGCCCATACGCTGGGTCAGCGGCTTGAGCGCAAGCCCGATCTGTGCTGCACCATACTCTCGAAAGACAAGGGCTTTGATCCTTTGATCAAATACCTTACCCAACTCGGCTTTCAATGCTGCCGAAAGGAAACACTGATCTCGCCACCGCCAGCCGCCCCCAAGGCGCTTCCAGCCCCATCCATCGCCCCGGCAGCCCC
>JBHADJ010000031.1:0-10175 GCA_041855065.1 Lysobacter sp.
TCAAGCTGCTGAAAGAGCGTGGCGCCAAGATTTTCGTCACCGACATCAACCCGAAACAGGTGGAAAGAGCCGTGGCCGAACATGGCGCCGAAGCAGTCGGCGTGAACGAAATCTACGATACCCCGGCCGATGTTTACTGCCCCTGCGCCCTCGGCGGCACCTTGAACGAAACCACCATCGAACGGCTGAAAGCCCGCATCATCTGCGGTGCAGCCAACAACCAGCTAGCCAGCAATGCCATCGGCGACGAACTCACCCGCCGCGGCGTGCTCTATGCCCCCGACTACGCCGTCAATGCCGGCGGCGTGATGAACGTGGCGCTGGAGCTGGATGGCTATAACCGCGAACGGGCGATGCGCATGATGCGCACCATCTATCACAACCTTGGCCGCATCTATCAAATATCCGAGCGTGATGCCATTCCCACCTATCAGGCTGCCGACCGCATGGCCGAGGAGCGCATCCGCCGTGTCGGCCAGCTCAAGCTTTCCATGCCGCGCGCACCGCGCTTCCACGGTCGCATTCGCGGCCATTGACCCTCAACCAACCACCAGCACAAATCGCCATGCATATCCCGAAGATCAACGAAGAAATCGACGCCCTGCGTGATGCCGTCCGCCGTTTTGCCGAAGCCGAAATCGCCCCGCGTGCGGTGCGGGCCGACGAGGAAAACTGGTTTCCGCAGGAGCTGTGGCCAATGCTCGGGGAAATGGGTCTGCTCGGCCTCACCATTCCCGGCGAATACGGCGGCAGCGACATGGGCTATCTGGCTCATCTGGTGGCGATGGAAGAAATCTCCCGCGCCTCCGGTTCGATTGGCCTCTCCTACGGCGCCCACTCCAACCTGTGCGTCAACAACCTGTATGCCAACGGCAACGAAACCCAGCGGCAGAAATACCTGCCCAAACTCTGCACCGGCGAGTGGAAGGGCGCACTGGCGATGAGCGAACCGGGGGCTGGTTCGGACGTGGTCGGCTCGATGAGCTGCCGTGCCGAGCTGCGCGGCGATGTCTGGGTCGCCAACGGCAACAAGATGTGGATCACCAACGGCCCGGAAGCGGATGTCCTGGTCGTCTACATGCGCACCGCCCCGAAAGAGGCCGGCAGCCGCGGCATGACCGCTTTCATCGTGGAAAAGGGCATGAAGGGCTTTTCCACCGCGCAAAAGCTCGACAAACTCGGCATGCGCGGCTCCAACACCTGCGAACTGGTATTCGAGAACTGCGAGATTCCGCAGGAGAACGTGCTGGGTGAAGTGAATCAGGGCGTCAAGGTGCTGATGAGCGGCCTCAACACCGAACGCCTCGTGCTCTCCGGCGGCCCGATTGGCCTCATGCAGGCCGCACTCGACATCGCCCTGCCCTATGTACGCGAGCGCAAGCAGTTCGATGCCGCCATCGGTACCTTCCAGCTGATGCAGGGCAAGATTGCCGACATGTACACACAGCTGGCCTCAAGCCGCGCCTTCGCCTATCAGGTTGCACGCGACTACGACGCCGGGCACAAGAGCCGCATCGACGCCGCCGCCTGCCTGATGCACAGCAGCGAAGCGGCAGTCAACGTCACCCTGGAAGCCATCCAGGCCCTGGGCGGCAACGGCTACATCAACGAATACCCGACCGGCCGCCTGCTGCGCGATGCCAAGCTCTATGCCATCGGCGCCGGCACCAACGAAATCCGCCGCATGCTGATTGGCCGCGAACTGTTCAACGGCCACGGTTGATGGCGACAGGATAGCCCCTCCGAAAAACACTTCCGGTGGCCTTGCCGATGCAGCGCCACCGGACTTTCTTCGGGACACCCATCACGACAGCCCGTCACGCTGCTCTGGAATCCGGCGATCTCGCAGCGATTTCGTGCTCAGGATTCCCCAAGCCACTGATACATCACCAGTGCATCCACCAACCCCAGCTGTGGATGCCGGAAGGCCTGCGGCAAACGCCCGAC
Organism: Lysobacter sp.; assembly: GCA_041855065.1. Classification (GTDB taxonomy): domain Bacteria; phylum Pseudomonadota; class Gammaproteobacteria; order Xanthomonadales; family Xanthomonadaceae; genus Solilutibacter. The sequence continues at coordinate 1,948 of JBHADJ010000031.1, forward strand.
CACCTCGAAACCCAACCGCTGCCACAAGGCCACCGCGCGCGTATTGCTTGCCACCACGAAATTGAACTGCATCGCCAGAAAGCCTTTCTCGCGTGCATACGCCAGCGAGTGCTGACACATCCGTGTGGCAACACCCCGTCCCGCCGCATCGGCGGCCACCACATAGCCGCAGTTCACCACATGCGCACCGCCACCTGGCTGATTGGGCTTGAGGTAATAACTGCCAAGCAATCGTCCATCTTCATCCTCGGCCACGAAGGTCGCCAAAGGTGCCTTCACCCAGGCTGCGTGAATTTCGGCCTCACTGGCATCACGGGCAAAGGTGTAGGTATCGCCTGCGGCAAAGGTGGCCTGCAGGATCGGCCAAAGCGCCGCCCAATCATCGGCGTGGAAGGCTCGAATGGAAATCATGATTGCTCCTGATAGCCCAAATGGCAGTTCCCGATACGGACTTGTCCATTGCGGCACACTCTTGCCAGCAGTCGCGAGGCACTAGGATGCTCGCAATCGAAAAGCAGCGCGAACCCAGTGTGCCTTGCTCAAACACTGCCCATGCTGGCCGGCAAAACCATTACTCGATTGAACAAGTTTTTACCCATCTACCCTATCATGGCAGCCCCAAGACCGCCGGCACGCCATGCGCCTCGCACGGCCGCCTTTCATTGCAATCCGGCATCCCAAAGGAAATTTTTGTGAAAAATATCGTCCCGGTTGAAATCGACGCCACCGGCAAGGGCATGCTCGGCATGCCGCCGGCACAGTTTTTGCGCGATTACTGGCAGAAAAAGCCGCTGCTGATCCGCAACGCCTTTCCAACCTTTGTCTCGCCCCTGCAACCGGAAGACCTGGCAGGCCTCGCCTGCGAGGAAGGCGCACTTGCCCGCATCGTCCGGCATGACTGGCAAAGCGACACGTGGCAAGTGGAAAACGGCCCGTTCCCGGAAGAAAAATTTCCCGCCATGCCGCACAGGGACTGGACGCTTCTGGTGCAGGACGTGGACAAATGGGATGCCGATGTGCGCGCCCTGTTCGAGGCCTTCCCCTTCTTGCCGCGCTGGCGCATGGACGACATCATGGTGTCGTTTGCCGCCCCTGGTGGCTCGGTCGGTGCCCACATCGACAATTACGACGTATTCCTGCTGCAAGGCATCGGCCATCGCCGCTGGCAAATCGACAGCCGCGCCCATCCGGACGAAAGCTACCGCGACGACGTGCCGCTGCGGCTTTTGAAAAACTTCAACCCCAATCAGGATTGGGTGCTCGCCCCCGGCGACATGCTCTACCTGCCCCCCGGCGTGCCGCATCACGGCATCGCCGAAGATGCCTGCCTGACCATTTCCGTCGGCCTGCGTGCGCCGTCCAGCGCCGAGCTTCTGGAGCACTATGCCGACACCCTGGCCTATGCCGCCGACGAGCGCATCCGCTATACCGATGCCGATTTGGCCCTGCCGCAGGATGTCAACGAAATCGACAGTGCCGCGCTCGACCGCGCCCTGATCGCCCTCTCCCGCCTGCAGCTTGCCAGCCGCGAGGCGCAGGGCGAATGGTTCGGCCGCTTCATCAGCGCCTACCGCGTCGCCGAAGGCCAGGCCCCCAGCCCGGACGACGCGGCCAATCTCGATATTGCCCAAAGCCTCGCCCAAGGCCGATGCTGGCAACGCCATCCCTACTCGCGCATGGCCTGGCAGAAATCCGCCGATGCCGCTCTGCTGTTTGCCAATGGCGGCGCATGGCAGGCCAGCATCGCCGATGCCAAGCGAATCGCTGCCGCCGAACGGCTGGATGCCGATTTCCTCGCCAGCCTGAGCCAGCGCGGTCAGGCCCTGTTGCAAACCTTGGCCGACAACGGCCACTATCAGCCTGAAGATGCCGATGCAGAATCAGGAGACGAGGATGCGTACTGACCGCCGCGCCGAAGGTATCGACGCACTCAATTGCGCCATCGCCGAGCTGGCCGCGCAAAGCCGCCGCCAGCTGTCCGCCTTCATCGCCGCGCCCATGCCGGCGCTCTGGAACAGCCCGGCCTGCGTGGAAACCCTGCGCCAGTTCCTCACCGAGCGCGGCCAGCGCGAAGTGCGCCTCTTGTTTGCCCAGCCCGAAACACTGGCACGCGACTGCGGCGCACTGGTGGCGCTGGCTCAGCGCCTGCCAAGCCGCCTGCGACTGCACCGCGCCGATGCCGACTTCGCCCTGCCGGCCAGCCAGAGTGTCGTTCTGGCTGAAGATGGCCGCCTCGCCCTGCTGTTCGACAGCGGCACCCACCCTGCGGCCACCACCCTCAGCGACGAGCCCGGCATCACCCGGCCTCTGGCCGAGCGCTTCAATGAGGCGTGGGAGAGGGCCCGGCCACTCGACGAATTGCGAGCACTCGGCATTTGACGTTATGCGCACACCTTGCAGTCATGGAAGAGACTGCATCTTTGTCGCCCGCAGCAGCGCCTGCCGAGGCCTCTGCTGCTGCCGGGCTTGCTGTTCTCTGATTCTCCGCATGCCCTTGTTTGGCAATCCGGCATTCTGGAACATCGATGCGGTCCTTGATCTTGCCAAAGGCTGCCAACACTCTATCGAAGGCACTCCGATGAGTTGCAGCCGTTACGGCCTTGACATGCGCCATTTGGCGGGACTTGCGGATTGGCCATTTCCACTCGTGGCTTGGTCAAGCCGATTCTGACGCGAGGCATGCCTATTTCCGACCGCTGTTTGCGTACCGAGGCCTCGTGGCCATTGTCATCTGCGTGAAATTTCACCACCCAACAAGGCCGCCAACGACAAATTCCATTAATTGAGCCTCTGCCTCGCTACTGCACGGGACAGCCATCCATGGCCACCCACCATTCCCGATTCAATAATCGACAAGATGCGCGTCTTTGGGATAATTCAGCACACTTTGGAAGGAGAATTCGGCACGCTCGCCCGCTGCCAGTGTCTTTTGCCAACGCACTACCCCCGGCTGCTGATTCCAATCCATCTCCGCCTGCTCCGGCGACAGTCGGGTCTGAATGCGAATCTGATCATTGCTGCCCTGCGGTGTCGCCGCCAACACTTCCACCGCCACCGGCATGGGGTGACGATTTTCCACCTGAAACGCCCGCTCGATGCGCCGCTCCATTCGTCCGATGCCTGCTTGCCCGCGGGTGTCCTTGTCGGGCAGGTGGGTGACACGCACCAGATCGTCCTGCCCGAAAGACAAAGCCAACTCGCCCTGTCCTTCACCCTGCCATTGGCTGCTGCCAGCATACGTGCCATCACGATACAGCTGCATTGAGCCGCGTGGCCATACTCCTTCCGGTCGCTTGATGTAGGCCATCAAATAGGCCAGCGCCCCCTGCATCGGGCTGGTACGTGCCACCAGCCGCGCATCGCTTTCAAAGGTATCGAGCAAGATCGAGACCCGCTGCCCGTCCGACGGCACATCCAGCGTGCGAGTCGGATGAAACTCGGTATCAAAACCGGTATTAAAAATGCCCACTTCAAACAACGGCGCGCCGCCCCCCGCGCCTGCTGCACGCGGCATCTCCGATGGCGCTGCCGGCGCCGCCGGCGCTGGTGGCACCGAGGCCATCATGTAGACACTGTCCTTATTAGCCGCACGATCGACCGGTTCGGCAATGTCAAATCGCCAGCTGCCGGGCGTGCCTGCCGTGGTATTGCGCCGCGGCTGGGTCGTGGAAAGGGTCAACTTGACACCACGCCAATCTTCGCCACTGGCCTGCGCCACTTGCGCGCGCCGCTCGATGCGCACTTTGCCACTGCGGGTATCGAGCAAAGCCCGATACGTTGGTGCCCAGCCCGGCCCGTTGACACGATAATCGAGCCGCAATTCGGCATTACGTGATGCTGACGTTGCCACTGTCAGAATCGTCACGTTGCCGGCGACCCCACCCTGACTTCGCTCACGCTCGGCCAACAGCGGATTGAGCACGGCATCCAATGCCTCTTGTTGGCGGCGTATTTCATGCTGGCGCAGCAAAGTGCTCTGACCGTTGCGCTGGACTTGTCCAACCCAGCCTGAAACCGCATTGGCATCGGGCTTCATGCCTCTGAGAATTTCAGTGACATAGCCCAGTGACTCGAGCTCGGCCGCCAACTGCGCTTTCCGGTCTTCCAACTCGCGAATACGCCCATCCAGCGCACTGGTTCGACATTCGGGGTGAAATGCACGCGGCTCACTGCGCAGGGTGATTTCACCAATATCCACCGGCACATCGCTGCTGATGCGGATGCTTTCGGCATCCAATCCCGCCGGCAAACAGGCAAACGTGAAATGCTGGCTGCCGGCATTCAGCGTACCGACCCGGCTGACCTCGGCCACACCCGGATAGACCTTGACTTCAACAATGCGCGAAGCATCCGCGCCGTTTGCCTGCACGGCCAATGGAAACGCCGCCAGCGCTGTCAACGACAGTGCGACGCGACAGATGTCAAACAACATGTGCATGGAAACTCCTGTTAGTGAAGGTCACGTACAAAACGCGGGAAGATCGGAAACGGGGTTGCACTGCCCGGAAAAAGCGCAAGTCAGAAGCATGCCCAAAAATACTGTTGATTTTGCAAATCACCAAATTTCGACAAGCCATTTCATGTCAATGATGAACTGCATCAAAAAAACACATTTGCGCAAACAGCATTGGAAGTTTATTATCCCCGCACCAGGATTTCCTCCTGAAAATTCCACAACAAATCCGGAGCCTGTCCCCATGGATATCGAAAGTCTGAGTGCAAAAGAGCTGGCCGAGCTCATCAGCAAAGCCAACAAGCGCAAGCGTGTTCTCGCCAAGCGCAAACCCATCATGCAAGTGCGTGCCGCCGTCAACCGCGTCATTCGTACCTCGGGTTATACCTTTGAAGAACTGTTCGGCACCGCCGCCCCCAAGGCACCTGCTCGTGGCCGCAGCAAGCCGGCAGCAGAAAAAGTCCGTGCAACGCGCAAGCTGCCGAAAGTCGAACCGAAATACCGGAACCCGGCCAATGCTGCCGAAACCTGGAGTGGCCGTGGCAAGCAGCCGCGCTGGCTGGCCAGCTACACCTCGCAAGGCCGTTCGCTTGAAGAATTCCTCATCAAGCAAGACGCCTGAGCAAATTCCGCATTTGCCCATGCCAAAGCCCGGATGTGCAACCGCCATCCGGGTTTTTTTTCGCCCTGATGGGACGCTTGCTCGCCATTGCGCCACCACGACGGACAGAAATCATGGCGGCTCCCCGCTGCACGGCTTTACAATTCCCGCCTTTGCGGCGCTTCATCACGGTGCCCTGCCTCACTTAACCAGCTCACGACTTGCCACTCCACCATGTCACCTGCCCAAAGCTATCTCCCCGCCGCCATCGAATCCGCGCTGTACCAGAAATGGGAAGACGCCGGCCTGTTCGCCCCGCAGGGGGATGGCCCGGCCTACACCATCTTGCTGCCACCGCCGAACGTCACCGGCACCCTGCACATGGGCCATGCCTTCCAGCACACGCTGATGGACGCGCTGGTGCGTTACCACCGCATGCGCGGCTACCGCACGCTGTGGCAGATGGGGACCGATCACGCCGGCATCGCCACCGAAATGGTGGTCAGCCGCAATCTGGCCGCCGAGGGCAAGGGCGAAACCCGCGACTCGCTCGGGCGCGAGGCTTTCATCGAGAAGGTGTGGCAATGGAAGGCGCACTCGGGCAGCACCATCGAGCGGCAAATGCGCCGTCTGGGTGCCTCCGGCGACTGGTCGCGCAGCGTGTTCACCATGGATCCGATGGCGGCCGAAGCCGTCACCGAAGCCTTCGTGCGCCTGTACGAGGAAGGGCTGATTTACCGCGGCCAGCGTCTGGTCAATTGGGATCCGGTGCTTGAAACGGCGATCTCCGATCTGGAAGTGGAAAACCGCGAAGTGCCCGGGCATATGTGGCATTTTAAATATCCGCTGGCAGGCGGTGAAACGTACGAATACATCGAGCGCGATGCCGACGGCAACGAAACCCTGCGCGAAACCCGCGATTACATTTCCATCGCCACCACCCGGCCGGAAACCATGCTGGGCGACGGTGCGGTGGCGGTGCATCCGGACGATGCGCGCTATGCCCCGATTGTCGGCAAGCTGGTGGAGATCCCGGTCGGCCCGAAGGCGCATCGGCGCCTGATTCCCATCATTGCCGATGCGTATCCGGACCCCGCATTCGGTTCCGGTGCGGTCAAAATCACCGGCGCACACGATTTCAACGATTACCAAGTGGCCAAGCGGCACGGCATTCCACTGTATGCGCTGATGGATGCCAAAGCGGCGATGCGCCGCGATGGCCTGTCGTATGCCGACAGTGCCGCCATCGCTTCGCGCGCGGCGTCCGGCGAAGACGTGGGCGATGTCGGCGCAGTCAATCTGGTGCCCGAAGAACTGCGTGGCCTTGATCGCTACGAAGCCCGCAAGCGCGTGATCGAGGCGGTCACTGTCGAAGGGCTGGCCGTTACCGATGCGCAAGGCCAGCCAGTGGTGGAGGCCAAACCGATCATGCAGCCATTTGGCGATCGCAGCGGACAGGTGATCGAGCCCTTCCTCACCGATCAGTGGTTCGTGAAGATGGACGATCTGGGCCGCCGCGGCATGGCGCTGGCGGAAACCGGCGCGGTCAAGTTCGTGCCCGGCAACTGGATCAATACCTACCGGCACTGGATGGAGAACATTCAGGACTGGACCATCTCGCGCCAGCTGTGGTGGGGACACCGCATTCCTGCCTGGTTCGATGCCGAAGGGCGTGCCTATGTCGGCCGCAGCGAAGCCGACGTGCGGCAAAAACACGGCCTGGGCGCGGATGTCAACCTGCAACAAGACCCGGACGTGCTGGAAACCTGGTTCTCCTCGGCGCTGTGGCCGTTCTCCACCCAAGGCTGGCCGAACGAAGCCCGCATGGCCGAGCGCGGGTTCGCCGCCCATGTGCCGAGCGACGTGCTGGTGACCGGTTTTGACATCATCTTCTTCTGGGTGGCGCGGATGATCATGCTGACCGATCATTTCACCGGCCAGGTACCGTTCCGCGACATCTACATCACTGGCCTCGTGCGCGACAAGAACGGCCAGAAAATGTCCAAATCCAAGGGCAACGTGCTTGATCCCCTCGACATCATCGACGGCATCAGCACCGACGACCTGGTGGCCAAGCGCACCGCCGGCCTGATGCAGCCCAAGATGGCGGCCAAGATCGAGAAGGACACGCGCAAGGAGTTTCCCGACGGCATCGCCGCCCACGGCGCCGACGCGCTGCGCTTCACCATGGCGGCGCTGGCCGGCCCCGGACGCGACATCAAGTTCGATCTGGCGCGTGCCGAAGGCTATCGCAGCTTCTGTAACAAGCTGTGGAACGCCACCCGTTTCGTGCTGATGAATACCGAAGGCTTCAACGCCCGCGGCGTGCCGCAACCGGTCACGGATGCGGAGCGCTGGATTCTCTCCCAGCTGGCCAAGACCACTGCGGAAGTGGCCGAGCATTTCGCCAGCTATCGCTTCGACCTGCTGGCGCAAACCCTGTACGAGTTTGCCTGGAACCAGTTCTGCGACTGGTTCGTGGAGCTGTCCAAGGCCGCCCTCCTGGACGGCGCGGATACGCAAGCGGCCGCCTCCACCCGTCACACCCTGCTGTATGTGCTGGAGCAACTACTGCGCCTTTTGCATCCGCTCATCCCCTTCGTCACCGAAGAACTCTGGCAGGCCGTCAAGCCGCGTCTTGGCATTGCCGATGAAAGCCTGATGCGGGCAGCCTACCCGACGCCCGGTCAGCTCGACGTGGCCGATTTCGCCCGCGCCGATGCCGACATCGAATGGCTGAAGGCGATGGTCAGCGCCGTGCGTCGCATCCGCAGCGAGTTGGGCGTATCGCCGCGCGAAACGATGGAGCTGCTGCTGCGCGGCGATGTCGATGCCGATCGTCTGACCCGTTTCAGCCCGGCACTGTGCCTGCTGGCCCGGCTCGGCAATATCAGCCGCATCGAAGGCGAGCCCCCGGCCGCTGCCGCCGCCCGCGTCGGCGATCTGGATCTGTTCGTGCCGCTGGCTGGCCTCGTCGATCTGGATGCCGAACGCACCCGTCTCGACAAGGAAATCAAGCGCGTCGCCGCCGAACTTGCCAAATCCGAAAACAAGCTCGCCAGCGAAACCTTCGTCGCCAACGCCCCGGCTGCGGTGGTCGAGCAGGAGCGCCAGCGCCTTGCCGACTGGCGCGCCCAGCATCAAGCGCTCAGCGCACAACGGGCAAGGTTGTAA
>JBHADJ010000032.1:0-5804 GCA_041855065.1 Lysobacter sp.
ACCATCACGCTCCAGCTCGCGCAGTTGATGCGTCAACATGCGCTGGGTGATGTTGGGCAAGTAGCGCTTCAACTGGTTGAAACGCAGCACCTCCTCGCGCAACAGGCGATAAAGGATGACGCCTTTCCACTTGCCGCCGATGAGCGCAAGCGCAGCTTCCACGCTGCAACCGGGCGCACACGTGAAGGTCGGGTGGGAAGTTCTGGCCATGACGGTATCTTTTTTGACACTATGCGAGTTTCATGTGCGTTCTTGCCTTTGCAAAAGGCATGACAAGAATAGGGCGCTCCCTCCACTTTGCGAAACTGCCATGAAAGCCGTCGGCTTCCAACGCCCCCTGCCCCTGCACCATCCCGACGCCCTGTGCGACATCGAGCTCGATACCCCAAGCCCCGGCCCGAACGACCTTCTGGTTCGCATCCATGCCGTGGCCGTCAATCCGGTCGATACCAAGGTGCGCGCATCCGCCACCCCCGAAGCCGGCCAATGGCGCGTGCTTGGCTGGGATGCGGTCGGCACCATCGCGGCCATCGGCACAAACGTGCAGGGATTTGCCGTGGGTGAGCGGGTGTATTACGCCGGCGCACTCGAACGCCAGGGCAGCAATGCCGAGTTTCAGCTCGTCGATGCCCGGCTGGCTGCCCATGCCCCGCAATCGCTCGCGGACGAAGATGCCGCCGCCCTGCCACTGACCGCCCTGACCGCGTGGGAAGCCCTGTTCGAACGGCTGGAAATCAGCCGCCCCTTGCCCGATGGCGCCCCGGCATTGCTGATCGTCGGTGCCGCCGGCGGTGTCGGCTCGATGGCCGTGCAACTGGCGCGCGCGCTGACACCCCTGACCATCATCGCCACCGCCTCGCGCCCCGAATCCGCCGACTGGGTGCGCCAACTGGGCGCCCATCACGTCATCGACCATCGGCAACCGCTGGCCGCACAAGTCGAAGCCCTCGCCCTTGGCCAACCCGGCTGGGTATTCTCCACCACTCACAGCGACCAGCACTGGGCGCAGATCGCGCAGCTTGTCGCCGCACAAGGCAAAATCGTCCTGATTGACGATCCGGCCGCGCTGGATGTGCGCCTGTTGAAAAGAAAAAGCATCTCGCTGTATTGGGAGTTCATGTTCACCCGCTCGATGTTCGCCACGGCCGACCTCGCCCGGCAAGGCCACATCCTGCAACAAATCGCCGACCTCATCGACCGGCAGCAATTGCGCAGTACCCGGCGAGAAACACTTGGCCCGATAAACGCCGCCACCCTGCGTCAGGCCCATGCCCGGATGGAAAGCGGCAGCACCATCGGCAAACTGGTTCTGCAAGGCTTCGCCCCGGCAGAGTAGTGGCGCATGACCGATGGCGGCATTGCCCGCCTGCGCGCCGAACTCGCTTCTCGCCAATCCCCCCGGTGCCGGGACCAGACTGCATTCTGCAATCGATACGCTAAGCGCCTTCTTGCTCCAGCACTTCGGTGCTGGACGGTGCGGGGATCCCATAGTTGCAGTGCACGGGCTCTGGCAGCGGAGTAGCCTGCATGCTCGTATGTTCATAGTCGCGTATGCGGCGGGCGAGCCAACGATCATCAGGTAGCCGGTGCAGATTCACACCCTGGTACCGCAGCCGCCCAAAGCGGCTCTCATCATCCAGCGTCCACGCGGGGACGCTCACCTCGCCCTCCTGCCACTGCCCTGGCGCTGCAAGCGTTTGCCAGCGCAAACGCCAAGTTTGCGTCTGCCTGTCCGATGCCAAGCTGCGCAAATAACCGCCTGCATCTCCGAAAATCGGGCAGAGCTGCGCTAACCTTGCCATCTTCTCACCCACGCGCACCTCCTCTCCATTGATTTGCAGCCGCACGATGTCATCCGCCCCCTCGTTATACAGATGGATGCGATACACCTGCCGATGTTTGATTGGCTGGCCAATCACCGGCGCTACCTCGACATGTTCAGGATAGTGGATGTAAATCCACTGGATAGTGCTTTCCCCGATGTCATTCAGCATGGGCACCCCGGCAGGCAGCTCCGGGGGCGGTTGTACCAGTTGCAAGGGTACGCTTTCAACCGTATAGCGCGATGCATCATCCCGTTCACTGCCTGTGTGTGGCGGCGCTCGCAAGCGCTGCATCCGCTCGCCCACGAATTGCAACGAACGTGTGCCCCCTGCAGTACTGTAGAGGTTTGCATAACTTGGGCTTTCCAGTAGGTAACTGTGCAAGCCCGAGACAAATTGTTGAGGACTTTCAGCAGACATCTCGCTACCGCTTCGTGGCATATTCAAGTATGAATCATCGCCCTCGAACAGTTTCAAGTCCTGCCCGCTCAGGTTGATATGGACTTCCATGACAGGTGGAAATACCGTCAGATATTGCTCCGTCTCGCGTCTTATTCGGTTGTCCTCGACAAAGGAATGCAGCACAAGGGCAAGCAGCGCCAGTAACGGTGGTGCCAGCACCCACACGTAAATCCTGATACGTTTGCCTGCCCAGAACAGCGGCACAACGCCACACAAGAACCAAAGCACCGTCAAAGGCAAAACGGCAAGCAAGAATACAAACCATGCCCCCAAGAACGAGTTATACCATCCACCTCCCGATGCATCGTTAAAGCGCATCCACAAAAGCAGCCCGGCCAGCGCCAGGCCAAATCCGATACCGGGCAAAAACCACCCCGGATGCGGCGGCGGTTTTGATGCGGAATGAGACTCGCGCTCTTCATGCTTGTTCATGAGGAAACTCCAGGAACCCACTGATAATCGGCAAAGACAAGACCCGGCTGGTCGGCAGCGATCCGGGGCAGTTCGCGGGCGATTTCCTGCCCATGAGCAGGATTAAAGCACGGGAAGAAAGTATCGGCATCGAGCGTTGCTGCCAGCGTTTCGGCCTCGCTCGGCGAGGCGGCAGCCTCCATGCCTGCAAACCGCACGCAAGCGCCGCGGCTCAGCACCAGATTACGCTGCCCCGGCAAGGCGCATCCGAGCGACTCGGCTGTTTTCCGCCCCGTCAGGATCGGATGCTCCAAGGGCAGCCTTTTGAAGCATCCCAGATCCGCCGGCAAATGCCAGATGAGGCGATTGCCGCGGCCGACGGCGGAGTTCAAAAGTTTGGCCACCATCACCAAGAGGATTGCACCGACCAGCAGCGCCTTCTCCACAGAGCCCTGCCCCAGCCACAGACCGACCGGCACCAGCAGCACAAGGGCCAGCATTTTCGCGCGGGATGAGGACTCATGCGGCCAGGCAGCCTTCAGCCCCTTGAATGACCAGAGCATCGCCCGGGAGATGCCCAGCGAACCGCACGATACATGGGCGCAATCATCAGCCATGAGCACAAGCCAATTCAAGTGGGCATGGCTTACAGCTTTGGCCTGACATCTTGCCTCGGATATGCCTGGAGCCGAAACAGAATTCACGGTTCCGGCCCTGAAGATGGAGAGCGTTTGGAACCCATGCAATCGTCCGCGAGGCAGCACCTGGTCATATGGCACCGCCTACCGACTCGCGCCCGTTTTATTCCTGCTCTGCCTCCACAGGCAGGGCTTCCTGCTGCGCAGGCTTTTGCGGCATGTAAATGGCAACGCCGCTGGCATGCCTCCGTTTGGGAGAGACATTGATCCCCACGCCAACGCCACCATAGCCATACCCGCCGATGCGACCACCACCAACGCCAACGCCCACACCCGAGCCACCACGCCCTTCGCTGGACTGGCGGAAGATCACGCCATTGGCACCGACACTCGCCGCCTGCTGACGCAAGCGTTCCAGCACCGCCTGACGCTTGTTGTTTTCACCGTAGGTGAAGCTGCCACTGGATACTTCCAGAATGGCAATTTCCTCATACGGCACATCCGGCGGCCCGTAATACATCGACACTTCCGCCGGGTCGATAGCCGCACGCGCCTGTCCAGTCACAAGCGGTTTGGGCGCAGAAGCACAGGCAGCAAGTCCCGCAATAGCCAGGGCAAGCAAGGCAGGGCGCAACATATCGGCAACCAACATCGGACACCTCCAGCACGAGTGATGCCTGCCACTCTACGCGAAAAGACCTGCCGATAGCTGCATCCATCAGATTCTGCCCAATTCACTCACTGCACAACGGTGTCGACAGTTGGCAGGTTGCGTGTCTGCCAAATCAGATCAAAGCATCAAGACCGCGCCGAAACCAGCTGGGCCTGAGCCGGATCGTAGCGGTAGCCGGCAATCGAGCCGTCAACAATGCGCTGCACCGCCTCGTCAATCACCGCCAGCGGCAACAAGAACCATTCTTGCGGTTTGACCGCATGGCCAAAGCGGTCTTGCAGTGTCAAATCAATCCGTGCCGGGGCAAACAGGCGGTGCAGCAGCTTTTCCAGCCGGGTGCGGTTGATGTTGGCGAGTTGGTAGGTGGCGACCACCTGTACCTTGGCCAGAAGATAGGTGGCATCGTGTTCGGCATGGGCGATGCGTGCCTCGACCTTGCCGCCGGTAACGCCGATTTTGTGGATGACTTCGCGGTGCTCGGCCACGTAGGGGTGTTCGGATAGCGAACGCAGCACGTAGATGGTGCCGCTTTGCACATCATCAGCCTCCAGCGCATCGCCAAACAGCGGCCCGGAAATTCAGCGCCCCTTGCACAAGCCCCACCCAATGCGCTGTCCGAATGCTTATGCAGGCCATGGCACCTCATTTCCACTCGATTATCTATAGCCAACTAATGCTATTGCCCAGATCAAGGGGATGAACACTGTCTTCGCTGTTGATGGACAATGGCCTGCTCCAGAGTCTCCCTAGGCTGCTATCCGTACAGGTCGCGGACGCTCTTCGTTCTGGCATGGTCGGGATGCTTAAACTCGTAGCCGGCAGCAGCCATCTCGGTGGCGATGTCCTCGGTGATGAAGAACGGTTCGTTTTCTTCGTTCAGTTTCATGCTGACACCATGGCGATGTTCTAAAAAGCAGAAGCCTATCCATCTCCCTCCCAGCCGATCAGTCAAGAACTCCCGGCCGCCTCCAGCAAACCGGGACGCGCCACGATAGCCTTGAACAGGTTCCCAGCTCGGTCATCAATCAGCTCAATCTGTGGCCAGGCTCGCAATGCACGCAGCAGGCCGCTGCCCAGTCCGCGATATGGCAGCAGCTTGGCGGCAAAGGACGCCAGAATTGGGTTGCGCATATTGGAATTGCCCGCCTTGATGTTTTCGATGGTCAGGTTGTTGGGCAGGTGGCCGGGGCTGATGATCTCGACGCGATCGGCAAAGATCAGCACGCGCACCGGCGCGCTGATGAAGTAGTCGCGGTGAATGAGGGCGTTGGCGACCAGCTCTTCCCAGACGATGCGGGGAATCTCAGGCTGCCCTTGGGAGTTGAAGCCCTGCTCGCCCTGCGTGGCGCGGGTGTTAGCGAAGATAAAACCCAGCGTCTGCTGAAACATGTCAGCCAGCTTGCCGGTGATGTCGCGGCTGTCGATATAGCGCTGATCCTCAATGTCGGTGCCGACAAAGGCGACGGCCTTGACGATGAAGGCGGGTAGCGCGTATTGCGGTGATTTGGCAAACAGCAGACCGCCCGCCACGTTGAGCTGCCCCTGGTTCATCAGGTTCATGTTGGTCAGCAACTGCGGCAGCGGCTGGTTGTTTTGGGCGAGCGGCTCGCCAAATTGCTGTTCGAAGAAGGTTTCGAAATAGGGCAGATCCACATCGCTCGCGCTCAAGCCCGCCACAGGCGTTTCATCCGCATGCACCAGCCCCGCCTGCTGGAACAGGCGCTGAATTTCCTCGCGCGAGGTGGCGCGGCGCTTGTCCGAGCCGTTCTTCACCCAGATGGCGCCGTTCTTGTCCAT